>JAEUTC010000019.1 GCA_016787985.1 Flavobacteriales bacterium | reverse complement strand
ATGCCGACCTATGCCTTCGAGCGCATCCGCCACTGGGTGGATCCCGTGGCCATGGTGGCCGATGGTGGTCGGGCGGTCGCCAGCACCTCGATCGAAGCACCTGTTCCGAACAGCGGCGATGCCAACCTCTCTCCCAAGGATGCACTGATCGCGCAGATCAAGCACCTGCTGGAAGAAAGCTCCGGCCTTGAACTGGCCGAAGCGAGCAACGAGGAGACCTTCCTGGAGATGGGCCTCGACTCGCTCTTCCTGACGCAGGTCGCCACCTCCTTGAGCAAGAAGTTCGGCGTGAAGATCTCGTTCCGTCAATTGAACGAGGAGCTGCCGAACCTGGACAAGCTGGCGGACCACATCCTGCCGCATTGGAACGGTGGCGGAGCAGCGGCAGGGGTCGACCATGGTCGACCCGCAGCCGCCGCAACGCCCGATGTGAACGCATTGGAAGATGCTCCGGAACTGAAGAAGGTCTTCGGTGCACAAGCACGCATCAGCAAGGAGAAGGTGGACGACATGACGCCTCAGCAGCGCGCATGGTTCGACGCCTTTGTGAAGCGCTACGTGGCGAAGACCGCCAAGAGCAAGGCCTTCACCCAGGAGAACCGCAAGCCGATGGCCGACCCACGCGTGGTCACCGGGTTCAAGCCACAGACCAAAGAGCTCATCTATCAGGTGGTGGTGGACAAGAGCGTGGGCTGCCACCTGTGGGACATCGACGGCAATGAGTACGTGGACATCCTCAGCGGATTCGGCTCCTCGATGTTCGGCTACATGCCCGACTTCATCAAGGAAGCCTGCCATAAACAGATCGACACCAGCGTGGAGATCGGCCCGATGCACCCGCTGGCCGCGGAAGTATCCAAACTGCTCTGCGAGCTCACCGGCGCCGAACGCGCAGCGGTATGCAACACCGGTTCCGAGGCCGTGCTCGGCGCGATGCGCATGGCTCGTACCGTCACCGGTCGCAGCCTCATCATCTCCTTCAGCGGCAGCTACCACGGCATCAACGACGAGGTGATCATCCGCGGGAGCAAGAGCAAGAAGAGTTATCCCGGCGCGCCCGGCATCATGCCCGAGAGCGTGCAGAACATGCTGGTGCTCGACTACGGCACGCCGGAGAGCCTCGAGATCATCAAGCAACGTTGCCACGAAGCAGCGGCCGTGCTCGTTGAACCGGTGCAGAGCCGCCGCATGGAATTCCGCCCAGTGGATTTCCTCCGCGAGGTGCGCCGCATCACGCAGGAGAACGGCACCGCGCTGATCTTCGATGAGGTGATCACCGGTTTCCGCACGCACCCGAACGGAACGCAGGCGCTCTTCGGCATCCAGGCCGACATCGGCACCTACGGCAAGGTGATCGGTGGCGGCATGCCCGTGGGAGCCATGATCGGCAAGAGCGAGTGGATGGACGCCCTCGACGGCGGCCACTGGCAGTACGGCGACGACAGCGTGCCGCCTGCAGGCGTCACCTACTTCGCCGGCACCTTCGTGCGCCACCCGCTGACGCTTGCCGCGATGAAGGCCGCGCTCGTGTTCATGAAGAACGAAGGCCCTGCGCTCCAAGAGCGGCTGAACACCATCACCGAGGACATGGTTGCGCGCGTGAACGGCCTCTTCGACCAGTACCAGCTCCCCTACCGCTGGGTGAACTTCGGCAGCGCCTTCAAGACGAAGTACGACGAGAGCGTCAACTACACCGAGCTCTTCTTCATGCTGATGCGCTACCACGGTGTGCACGTGCTGGACTTCCCGCACTTCATCACCACGGCCCATACGGCGGCGGACATCGAATTCATCATCAACGCGGTGGAGAAGACCTGCAAGGAACT
This sequence comes from Flavobacteriales bacterium, assembly GCA_016787985.1. GTDB lineage: Bacteria > Bacteroidota > Bacteroidia > Flavobacteriales_F > PHOS-HE28 > PHOS-HE28. The sequence goes on along the minus strand of JAEUTC010000019.1, from coordinate 17,823 downwards.
GCGTGAAAGCGGCTTCATGCCGGAGCGGACGTATCCGATCCCGTATGTGAACAGTGTGTTGAACGGTCACGTACGCAAGCTCAGCGAACGCGTGATCAGTGCGATGGAACCTCCTGTGCCCGGTGCACGTATCGGACGCACCGCGAAAGGTGAGCCGGCTTGGTTCGTTCCCGACCCGAAACGCACCGGCAAGTACCTGATGGTGGTGAACGACGAGAATTGAACAAGTAAAGACCGTAGCGCGACATCGATCATGGAGAAATTCATCCAAGAGCCCCGATACATCCCCGTCGACTTCGACCCCTTCGGCCCGAACGAGATCCTGCAGACGATACCGACGACCGAAGCACAGCAAGAGGTCATGCTCGCTGCGGGCATGAGCAAAGAAGCCTCCTGCGCCTACATCGAAAGTGTATCCCTCGAATTGAAAGGCACCCTCGATCAAGCGGCGATCCTGAAGGCCGTTGATCAACTCGTGGAGCGCCACGGCTCGCTGCGCAGTACGTTGAGTGCGACCGGCACGCGCATGATGATCTGGGCCCACCAGCCGGTTACAGTGCCGGTGGTCGACCTGAGCGGTCAGTCGCCGGAAGCTCGTGCGAAGGCGCTCGCTGCCCTGTCCGAAAAGGACATGACCACCGAGTTCGACCTGATCAATGGGCCACTTTTCCGCGCTCAACTCATCCGGCTGACGGCCGATGAACACCACCTGCGCCTAACTGCACACCATGCCGTGTGCGATGGCTGGAGCTTGGGCATCATGATGGCCGAGATCAGCTCCTTGTATACAGCGAACCTGAGCGGAGAGGCCGCCCCACTGCCGGAAGCGGTGCCCTTCAGCGATTACGCTCTGGCCACCTTCGACTTCGCGCGGAGCGCAGACCATGCCGCGGTGGAGCAGTATTGGGGAGAGGTGTTCAAAGGTCCGGTAGCCCAACTGGACCTCCCGACCGATCATACCCGACCACGGCAGAAGACCTACACGGGCAACCGCCTTGACCTGGACATGGAACCGCAACTGGTCACCGATCTGCGGGCAATGGCCACACGGAACGGCGCCAGCTTCGTGACCACCCTGCTCACGTCCTTCGAGCTGCTGATCCACAAGCTCACCGGTGAGCAGGACATGGTCGTTGGTCTGCCAGCTGCGGGTCAGAGCGACTTCGGCATGAAGCACCTTGTGGGCCATTGTGTGAACCTGCTGGCCTTGCGCAGCTGGATCGATGATGAGCGGCCCTTCGTGGACCATCTGAAACAGCGCAGAACAGCGGTGTTGGACGCGTTCGACAACCAGAAATACACCTTCGGCACGCTGCTGAAGAAATTGAACCTTCCAAGGATACCCGGTCGTGTACCGTTGGTGCCGGTAGTGTTCAACATCGACATGAACATGGACGATGGTGTGGCCTTCCGAGGACTGCAACACCGCTTCATCAGCAATGCGCGACGCTACGAGAACTTCGAACTGTTCCTCAACGCCACGGGCAGCGAGGATCGCTTGACCTTGGAGTGGAGCTACAACGCCGACCTGTTCGACGAGCAAACGGTGCGCGAGTGGATGGGTGAGTTCACCGCGCTGATCCGGCGCATCATCAGCCGACCTGAAGCGCGCATCGGCGACCTGGTGAGCGGAACGGACCTGAGCGTAGCGGGTATCGCACCGCCCATGGAATGGAGCGGCGCCGCTGTTCCCTATCCGCGGAACAAGAGCATCTCGCAGCTTTTCGACGAGATCGCACAGCAACATGGCGATCGTGTGGCCTTGGTGCAGGGAAGCACACAAGTGACCTATGCGCAGTTGCGCAACAAGGTGAACAATGCGACCGCCGCACTGATCGATGCGGGTGTACGACCGGGCGATCTGGTGGGCTTGTGCGCAGAGCGGAACGTGACCCTGATGGTCGCCCATCTGGCCATCCTACGCGCCGGTGCGTGTTATGTCCCCATCGATCAGACCTATCCAGAGGATCGCATCCGCTTCATCGTGGACGATACCAAGTTCAAGGTGCTCGTGACGGATCCCTCTTCGGCGAACGCCCTTCCTCCGCATGAAGCGCGGACCTTGGTCTTCGATCCCTTGTTGCTGGATAAAGCGAACGCAGCAGCGATCGCACCTTTGGACAAACCGGAGACTCCGGCGTACATCATGTACACCTCCGGCTCCACGGGCAAACCCAAAGGGGTCGTGGTGTCACAGCGCAGCATCGTGCGTCTGGTGCGCAACCAGAATTACGTGCAGCTCGGCGGGGACACCGTGATGGCGCAGTTGTCGAACGTCTCGTTCGATGCATCGACCTACGAGATCTACGGCGCACTATTGAATGGCGGCAAGCTGGTGCTCTTGCAGCAAGCCAAACCCAGCATGCGCGACATCACCGATGCGATCGAGCGCAACGGGGTGAACACCATGTTCATCACCACCGGACTCTTCAACCTGCTTGTGGACGAGCAACTCGATCGCTTGAAAGGACTTAAGAGCATCCTCACGGGTGGTGAAGCGATGTCCGTGCCGCATATCACGAAAGCCTTCCGAGCTTTGGGCCCGGGAGTACTGAGCAACATCTACGGTCCCACGGAGAACACCACGTATTCCTGTGCCCATCGGATCGACTCCGAAGGAGACATCGGACGTGCGGTCCCCATCGGCAAAGCGATCAACAACACCTTCCTCTACGTGCTGGATGAGCAGCTGAAGCCGGTGGGTGTTGGCGTGAAAGGCGAACTCTATACGGGAGGCGATGGCGTGGCGCTCGGCTACTGGCAACGACCCGACCTTACCGCCGAACGCTTCCTGCCTGACCCCTTCCTGGGTGGCGAGGCCCGCATGTACCGGACCGGCGACCTCGTCCGCTGGAACACCAACGGCAGCATCGAATTCCTGGGTCGCGCAGATGACCAAGTGAAAGTACGCGGCTTCCGCATCGAACTGGGCGAGATCGAGAACGCCATCAGCGCCATCCCCGGTGTGCGCGACCGCGTGGTGATGGCCCGTAAGGACATGCCCGGCGACCACCAGCTCGTGTCCTACATCGTACCCGCCGACTTCGATCCGGAAAGCGACAAGAAACGCAGCGACGCACTGATCGCTACCGTGCGGAAGTCATTGGAGGATAGACTGCCGGCGTACATGCTGCCATCCTTCCACGTGGTGCTACGCGAGTTGCCGTTGAACGCCAACGGCAAGGTGGACAAGAAACGCCTGCCGATACCGGACCTCCGTGCGGTTCAAATGACGGTGGAACATGTGGCCCCACGGAACGCGACGGAGAAGAAACTCGCTGCCATCTGGAGTAAAGTGCTCGGCCTGGAGGACATCGGCATCCACGAGAGCTTCTTCGACCTCGGCGGTCATTCGATCCTCGGCATCCAAATGCTCACCCAGATCGAGCAACAGTTCGGTCGCACCTATGGCCTCAACCTGCTGTTCCGTTCACCCACGATCGCCGAACTGGCCGTGGAGCTCAGCGGCGAACAAGTGGACAATGTGGCTGCGGACCTGAAGAACGTGACCCCGATCAAGCGGGAGGGCGATCGCGTGCCGCTTTTCTGTGTGCATGGTGATGAGGCGAACCATCTGCTGCCTCGGTACCTGAGCAAGGAACAACCGTTCTACGGTACCGTACACCAAGGCGAGGATGGCCTTCCTATGCGCTACACCTCCGTGGAGGCCATCGCCACGCACTATATCGAGGAATTGCAGCGCTTGCTTCCGCAAGGCCCTTACAACATCTGCGGGTATTCCTTCGGTGGTCTGGTGGCCTTCGAGGTGGCGCGGCAACTGCGGCAGCAAGGCCACGAAGTGCCGTTGGTGATCATGTTGGACAGCTACGCACCCGAGCCGTTCGCGCATGTGATGCAGGAAGAACGGAAGTTCTACGAGCCGGTGAAGAAGACGGTGATGCGGGCGTTGATCAACTCGATACACGGTGCGGGCAAAGTGCTCCCCATGAAATTGCGCAACTTCAACATCATCGACACCTACGACCGCGCGACACCCGAGTACAAGGCCGCTCCGTACGATGGTGATGTGGCCGTGATCAAGGCGGTGGGTTCGCCGGGCCCGCCCGATATGGGCTGGCGCAAGCATGTGCGCGGCAACCTGATCCTGCGCAACATCGAAGGCGATCACTACAACATCATCAAGGAACCCCTCGTGGCGGATCTGGCCAAGGTGATGGAAGGCATCATCGTTCGCAAAGAGACCGCAGCGCTCGGCGTGGTGTGATGGCATCGCGCCCGCTTGTGATCCACTGCAGCGGACCTGACCACCGCGATGTGCTGCGCGCTGAGCCGCCCGCGATCCGACCGGGCACCTGTTCCGTGCACTTCGCGGAACTGGCCGAGCTGCGGCAGCGAAGGGAGAACTTGTACGACCTGCTCGACGAAAAGGAACGGGAGCGCGCAGCGCGCTTCAAGTTCGAGGTGGACCGCGAGCGTTACGTACTCGGCCACGGCTGGATGCGAGAATTGCTGGGGCACTACACGGGGGTGCCGCCAAAGGACATCGTAGCAGAACGCGGCCGGTTCGGGAAACCTTATCTCCCCAATGGGCGCTTGACGTTCAACTTGAGCGACACCAAGGACGCCGTGGTGTTGGCGGTAGCCCTTGACATGGACCTGGGCGTGGATGTGGAAACGGTCGACCGGCGCGTGGACCATAACGCAGTGGGTGCGCACTATTTCACGCCGGAGGAGCAGGAACATATCGCGCGCAGCGATGATGCGAAACGTGCGTTCCTCGAACTGTGGACGCGGAAAGAGGCCGTATTGAAAGCAAGCGGCGTTGGCATCATGGACGACCTTCGGAGCCTACGCGTGGACCAGGCGGTGAACAAGCTCACCATCGCCCATCCCGAATTCATCGCTTTGGCAGCCCCCGAGTATCATGTGCGCACCTGGCGGATCGGTCCAGCACACTTGATCAGTCTTGCCACACCGATGCCTTTGGAGCATGTGCTCCTCTTCGGCGCGTGAGCCGTTAACCCTCCTCGCCCCAGAAACGGGGATGGAAGTTGAGCAGGTAGAGCCGCTTGCCCGCACGGGTGATGGCCGTATACAACCACCGCACATACTCCTTGTCGATCATCTCCTCCGTGACGTAGCCCTGATCCACGAACACCGTGTTCCATTGGCCACCCTGCGCCTTGTGCGCGGTGACGGCGTAGGCGTATTTCACCTGTAGTGCCTGTGCGTGTCCATCCTCGCGCAGCCGCTTCATACGAGCGGCCTTGGTGGTATCGGTGTATCCGTTGAAAATGGCCTCTCTCAAGAGTTTCAGCCGCGGCATGGGCAGAGCGGGTGCATCGATGGAGAGCACATCGAGCATCACCTTCACCTCCAACTCCCGCTCCTCCACGCCGTTCCACCACAGTGCAGTGATGTCGGCGAAGCGCATGCCGTGGACTTCTTCCACCCCGTGCACCCGGCTGACCACGAACTGCTCCCCATTCGCGATCAGCTCGGCTTTCCCGTTCTGCCCGGCCCAGAAATAATTGTTCTTCACCACCATCAATCGATCGCCGGAACAGATCTCCTCCTCGAAGCCGTGGATGCGGGCGCGCACCTGTTGGCTGTATTGGAAAGCGCGTTTGTTGCTTCGGCAGATGAGGCACACCTCTTCATCACCATCCTGGGAATACGCGGTCTCCAAGGCGTCCTGTAGGTCGTAGCCATCGGTGCGGATCACATCGTCGAACCCGGAGCGGAACATGATGCGTGGCTCCTCATCGCCAAGGATGGTGCGCAGTGCGGTGGCGTTCGTAAGGATGCCTGAGCCCGCTGCCTGGCGCACGACGTCCGTAAGCTCCACCATGCCAGCCACCACCCCGAAGGCTTGCAGCTCCTTGGGTTCCAGCGCAGGGCTGTGATCACTGCCCACGGGTGGCAGCTGAGCCGGATCGCCAATGAGCAACACGCGCGTGCCGGGAGCGGAGAAGATGTGGTCGAACAGGTCCTGCAACAGATCACGACCGCCGAAAGGGCCATCGCCGCCGCCATGACGACCGATCATGGAGGCTTCGTCCACGATGAACAATGCGCCGTTGTCGCGATGGGGTGCCACTTGCATGCCGAAGATGCCATCCTCCGCATCGGCCGACCGGTAGATGCGGCGATGGATGGTGGAGGCTGGCCGACCAGCGTAGGCCGAAAGCACTTTTGCCGCGCGGCCCGTAGGCGCCAAGAGCACCACAGGACGGCGTTCCGAAGAAAGCACGTGGACCAAGGCACCGACCAAGGTGGTCTTCCCCGTTCCCGCATACCCTTTCAACACCAGTGCGGTGCGCTCCTTCGTGGTGGCGAGCAACCGCTCCAAGGCCATCGCCGCGCGCTCTTGGCCAGCGGTGGGTGTGTGCCCCAGCGCACGCATCAGGCGTTGGCCCACGGTTTCCGAATGGCCGTCAGCTCCCATGCGCCCAAAGCGTCCGCCACATCCTGACCATCCGCTTCATGGGGTGAAGGTAGAACGGCACGCCACCACGCCGCGCGCCACTGGGAACCGAGACGTGCGCCATCGCTGCTGTCCCATGCCATTCGGGTCCGCTAGCTCCGTGCTGCCTACTTTTGGCCTGGTGCAAGGGCGATGAAACGACTATTCTTCAATGTAGTGGCGGTCTTCCTGATGCTGGCCGGTGGAACACTGTTGGTGATCGGCGTGATGGAGGGTCAGCCGTGGAGCATGCTACTGGGAGCCGGCCTGGCGTTGCTCGCGGGTGTCGTGGCCTTGTTGATGCAATACGGCTACTTCAGTCAACGCATGGGCACCCTGCTCGGCATCGTCTTCGCCGCCACGGCCCTGCTGCTCGCGTACCGCAACTACCGGGAACGCCACAGTACGAGCCCCACGCAGCAGGGCGTACCCTTGAACGACACCACCGCCCATGGCCATTGAAGGAGTGACGACCGGTGCTTACCGCGCCAATGACTACCGGCCCGAGGAAGAGCGCCGCTACCATGTGGGCATCGTGATCGGTCCCGCGCTTTCGGCTTGGGTGGTGCGCGATGCACGGAACACCCATGTGGCAGCATTGGCATGGGCCGCGGAAGAGCGCGCGCTGAAGCATGCCGATCTTCCACAGCACCCTCGATCGGTCACCTTCGTGGCGTTGCCGGAATGGAGCACGTTGGTACCCGATGGAGCGCTGGAGCCAGGCACAGCTGTGGATCATCTCACCTTGGTACACGGCAAACTGCCCTCCCATCTGGTGCGCGAGGAGCCTGTCCAACCTCTGGGTGCACAATGCCTCTACGTGAACGAGTCCATCCACGAGCGCGCGGTGCTGGACCGCTACCCCATCGCGCGCAGCCTTCCGTTACAGGGCGTGCTGGTGCACGGTGCACGCACCCGCTCCATGCAAGGGCCTACCATGCTGATGCACCGAGGTGGTGAACGGCTCGACATCGCCATCGCCGACAAAGGGAACCTGCTGCTCAGCTCTTCGTACCCGGCGCGCACCGCGGAAGACGTGTTGTACTTCTGCCTGATGGCCGCTGATCGTGTGGGATGCGACCCTGGGCGACTCGCGGTCCGCCTTGGGGGCACCCACCTCATGACCACCGACCGTGAACTGCTCGGGCGGTACTTCGTCGACACCGCTTCGGCCGTGCCACCCACGACCATGGCGACGATACCAACGACCGTGGAGGTGGACCGCTGGCTGGCGGCCTTTGACCAATTCGCATGCGTATCGTAGGCGGCAAGTACCGCAACCGCAGGCTTCATCCACCGCAGGAGATGGAGGCCAGGCCCACTACGGACTTCGCGAAGGAGGGTCTGTTCAACGTGCTGCAGCATAGCATTGCGTTGGAAGGCATCCGCGTGCTCGACCTCTTCGCCGGCACAGGGAACATCTCCTTGGAATTCCTTTCGCGCGGCGCCGTGGAGGCCATCTCCGTGGAACAGGACCGCGACCTTTTCACCTTCATGCAGCGCACCGCACGCGATCTGAACGAGACCGGCTGGCGTATGGTGAAGGGTGATGTCTTCACCTTCCTCGCGAGCCACCGCGGTATCTACGACGTGATCTTCGCCGACCCGCCCTTCCACCTGGAAGGCCTGGAGCGGATACCGGACATGGTGCGGGCAGCAGGGCTTTTGGGTGAAGAAGGCCTGCTCATCGTCGAACACCACGAGAAGATCGACCTTAGCGCGGTGGCTGGCTATCAGCGCACTCGCAAGTACGGCGTGATCCACTTCAGCTTCTTCGGGGCTTGAGCCGATCCTCGCGGCAGCGCGTGAACGGATGCTTCCATCGGGTGTTCCATCAGCCCCAACTCCCCTTCCACATCCAGGGAACTCCGTCGTTGCGGCCACCACCCGCACACCCGCATTACTTTCGCAACGCACGAACGCACCTCCCATGAGCAGAGCCATCGCTGTATTCCCCGGCACCTTCGACCCGATCACCGTGGGCCATGTGAGCATCGTGCACCGTGCGCTGCCGCTCTTCGACCGCATCATCATCGGCATGGGTGTGAACAACACGAAGAAGACCATGTTCGAGCTGGAGCAACGCCTAACCTGGATCCGCGACGCCTTCCGCAACGACGCACGCATCGAAGCCGTCGCGTTCGAAGGCCTCACCGTGGACTTGTGCAAGAGGATGGGAGCGGGTTTCATCGTGCGCGGACTGCGCAACAGCACCGACCATGGCTACGAGCGCAGCATCGCCTTGATGAACCGTCAACTGGCCGGCGTGGAGACCATTTTCCTGCCCTCCGCCTCTGAACATGCGCACATCAGCAGCACCATCGTGCGTGAACTGATCGCCAATAAGGCCGATGTTTCCGCGTTCGTACCGATGGACCTCTCCGGGCACCTGCGATGAGAACATTGCTGATCGGTCTCCTCTTCATTCTTTCCTGGTGCGCGCAGGCGGGCAATTACACCATCCATGTCACGGCGCGTGGTTTCGGTGACGACATCGTCTCGCTCTACCGCTACGCCGACCTGTTCACGCACCGCACCATCCTCGTGCAACGCGGGATCCTCGATGCCACCGGCAAGGCCGTGCTCGAAGGCGAGGCGAATGGCACCTTGAAAGTGCAACTGCGCATCGGTGAGCGCGTCGCCGATCTTTACGTGCGACCGGGAAGCCACTTGCATGTGACACCGTTCGACCTGGGTATGGCACGCAGCCTTAGCGGCACCACGCGCATGGGCCTTGACTTCAGTGGGATCGATGCCTTGGACGTGAACGCGCTGACGGCCGATGTGAACGAGCGCATCGACGCGTTCGTGGCGGAAGACCTGGCCACCGACGAAGCGGCCGGCATGCAAGCGCTGGACATCCAACGCAAGGAAGGCACGGTAAAGCCCGATAGTGCCGCGCGCCCAGCCACCTTGTTCGTCACACCCCAGCTCTCCAAGACCCGCGTGGACACCTTCGCCATGAAGCTGCGCAAGTTCTATGCGGAGGTGAACGACCCGTGGTTCGCCCACTACCTGGAACATAGCATCGCAGGGTTGTATGTCGGACCACGCACCAATGACCGCGAACTCTTCGAGACTTTCGTGAAAGGGAAACCCGTACGGTACGATGATCCCGAGTACGTGCGACTCATCCGCACGCTCTTCGGCGAAGGCTTGGAGCAGATCCACCGCTACAAAGGCGACTCGCTCCGTATGGCGATGAACGCCGGTGATCCGGTGGCCCTGCGTGCGCTCTTCGAAGGCAACGACTTCCTGCGCACCGATGACCGGCTGGCGGAACTAGTGATGATCGACCAGCTGTACTTGAACAACTCCAGCCGACTGGTGAACGGTGCAGAGGTCGTGAACCTGCTCCGCCGTGTGATCGAGACCTCTACCCATGAGGAGCATCGCACCATCGCCGACAACATGGTGTGGGACCTCACCGCCATGCGTGTGGGAGCCCGACTGCCCGCGATGCGGCTGGAAGACGAGCGCGGGCAGACCGTGGAATTGAACGAACTGCTGAAAGGTCCGGTATGCGTCGCGTTCACCGCGGGATGGTGCACGTATTGTGCGGCAGAGACCGGGAGTTTGATCGCCCTGGCCGAGGAAGGGAAAGGCACGATGAAAGTGGTCGTGATCGGTCTCGATCGCACCTTAGAAGAGTTCAAAGCGGCCAAAAAGGCCATGCCCGCTTCGGCGCATGTGACCTGGTTGCACGCAGTGGCTGAACAGCAGGTGCGCGAAGATGCACGCCTCCGCAGCCTGCCCCAGTACTTCATCCTGAACGACGAGGTGCTTGCCCGCGCGCCGGCACCGCTGCCCAGCAAGGGCTTGGGCGAGCTCTTCTTCAAGGCCAAGACCGAAGCGGAGAAGGGTGGCCGGTTGAAAGTGTGGGACGATTGATCACGACCTTTAGTCCTTCTAACAAGACCAGCTCAACTTCGGTCGGGGCACGTACCGACGATATCTAAGCGGACAAGGCGCGCCACGCTTTCAGCACAGGCAGCAGCGATGGATAGGTATCGGCCTCCATCATTCGCACGCCATTGCTGTCGAGCCACCGTACTTCTTCGATATCCTCCTCCGATTGCGCCGTGAGCGCTTCGTTGGAAGAAGCCCGCATCAGGAACCAATCGGTGCGTTTGAGGTGCTGCCTGCCTTTGCGTTCGTAGGTGTGCCAGGTGCTGGTGACGAACGCCTTGAGATCCACCCGTTGTAACCCACACTCCTCCTGCACCTCGCGCACCGCGCCCATATCCACAGCCTCGCCCTTCTCCACCTTGCCTTTCGGAAGGTCCCATTTACCGAGGCGTTTAATGGCCAACAAGCGACCGTGTTCATCCACCACCAATCCGCCCGCAGCGAGTACGAAGTCGTGCTCTTGCTGGAAGGCCTCCCAGGCGTCGAAGTCGTGACCGATCACGGTGATGCCACCCTCCATGTCTCCCCGTTCCACTCGATCCACCATGGTGCGCAGCTCCTTTTTGGAGTTCACGTACACGACGCGGCGATCGTGGCTTTCGGATGGATCGGGGGCAGCCTCGAGGAACAGCACGGATCTTCCACCGATGTAAACGTCGTACTTTCGTGGCATGTCTTCCCAGCTCGATCCAGCGCTTAAAGTAGCGGAGTTCCTGCTCCAGATCAAGGCCGTCAAACTTAGTCCGCAGAAACCGTTCACGTGGGCCAGTGGTTGGAACAGCCCGATCTACTGCGACAACCGCAAGACCCTCTCCTACCCGGCTGTGCGCACCTTCATCCGCCAGCAATTCGTACACATCGTGAACAGCGAGTTCGGCCGGCCGGACATGATCGCGGGTGTGGCCACGGGCGGGATCGCCCACGGTGCGTTGGTGGCGCACGACCTGGGACTTCCGTTCATCTACGTGCGTAGCGGAAGTAAGGAACACGGCCTGAAGAACCAGGTGGAAGGTGACCTTACGGTGGGCCGTAGCGTGGTGGTCGTTGAGGATCTCGTGAGCACCGGAGGCAGTAGCTTGAATGCCGTGCAAGCCCTGCGTGATGCGGGGCTGGAGGTGAAAGGCATGGTCTCCATCTTCACTTATGGCTTCGACCAAGCGCGCGATGCCTTCGCGGAAGCGAAAGTGAAACTGCACGCGCTGACCAACTACAGCGTACTGCTGGACCAAGCACTGCGCAGCGACTACATCACCGAGAAAGACGTAGTGTCGCTGAACGAGTGGCGGAAGGATCCGGCAAGGTGGAACGCGGTTCAGGCATAAAGGACAGTAGTCAGGTAACGGGACCGCTTCGTCCTCCTTTGGAGGCCTCGCGGTGACCGCCTTCGACAAGAACAGCAACATGACGACCATCGAGAGCAAGCACGTGGAGATCGCCAAGGGCGCACAGGACCTGTACACCTTCCTGCAGGACATGAACAACTTCCAGCAACTGCTGCCGCAAGACCGCATCAGCGAGTGGAAGAGCGATGGGAAAAGCTGCTCCTTCAAGGTGCAAGGCGCGGCCACGATCGGGCTCATGCTCGACGGCGGCACCGAACCTTCGCACGTGCGGTTGAAAGCCACCGAGCGCAGCCCTTTTCCGTTCACGTTGGATGTCCACCTCAACGACAAGGGTGGCATCACCGAAGCGTGGCAGGTGTTCCATGGAGACATCAACCCCTTCATCAAGATGATGGTGGAGAAGCCGTTGAAGAACCTGTTCGACCATATCGCGGATAAGATGAAGGCGGTGCATGGGTAGTTCCACCCGATCCGTGCTATCTTCATGAAGCCGTTGCTGTATCCGGCCCCTACGAACATGCGGGATCAACTTCTGTTCTACCTAGCGAGCATCGCTGTCCTCGTCAGCTGCCGTAAGGACGATACACCTCCTCCCAGCGGAGGTGGCACTCCGTGGATGTCGCACATCGCGGTGGCAGCCGACTCCGCTTTCATCATGGCCCCTAATGTGGTGACACCGAATAACGATGGCATCAACGATGTGTTCAAAGCCTATGGCCGCAACGTAACGGCGATGAGCACGATGGTCATGTCCCTGAACGGTGCAACAGCCTTCTCGTCGAGCTCCCTCTACCCCGTTTGGGCTGACCTTGATAGCACCGACCTCGGACGTTACCGGGTCATCATCACCGCCACCAGCACGTCCGGTGTGGTCCTTTCCGCCACGAGCTACCTGGATGTCATGGACTACGGACCATCCGCTTGCCTGCCCTTTGATGGCCTTCCGGTGACGGGAGACCAGTTCGATCCGCGCCTGTTCGGCATATCGTACACCACCCAGGAAGTCTTCTGCGAGTGACCCGTCGAGCACAGGACGGTTCGTCGTGGTACCTCATCTTTGTGAACCCGATCCCTGTGCGACAGCGCTAAGTTCGTGGCACTCCTTCCATGGCCGGTCGCCCCACTTCCAAAGCCTTCGCTGACGCACCACGTCCCAAGCTGGACAAAGCCACGTTGCGTAAGGCAGTACGCATCTTCCGCTATCTGCGGCCGCATCGACTATCGATGGTGGTGGGCTTCATCCTGCTATTGACCACCACCAGCCTCGCGCTGCTCTTCCCGGGCCTGTTGGGGCAATTGGTGGATGCCGCCAAGGGCAACGAAGCGGCCCAGCAACGACTCTTCGCGGACATTGACCGTGTGGCCATGACGCTCTTCGCCGTATTCCTTGGGCAGGCGGTGTTCGGTTACTTCCGCATCGTGATCTTCAACCGGGTGACCACCGACATGCTCAACACGCTGCGGACCGACACCTATGAGCACTTGCTGAAACTGCCCATGATCTTCTTCGCGAAGAACCGCGTAGGCGAACTCAACAGCCGCATCAGCGCCGACGTGAGCATGGTGCAGGAAGCGCTCACGAGCAACCTCGCCGAGTTCGTCCGCCAAGTGCTGACCGTAGTTGCGGGCATCGTGTTGTTGGCAACGGTAAGCTGGGAGCTCACGCTCACCATGCTCAGTGTGATCCCCGTGGTGGCCATCGTGGCCGTGTTCTTCGGAAGGTTCGTGACCAAGTTGAGCAAGCAGGTGCAGGACAAGATCGCGGAGACCAGCGTGATCGTGGATGAGACGCTGCAAGGCATCCAGAACGTGAAGGCCTTCGCGAACGAGCGCTGGGAAGCCTCGCGCTATGGCAAGGTGGTGGGCGATGTGCGCCTCCTCGCACTGAAGAGCGGCCGCTGGCAAGGTGCATTCGTGTCGTTCATCATCCTGTGCATGTTCGGCGCCATCGTGCTGGTGATCTGGCGCGGGGTGCGGTTGATGGCGCTCGACGAGATCAGCACCGGCGAGCTTGTCACCTTCATCATGTATTCCATCTTCATCGGCGCCAGTATCGGCGGCTTGCCGGAGGTGATCAATCGTATGTTGAAAGCGATAGGTGCCAGCGAACGGTTGATGGACCTGCAGGACGAAGCACCTGAACCCGTTTCACTCGCGGCGAAAGGCGAACCCCTCATGCTCCAAGGGGCCGTGCGATTCGAGCAGGTCTCGTTCCACTACGCCACGCGTGCTGACATCCCGGTGCTCCAGAACGTGGACTTCAGTGTGAGGCCCGGTGAACGGGTGGCGCTCGTGGGACCCAGCGGCGCCGGTAAAAGCACCGTTGCTGCGCTGGCCCTGCGCTTCTACGATCCGGTGAGCGGCCGCGTGACCATCGATGGCATGGATGCGCGAGAATACGACCTCACCGCCTTACGTGATCGTATGGCCATCGTGCCGCAAGAAGTCCTCCTGTTCGGTGGAACGATCCGCGAGAACATCGCATATGGAAGACCGGATGCCTCGGACGGGATCATCGAAGCCGCTGCGCGCAAGGCCAATGCGCACGACTTCATCAGCAGTTTTCCGCAAGGCTACGAGACCGTGGTGGGCGAACGCGGCATCCAGCTGAGCGGCGGTCAACGGCAACGCATCGCTATCGCCCGCGCCGTGCTGAAGGACCCCGCGATCCTGATCCTGGACGAGGCCACCAGTGCGCTGGATAGTGAGAGCGAACGCCTCGTGCAGGACGCGTTGGACCAGTTGATGAAAGGCCGCACGAGCATCGTGATCGCCCACCGCTTAAGCACTGTGCGCGACGCCGACCGCATTCTCGTGCTGGACAAAGGGCGTGTTCTGGAGAGCGGCACGCATGATGAACTGATCGCGGACGTGGGTGGGTTGTATCACTCGTTGAGCCGGTTGCAGTTGGCGAATGCATGACCATACAACGTCTCCTTTCCTCTTTCTGGTCGATCCTTTGCGTTGCTACCCTATGCGCCGCACAGCATCCATATACGTTCGGAAGTTACTTGCGTGATCAGGCTATCCTCGACCGTTCGGGTTCTGCCTATTCAACGGGTGATATCGACCTCGCACTCGAACTGCACCGCACGCTCAGCAGCAACCATCCAGTAGATCACTTCTGGCGAGCGCAGCTGATCTGGCGCAAGAGCGGTGCACCTACCGATGAACTGAAGAAAGCCTTCGACCTAGGGTATCGGTACATCCCAAGTGCGACACCGGATAGTTTCGAAGTGGCGATGATGGAGGAGCTACGTCTGCTGGAAGAGCAGGCTGCGGTGAAGCGCGACCTGCATCGCATTCAACGATGCGAGGAACTGATCGACAGGGACCAAGTCCTCGCCAACGGCGAACATGATGAGGCCGGGAACCGCACCAACTTGGATACGCTGGACGCTCTGATCAGAGAAGGTGGATGGCCGAGTAGTCACTTCCTTGCCCCGGAGTTTGTCGGATCCGGAGTGGCCATTGTCCTTGCTCATCAGAAATGGGATAAAGCACATCTCTTCGAACCCTACCAAGCGTTGATCGAGCAAGAGTGCCTGGCGGGACGTGAGGACTGGATGGTGGCCCTTTTCACGCTGCAACAGCGTATCCGATACACGGCACGGAACAAGACCGATACCATCCTTTTTCAAGGCACGTCTTTGGCGGATGAAGATCCGGCACTCCCGATGGTGGCAGCCATCAGTGAACGCCTCGCCGCGAACGGAACCAAGCATGTCTGGATCCATGCTGCGGACACAAGCATCGCACTGGCCGTAGCCGGCCGTATCATCGAGGTTCAGCCTAATTCTGGGATCCCTCAGGAAACACTGGACATGCTGAAGGCCATGAATTTCGACCACCCAGCCCCGGTGACCTTGGAGCGTATCTCCCTTGTCGTGGACCCCAAGCTGCCAACCGATCGGTTCTTGTATCGGATGGACTGATCACTTGATCATCAACTTCCTGGTGATCTGTACATGGCCTCCAATGCGTACCAGGTAGTACCCGGAGGAAATGGAAGGAATGCTGATCGTGGCTCTACCATCACCAGCCGTCGTTGTCATTACGATCCGCCCGAGCCCATCCACGACTTCCACTACTGCTCCATGGCGCAGCGCAGCTCCTTCCACAACTACCCGATCGCTCGCGGGGTTCGGGTACACGCGCAGGACGTCGGTTGCCTGGTTCTCACCAACATCGGTGGTGGTGCAGTTGGCAGCGAACCAAGTATCCAGGTAAGCGAGGCGTTGATCCAGCCATCGGGCGGTACGGGCCAATTCGCCGGTATCATAGGTGAATGAGGTCCATGCCATCTGTTCGCGCTGGTATACAC
Organism: Flavobacteriales bacterium; assembly: GCA_016787985.1. Lineage (GTDB taxonomy): Bacteria > Bacteroidota > Bacteroidia > Flavobacteriales_F > PHOS-HE28 > PHOS-HE28. The sequence continues at coordinate 1,820 of JAEUTC010000019.1, read as the reverse complement.
CTTGGGATGCCAACGCGTCGTGTGCTTCGTGAAAACGATCCATCACGGCTTCCGTCGTAAAGACATCTTCGCGCAGTTCGTTCCAGCGAAGCTTGGCCTGGCGCATGAATCCGTCCGATGAACAATCCCATCGGATCCGCTGGTACATGGCATTGAAAAGCACACTCGTGGTGGCGCTATCCACGGTACCATCCCAACTGCGACCGAAGGTGCCATCGAGGTCCCAAGGCACGTAGAAACAGGGGGCCATGGCATGGTGCTTGGCGATGTAGGTGTTCTTGCTGCGGTTGTCCACTGCGCGCAGCATATTCAAGAAAAGGAAATAATCCACCGCGTTGCCCATGTGGAAACGCATCGGAAAAATGGTCTGGAAGAATTCTTGTTCTGCATAGACCACTTCGCCGACGAATTGGTGCAGCTGCGCCCAATCCACGGCCTCTTCGGGATACTCGTACTCGAATCCTCCCCAGGTAAGGCTATCATTATCGAATGGCGGTTGACTGGTCATATCCACCGCAGGGCCCCAGTTCGCCGACTTGTACAGCCGACCACGTTGCGTGCCATTGAAGTGGCGCAACTGCAACTGCTTCCGGTCGATCGGCTCGCACAACGCGTACACACCTTGGTACCGCCCGTTGAGGACGACTTCCACGTGGGCCATGCGCGAACCACTTCGTGCTTCGGGCTCTTGTGCCGCGTAGTGTGGTGCGTGCATCTCCATCCATAGCTCCTGTCCCAGTTTACTGCGGAGCCGCAATGGCTGGTCATACAACGCCAGCAGGTTCCAATCATCGTCACTCCGCATGCCGAGCAGGGAGACATCGATGTTCGTGGTTCCTGTCGTGTCGCTCCTGAACGCGATCCGATAGGACTTCTTGGGAAGACTTTGGGCATAGGCGCCACGCAGCTCGATCCCGATGGGACTGGGGGCCAACAACTCCCCTGGTGCGACCATCCTGAAATGACCGGGCACCTTGGGTTCATCCACGATCTGTTGATCCGTGTCCAACCAGATCAACGGTAATTCGGTGAAGAACAGGGTGTGCGGTGCTCCACTCTCATCCTGCACCACATGCGCTACGCCAGGAAACAGCTGTTGGACGGGCTCGTCGAAGGTGTAGTACTGGTCGAGTAAAATGGTGCCTTTCGCTCCTTGGTGTACCATGTTCAGGTCGTCCACTCCGCCCCCCACGAGGACTAAACCAAGTGCGCTATCGGCCACGTACCTCTCCAAGGCCACCAGCACGGTATCGTTCCCGAGCAACGGTGACCGTGATACCAAGATCAAAAGCAGAAGGATGTATTTCACTGCCCGCAGCACGTTGTATGCTTGAAAGATAGCGCTAGGATAGTAGACGGACCCTCTCGAACGAAAGCCGCTAGGTTCACATCCCCACCTCCACCACCTTCTTCGTCTCGAAGAATTCGCCGCTGAAGAACTTCTTCAGCTCGTGCACCTTCACCGCGTTGCGTACCGGTAGGATCTCATCCGCCAACTCGCCGCCTTTCAAATAGTACATCCGCCCCTGCCCTTTGGCAACAAGGTGTTTGGTGTCGCGGATGAACTCGGGCAGGGTGGTCACCGCGCGGCTGACGATGACGTCGTAGCGCTCGTGGTGATCGGTGCTGCGGACTTGTTCGGCGGTGCAGTTGGTGATGCCCAGGCCTTCCACCACGCCTTTCACCGCGGTGATCTTCTTGCCGATGCCGTCGATGCCGTGGAAGGTGCAGTCGGGGAAGAGCACGGCCAACGGTACCAAGGGAAAACCTCCGCCGGTGCCTACATCCACGATGCGGGTGCCCTTCTTGAAGGTGACCAC
>JAEUTC010000265.1 GCA_016787985.1 Flavobacteriales bacterium | reverse complement strand
CCATGTGTTGGGTGGTTCGGATGCGGTGGTGCTGATGCCCACTGGCGGTGGCAAGAGCCTATGTTTCCAAGTGCCGGCCTTAGCCTTGGACGGCCTCACCGTGGTGATCTCCCCGCTGATCGCCTTGATGAAGGATCAGGTGCAGGCCTTGCAGGGCAACGGTGTGCCTGCGGCGTTCCTGAACAGTTCACTCGACTTCAACGAAGAGCGAATTATCCAACAACAGCTCCGGCGGAACGCATTGAAGCTGCTCTACGTTTCGCCAGAGCGCCTGTTCCAGCAGGGCTTTTTGGACGACCTCTCCACCTTAAGTGCTGGTATCGCCTTGTTCGCGGTGGACGAAGCGCATTGCATCAGCAGCTGGGGCCATTCCTTCCGTCCGGAGTACAAACAGCTGCATGTGCTGAAGCAGCGCTTCCCAAAGGTGCCGGTCATGGCGCTCACCGCCACGGCGGATCGTACGGTGCGGGGCGATATCGCGGCCAGCTTGGGATTGGACCGACCGCGCGTTTTCATCAGCAGTTTCGACAGGCCGAACCTTTCGTTGGCGGTGCTTCCCGGACAAGACCGATGGAGATCCATCGAGCGCATCGTAGGCCGCCATGCAGGCCAATGCGGGATCATCTATTGCAACAGCCGCGCAGGAGCGGAGAGGCTCGCCATCAAGTTGCAGGGTATCGGGGTGAAGGCGGCCTACTACCACGCCAAGCTGGACGCCGAGGAACGGAGCCGTGTACAGGATGACTTCATCCAAGGGAAACTGCACCTCATCTGTGCCACCATCGCCTTCGGCATGGGCATCGATAAGAGCGATGTCCGCTTCGTGATCCACTACAACATGCCTGGCACCGTTGAAGGGTATTACCAGGAGATCGGTCGTGCCGGCAGGGACGGTAAGCCCGCCGAGACGATCCTGTTCTACAGCTATGCGGATGTGCAGACGCATGTGCACTTCGCCCAGGAGATAGACGATGCACGCTACCGGGACGTGGTGATGGCGAAGCTCGACCGGATGAAGGAGTACGCCGAGGCTCAGGTATGTCGGCGCACCATCCTGCTCAGCTATTTCAGCGAGGCCACCACCGCACCATGCGGGAACTGCGATGTGTGCAAGGATCCGCCCAAGTACTTCGATGGTACCGTGTTGGCGCAAAAGGCGCTGAGCGCTGTCGTGCGGGCGAAGGAACAACTCGGCCTGAGCGTGCTGGTGGATGTGCTGAAGGGGACGTACAGTCCCGAGGTGAAGGAGCGGGAGTTGTTCCGCATCAAGACCTTTGGTGCCGGTAGCGATACGAGCGCCTTCGCCTGGGTGCTCTTCTTGCAGCAGTTCATACAACTCGGACTGCTCGAAGTGGATTACCGCGACCATCACCATCTGAAACTGAGTGCGGCCGGCCGTGCCGTGTTGAACAGTGAGCGAGAGGTGCGCTTGGTTACCCCGGAGACGATCAAGGAGCGCCAGGAGCGGCCCAAGTTGCGACGAGTGGCAGTGCCGATCGACTCGGCATCCCCTAGTGCCGACCTACTCGTTACGCTGAAGGAACTTCGAAGGGCCATCGCCAAGGAGATCGCCAAACCGGCCTATATCGTCTTCAGTGATGCCACCTTGACGGATATGGCCGAGCGGAAACCACGGACCCTCTATGAGTTCAGGTTGGTGAGCGGGGTGGGTGACCATAAGGCTGGGCTTTATGCCGAGCGGTTCCTAGCCGTCATCAACGCCCATAGTGGGCGGTGATAGTCGGTCGATCATCGTTCGTCGAAACAATTCTGCTGGTCGTCGAGTATAACGGCCGCTCACCGCCTTCTACCTCCCGTTGGTCGATGAGCATTAAACCAGCGGAAGAATGCTCCTATCTCGACTCTTTCATTGCGTCCGTAATGGATCTCGTGCGCAACTCCACAGGGATGGTATTTGGTTCGGGTTGCTGCTCGGCTTGATACCTGTAGCCCTCGATGCACAGACCACCTACACGTGGAATGGCAGCACCAGCAGTGCCTGGAACCTAGCGGCCAACTGGACACCTGCGACGGGATTCCCGCTGGCGGCCGACAATGCGGTGATCGTTTCGGCTGGAGCGACTCCGGTGCTGGATATCAACCGGTCAGTGAACAACTTAACGGTCAACTCAGGCACCTTGAACCTGGGAGGATCCACATTGACGGCCACTGGCAACGGTACGTTCAACGGTGGCACGGTCACCAACGGGACCTTCGCGGCGAATAGCCCGTCGGGGACCATGAATTTCGGTGGAACCACTTTCGATGTGCCGGTCACTGGGACCACCAGTGTGCTTGAATTCGATGATGGCATCTTCAACGCTCCCGTGAGCCTGACGAAGACCGGGGCTGGGTATGACTACAGCACCGGCAATACCGTGTTCAACGGCACCTTGACCTTAACGGTGACCAACGGCCGCCTCTACCTCGGCCATACCGGTACAACGGCACTCAATGGGAACGTCATCTTCCACAGTACGGGAAGTAGTGGTGGTATCTGGTTGGGTCAGAATACCGGCACCATCACATTGGCCGCAGGCCGCACGGTTACGGCAGGAACGTTCAATACTGGTTCGTTGCTGATCCGCAACTTCACGCAGAACGGTGCCACACCTCAGACGATCGCCCTCACAGGATCGTCGATGTTGTACTTCCAGGCCGGCACCAGCTTCAATGGCAACTTGGTCACCACTTCGGCTGGTCTGTACATGAACGGCTCCACGTTCAATGGTACGCTGAGGGCCACGAAAACGGGCATCACCAACGAGTATAGCAGCGGCGGTACGACCTACAACGGCGTCACCGAGTTCATCAACTCGGGTGCGGGGATCCTCTACCTCGCCAATTCCGGTGCCGATCTCTACAACGGTGATCTGGTGGTGAACTCCACGGGCACCGGCGGTTTCGTATTCGGCAATGGCGGTGGAACATCCACCTTATCACCAGGCCGTACGTTGTCCATCGGATCCACGGGCTTCACGGATGGTCGATTGTACTTGCGCAACTTCACCATCAGTGGTACGGTGGCCCAAGTGCTCACCCTCGGCAACAATGCAACCTTCATACAATACCCTGGAACCGTTTTCGGCGGTGATCTAACGGTCACTGCAGGATCGGTCCTGCTCCACGGTGGGACAGTCAACGGCAACGCGACGTACGTGAAGAACGACGATACGGATGACTGGGGTAGTGGTGGATGCGTGTTCAATGGAGATCTCGATCTGACCAATAACGGCACCGGTCACTTCGGGCCCTGCAATACCGGAACGGACGTTTACAACGGGAACATCCGGATCAGCACCACATCAACGGGTTCGATCCGTTTCGGGCAATCGACGGGTATGGCCACATTGGCTGCCGGCAGGACCATCTCGGTCGGTGCGGGTGGGTACTCGGGAGCCCAGTTCTTGATCCGACAATTCAACCAACTCGGATCCACACCGCAGACCCTCGTGTTCAGTGCGAACACCCGGGTGTACATCCGCACCGGATGCTCGTTCGGCGGTGACCTGAGCATCACAGGAGCTAGTTATGAGATCTCCAACAGCACGTTCAACGGTTCTTGCACATTGAACATGATCGGTGGACTTTCCGATACTAGTCCGGGTGCGAACGTGTTCAATGGCACCCTCAGGATCAATAACACGGGCACGGGCAACCATCATCTGTCCGAAACCGCCAGCGACATTTACAATGGCGACGTGGTGATCACGAGCACCGGAGGAGGTGACATCCGGTTCGGCAATGGAGGCGGCAGTCCACAACTCGCTCCAGGGCGCACCATTTCCATCGGTACGTTCGATGGCGGGATGTTGGTCCTGCGCAATTTCAAGCAACTGGGCAGCACGCCTCAGGTGCTGAATATGGCCTCCACCGCGAGGCTGTACATCATGGAGAACACCGAATTCGAAGCGGACATCACCATCAATGTCGGTCAGTTCCACACCCGAGGTGCGGTGTACCGTGGCGATTGCCGGTTGACGAAGACCGGACCAACGGGTGATGTGTCCCCAGGTGGCAACATCTTCAGTGGAGAACTTGAACTGATCAATTCCGGCATCGGGAGCATCTACTTCGCGGAGAACGATACCGATCGCTACTTCGGGAACGTGCTGCTTTCGAACCTGAATGGAGGCGATATCCGTTTCGGGAATAGCGGAACGGGCGTGGGGATCCTGGCGAATGGGTTCACCATCTCTGTAGGGTCCGGCGGATTCGATTCCGGCCTCTTACTGCTTCGTGGATTCAAACAGGAGGGGACTACGCCACAAACCATCACCTTGGGTTCACTGGGGCGACTCTATTTCTATTCAGGTTGTGAGTTCGATGGCGTGTTGACCGCAACAGCAGGTTCCATCCTCATTCGCGAAAGCACCTTCAATGCCCGTGTCATCGCAACGAAGATCGGCCCAAGTGGCGATGCCTTCGCGGGAGGTTCCATATTCGAAGATGATTTGGAGATCAACAACACATCCACCGGTTTGATCTACATGGCCGAGAGCCTTGCCGATCAATACAACGGTGATGTCATCCTCACCAACACGGGGGGTGGTCAGATCCGGTTCGGCAATTCAGCCGCAGTCACCAGTACGATGGCTGCGGGCAGGACAGTACGGATCGGTGCTGGAGGATTTCCGGGAGGAACCCTGCTGCTGCGGCGCTTCGTGCAGCTCGGCTCGGAACCCATGGACCTCTTGCTCGGTGATGCAGCGCGGTTGCTCTTCTATCCCGGAACGGAGATCGGAGGACCTGTGAATTCCACCTCAGGGGAGGTCTACTTTTTCGGCACCACGTTCCACAGCGATGGCCGCTTCGTGAAGAACGGGCCCAACGGCGATGGTAGCGATGGTGGATGCACGTTCCATGGTACCGCAGAATTCGTGAATACGAATACGGGCTACCTGTCCCTGAACGCGAACAACTCCGATGTATTCAATGGGGACATCATCCTCAACAACACGAGTACCGGTGGCATGTACTTCGGCAACAACACAGGCTCCGCGACCTTGGCGGCTGGCAGGACCATTTCAGTCGGGCCCCTTGGTTACGCTTCGGGCTACCTGTACCTCAAGTCCTTCACACAGCTTGGTCCAACACCACAGAACTTACTGCTAGGGCCTGCGGCCACCTTGGTCTTCAATCCGGCCAATACCTTCAACGGCGATCTGGTCACCACATCGAGCAGGTTGTTGTTCTACGGAAGCACGTTCAACGGAATGGGCCATTTCACCAAGACCGGTCCGGCGGGTGATGGATGCCATGGTGGTAACACCTTCAATGGACGTACCGAGTTCGTGAACACGGGCACGGGTAACCTCAGCCTGGCCCAAGCCAACGGAACGGACTATTACAATGCTGATCTCATCGTCAACAATACGTCCACTGGACAGATCGCATTCGGCGCCACGACCGGGTCGGCTGTATTGGCAGCAGGTCGTACGATCACCGTTGGCGGTCTCGGCTACAACGCCGGATTCTTGGTCCTGCGCAATTTCACCCAATTGGGCGGCACACCGCAGGTATTGAACCTGGGTACGAGCGCAATGTTGGAGTTCGGCTCTGGCAGCACGTTCAATGGCAATGTGACTTCCACTTCCGGTCGCTTGTTGTTCCAAGGCACGACGTTCCATGGCGTTGGCGATCACACGAAGACAAACAATGCCGGCGACGGATCCATCGGTAACAACACCTTCCACAGCGACGTCACGTTCCGGCTCACCAGCAACGGTCATTTGTCCTTGGATCAAACGGCGCCGGATACCTTCAACGGTAACATCCTCTTGGTGAACCCGGGCGGCGGCCAATTCACGTTCGGCTACAACACGGGATCGGCAACCTTGGCGGCAGGCCGCACGATCAGTGCAGCACCGGGCACCTTCGATGCTGGTATCCTTTTCGTTAGGAACTTCACACAGTTGGGTCCTACGCCACAATCCCTTCTACTGGGTTCCAACGCGAGCCTGACGTTATCGACCGGTAACACCTTCAATGGCGACATCACCACCACATCGGGTCGGCTTTACTTGAACGGAACCATCTTCAATGGGGCGGCACGGTTCACCAAGAGCGGAGCAGGTGGCGATGGTTCCGATGGCGGAAATGTCTTCAACCAGCTCGCCGAGTTCACGGTCTCCGGCACCGGAAATCTGAGCTTGCACCACAACGTGAATGATCAGTTCAATGGGGATATCCGCTTGAACAGCACGAGCACGGGACAGATCAGTTTCGGTCAAGTGGCTGGCACCAGCACGCTCGCAGCTGGAAGGACCATTGCCGTGGGCGCTTCCGGTTTCGCGTCGGGTACGCTGTTGTTGCGCCAATTCACACAAGTGGGAGCCACACCGCAAGCGCTATTGCTCGGGACGGGAGCCAACTTCTACCTGCAGTCGGGCACCACCTTCAACGGGAACTTCACCGCTACTGCTGGTAATCTGTTCTTGAACGGCTCCACCTACAACGGAACGGCCCTCATGCGCAAGACCGGCGTCAACGGCAACAGCTGCACGGGCAACAACCTGTTCGCATCGAATGCGGAGCTCATCAACACGGGCAGTGGTGGCTGGAACATGGCCAATACCGGCAACGATCAATACAACGGCGATCTCTTGCTCAACAGCACCAGTGCCGGTGGTATCACCTTCGGCAATGCGGGCGGAACCTCGGTGGTGTCGACCGGAACGCTTGGCATCGGCTCCACCGGCTTCACGGCGGGCACCATCGCCTTCAGGAATTTCACCAAACAGTCCAGCTCGGCGACCACCCTTAGTGGTGGAGTGAACGCGGGCCTGACCTTCCAAAGCGGCGCCATCTTCTTCGGAGACCTCACCACCACTTCGGGCAACCTTGCCTTGAACGGCGGAACGTTCCACGGTACGGTGGTCATGAACAAGACGGGCACTGCGGGGAACAACAGCGCCGGTGGGAACACCTTCAACGGCGATATCACCATCAATGCCAGTGGGGCCATGGCGCTGGCCGTCAGTGCCGCCGATGACTTCAACGGCAATGCTACGTTCCGCCGTCTGGGTGCGGGTGCGCTCGTGGTGAACAACACGTTCAACACCACTTTCAGCCGGAATGTGAGTACGGTAGGATCAACGGGGATTGTGCAATTCGGTGCTGGTGCAGGACGCACCATCTTCGACGGCACAGTGCCGCAGATCTTCAATAGCGACGCAGCCTTCCCACCCCAAGTGCGCAACCTCACCCTGGCCATGAGCGGCGCGGGCGAGCTGCAGCTGTCGGGCTCGGTCAACGTCACATTGGACATGGCTTTCACTTCGGGTGTGATCAAGCCGATGGCCGCGACATCCACCAGCAACGGGCTGCTGATACTCGCCAATGGCATCACCTTCAGCGACCCTGCCGATGCCGGAAGCTACGTGGATGGCTTCGTCCGCAAGATCGGCAACACGGCGTTCACCTTCCCCGTGGGTAGTGGTGGCGCCTTGGCACCGATCAGCATGAGCGCACCAGCGGTGAATACCCATCATTTCACGGCGCGGTACATAGCGGCTACGACCCATCCCACGTATTCACACCTCTCCAAGGACCCCACCATCGATCACCTGAGCCAGTGCGAGTACTGGATACTGGACCGCACCAACAGCACCACCAACGTTTCCGTGACCCTATCGTGGAATACACCGCGCAGTTGTGGTGTGACGGATCTGTCCCAGTTGGCGGTGGCACGTTGGAACGGCTCGCAGTGGAAGGACCACGGAGGAACGGCCATCGGCACCCTTACCACGGGGACGATCACCTCCGCTGCGCCGATCGGTCTTTTCGCCACGCCCTCACTGTTCATCTTGGCTTCCACCGGTCTGGCGAACCCACTGCCGATCGAGCTCATCTCCTTCACAGCGGTCGATGAAGGCACCACGGTACGCACCGATTGGTCCACCGCAGTGGAGCTGAACAACGATCATTTCGAGGTGGAACGCGCACGTGATGGTGTGTCGTTCGAGGCCATCGGCACCGTCGACGGCGCAGGCAATAGCCAGACCACGACCCACTACACGTTCATGGACGAAGAGCCTCTGAGCGGAACGAGCTACTACCGCCTGAAGCAGGTGGACACTGATGGCACGTTCACTTATGGACCAGTCGTGGCGGTCGTGCGCGGCACTAGCATCGCGGACTTGAGCATCTGGCCCAACCCGGTTGAACAGGAGCTGCACTTCGCGGCATCGGGTGAAGTCGAGGCTTTCCGCTTGCATGATGCAGCGGGACGACTTGTCGATGCACAACAGGTGAACGGCAGCTCCGGTGTCATCACGCTGGATCTCGATGGCGTGCCGACTGGTGTGCTGGTCCTCACGGTCACCATGAAGGATGGTTCCTCCAAGCAACAGCGGGTACTGAAACGCTGATCGTGGTTTGATCCCCAGGAGCAGGCGCATCACCCCGATGCGCCTGCTCCTTTCTGGACCGGACTGATCCAGAGCACCGCAGCCCTCCTAGGAAAGCGAGCCATCTGGATACACCGGTGGTCATGAACACACACCACGCTCGGGGTCTTGGTTTTACCTTGTGCTCATGTCCCCAAGCTTCTTGCGCATCATCGGTGCTGCTCTATTGTTGCCCCCCTTCATGATCCCCGTTGAAGGAAGAGCACAGGTCAACATCGAATTCGTTGGTTCACTTTCCTATCAGGATCTGCATGGCAGCGACATCTCGAACCTATGGGGATACGTGGATGATGCGGGGAATGAGTACGCGCTCGTTGGGGTGAATGGGACGGATGACTTGAGCGGTGGCTTCTCGGTCGTGGATCTTGCGGACCCAGCCGACCCGCAGGAGGTCTTCTTCCTTCCGGGCCCCACTTCCATCTGGCGCGAGATCAAGGTCTGGAACGATCATGCCTACATCACCACGGAAGCGGATGGGGGTGGTCTTACTATCGTGGACCTATCGCCATTGCCGCAGAGTTCCGATCTGCCCAACACAGTGTGGTTCGATCCCGCGTGGGATACCTCGCATTCGCTCTTCATCGATGAGAATGGTCGGCTGTATATCCATGGTGCCAATGAGGGCACTGGCGGTGTGATCATGTACGACCTCACGCAGGACCCGATGGCGCCGGTCAGGGTTGGACAGTTCGATCAATGGTACGTGCACGATTCCTTTGCGCGCGGCGATACCCTGTATGCGGCGCATATCCTCGACGGCTTCTTCTCGATCCTCGATGTGAGCGATCCGTCACAACCGGAGCTGCTCGGGTTGCAGACCACGCCGAACAACTTCACCCACAACGTATGGTTGGATGCAGCGGGTCGATACCTGTACACCACCGATGAACGGACCAATGCCTACGTGGCCGCCTACGACGTCAGCGATCCTTCGGATATCCAATTCATGGACAAGCTTCGCAGCGATGGGGGGAGCGGAGCCATACCGCACAACACCTACTGGTTGCCGGGCGACTATCTCGTGCAGAGCTACTACACCTATGGGGTGTCCATCTACGACTGCTCCCAACCGGACAACCTGATCGAGGTGGGCAGCTTCGATACCTCGCCGTTGAGCGGCAACGGATTCTTCGGCGCTTGGGGGGTGTATCCGTTCCTGCCCTCCGGACGTTTGCTCATTTCGGACATCGAAGAAGGCTTGTTCATCCTTGATCCCACCTACGTACGGGGATGTGGTATCGCTGGCCAGGTGACCAGCACGGTGGGCGGCACACCGGTAGGAGCGGCCGAAGTCCGTATCGCTTCCACGAACGCTGTCGCCACTACCGGTATCTCCGGTGCGTACAGCATGGGCACGTTGCTCCCGGGCACATACACCATCACCGCCACGGCACCGGGTTATTTTCCGGGAAGTGTATCCGATGTCCAACTGCAAACGGCTTCCACCACGGAGTTGGACATCCAGTTGGTCCCCTTGCCGAGCTATGTGGTGGACGGCGTGGTTCGTACTTCGGGTACCCTAGAGCCCGTGCCGAATGCCCATGTCTGGATGGTGAATGAGACGTATACGTTCCAGACCACCACGGATTCGGATGGGAACTTCAGCTTCCCAAATGTGTTCAATGGCACCTACACCGTGGACGTGGTCGCCTGGGGCTGGAAGGGCGCCTGTCCTGCGGACCTTGTCATGAATGATGCGGCTGTACAAGGGTGGACGATCGACCTTGAACGGGGCTATTCGGATGACTTCGCCATGGACCTCGGTTGGCAGGTGAGTGCGACAGCCTCGCGCGGCGTTTGGGAGCGAGGTCGCCCTTCTGGTACCACTTTTCAAGAACAAGTGGCCAACCCAGGTTCCGATGTGGAGGGCGATTGCCGGGATAAGGCCTTTGTCACGGGCAACAGTGGTGGTGCCGCCACCAACGCCGACGTGGACGAGGGCGGCACCTTGCTCACCTCGCCGGTCTTCGACGCAACAGGGCTGCCCGATCCGCACGTGCGGTACCACTACTGGTTCTTCGCCGAAGGTGGGTTGACGGCTTCGAACGATGCATTGGTGATCTCCCTGGCCAACGGCACGGACACGGTGGCCATCCAGACCGTGGAGGCCAGCGAGAGCGCTTCCGAATGGCGCTTCAGTAACATCCGAGTAGCTGACCACATCGACGCCACGAGTACCATGCGCTTGTTGGTGTATACCGAGGACCTCTTGCAGGAGGACAACCTTGTGGAAGCCGCGTTCGATGACTTCGCCTTGGCCCCTTCGGTGGATGCGACGGTGTCAGAAAGGACAGCAATGCAGCATCTCCGCGTATGGCCGGTACCTACACAGGGGGGCTTCACCATCACCACACCGGATGGAGTTGATGGGCTGATCACCATCCGTGATCTCCAGGGTCGCGTCCTCCTCAGTGGATCACGCACGGTCGGGGGGAGGGCGGAAGTGGCCGCTGGGCTGCACCCCGGGGCTCATACCATCACGCTTCGCACGGACGAAGGCCGCTTGATCACCGGGAGACTCCTGATCGTGGAATAGCGCTCAGCGCCGACGCTGCGGGGAAGTGCTGGTGTCGCAGTTCTCCTTGATCAGCTGCTCCACCTCGGGCACGCCGCCAAGGGCTTTGGCCAAGGTGAGGTCTTCACAGGCTTTGGCGCGATCCCCCTTGCGCAAACGCAACATGGCACGCGTCCGCAGCGCGAAGGCATTGGCAGGATAGGAGCGCAAGCTGCGTTCCACATCGCTCCATGCTTCGGCCTCCTGGCCCATCATCATCCGCACATAGGCCCGGTTGCTCAGCGCCACCGGTTCATCCTTGTCCATGGAGAGCGCTTCACCGATCATGGTAAGCGCTTCGTCATAGCGACCGAGCATCGTCAGTTCGAAGCCCCGGTTGGTCCAGTGCCCCACCTGCCCAGGTTCGATCACACATAGCTTCTCCAACAACGCCAGCGCATCGGCATGCCTACCTTCCTGGTCATACAACCGGGCGAGGGTCTTCATCGCTTCTGGATCGTTGGAGACCAAGGTCAACCCCTGCTCCAGGTCCTCGATCGCGAGTTGGTTCTTTTTCGCCTCGCCCCGTACCTGACCGCGAAGCACTTGGGCCTGCGCTTTGAGGTAGGGTTGTTTGGCCAGTTCAACGGCTTTGGTACCGTGGTACTCCGCCTTCGCGGGATCCTGGGCCCGATAGGCGTAGAGCGCGCGTTGATAGTGGCCGTTGGCTGAAGTGCTGTCCTTGCGGAGCGCGGCATCCACATCCAACAGGAACCGGTCCATCCGGTCCATCACGAACCACGCCTTGGCACGGGCGAGCAGATTGTCCGCGCTGGGGTCCGCTTGAACGGCCTTCTCGTAGAACTCCAGTGCCCGCTGGGGCTTCTCCAGCTTCAGCAACGAATCGCCCCGGAGCACCAGGATCCTACTTTCCTGCGCCACGACGGCATTGCAGGAAAGGAAACCGACCAGTGCGGCCGTGCCGATGAGCCGGGAAGCACGAAGTATTGGGGCCTTTCTATCCATAACGGCGCCGCAAATGTAGCGGGTGAGCGCCGAGGCAAGGCAAATAGCTTGCCGCGCCTATGAACTACCGGGTGTGTGGGACGGCGTCCAGCCCTACGGTCCGGCCCGCTTCCAGCAGGAAATGCCCGGCCATGGCGATCATGGCTCCATTGTCCGTGCAGAAGGCCAACGGAGGCACGTGCGCCTGCCAGCCTTCCCGGTTGGCCATCGCTTGGAATTGCGAACGCAACGCCGAGTTGGCGCTCACGCCGCCGCTCATGGCCACATGTTTCACCCCGGTGCGGCGGGCTGTTCGATGCACCTTGCGCAGCAGGATGTCCACGATGGACTGCTGCAACGAGGCGCAGAGGTGGGCCAGCTCATCGGTCCTGAACGCCGGGTCGGCCTGCACACCACGTTGCACCAAGTTGGTGAAGGCCGTTTTCACCCCGCTGAAGCTCATGTCAGCACCTGCGATCTGAGGCATCGGAAGAGGGTACTTCCGCGGGTCACCTTCGCGCGCATGCTTGTCCACGAGCGGACCACCGGGGTACGGTAACCCCAGCACCTTGGCACCCTTATCGAATGCCTCGCCGGCGGCATCATCCAAGGTGGTGCCCAGCACTTCCATGTCCAGCGGGCTGCGCACCAGCACCAAAAGGGTATGCCCCCCGCTCACCGTCAGATTCAGGAAAGGGAACTCCGGGGTTGGCCGTTCGGCACCGTCGCGGATGAAATGGGCGAGGATGTGTGCTTGCATGTGGTCCACTCCCAACAAGGGGATGCCCAGCGCCTGGGCCATGGATCGCGCGAAACAGGTTCCCACCAGCAACGCACCGATCAATCCGGGCCCTTGCGTGAAGGCGATCGCGGAAAGATCGTGACGATCGACGCCAGCATCGCGCAGCGCCGCTTCCACCACGGGCACGATGTGTTCCTGATGCGCCCGGCTGGCCAATTCGGGCACTACGCCACCCCATTGGGCATGCACATCCTGGCCGGCCACCACGTTCGAGCGCAAGACACCATCCACAAGGACCGCCGCTGCGGTCTCATCACAGGAGCTTTCGATGCCAAGGATGATCACGGGTGTGGCCATGGGGCTACTTTTGGAGCACAAGGCCCGACTTTTGCGTACACGAGCGGGCAAAACTACGATCCTCCTGGCCGCTCGAACCCTATACCGATGGACCGGACGACTGGCACGTGGGGTGGCTTGGACATTGGCCGCTGTGCTGGTGTTGGTCTGCTTGGGGGCGTTGCTGTTGCTGTGGGCACCGGTGCAGAACCGGGTGGTGGACTGGTTGGGCCGCAAGGCATCCGCTGAACTGGGTACCGAAGTGCGCGTCGGCCGCGTGGCCCTCTCCCTTCGCGGGGAGTTGGTGCTCGAACGGATCTACGTGGCCGACCTCGATGGCGACACGTTGCTGGCGGCCGAAGCGCTGCGCGTGCGGACCTTGCGCATCCACCCCCGGGCGAACCTCATCACCATGGGGGCCTTGGAGTTACAGGGAACTCGTTTCGCTCTCCGCACACCGCCGGGAGAGGTGAAGAGCAACCTCACCTTGCTGCTCGATCGCCTGGGCAGCAGCGATACCACGTCGACAGGGGAGGATTGGACCATCCGGTGCAAGCGGTTCAACATCGCCGAGCTACACTTTTCCTATGCCAACGCGAATACACCGCGCATCCCATTCGGGGTGGACTTCGAACACGTCGATGTGACACACGCCACCATCGCTGGCCGCGCATTGCAGGTGATCGGAGATTCCATCGTCGCCGACCTGCAACGCTTCCGGTTGAATGATCACAGCGGCTTGGTGGTCGAAGAGATCAGTGGGCACACGGCGGTGAGCGGACGCGGCATCAGGATCGAGGATCTCGTCCTCCGCACACCCAGGTCGGCGGCCCGTGGAGAACTCGAATTCTTCACGGAGAGCTGGTTGGACTACAATGACTTCAACGAAAAGGTGCGCATGCGCTTGGAATTGGACACCGCACGAGTGGAGTTCGCGGACATCGCTCTTTTCGCACCTGATCTCGAGGGGATCCGATATCCGATCGACTTGAGCGGTCGTGTGCGCGGTACGGTGGCAGAATTGAAAGGCCGCAACATGCGCATCGCATTCGGCGACCGGTCGACTTTCCGGGGAAGTGCCGAGCTCAGCGGCCTACCGGACATCGCCAACACCTTCATGGTCTTGGATATCGCCGAGCTCCGCACCGAAGCCTCGGACCTGGCCCAGCTTCCCGTGCCGCCGTTCACCGCTGGCGGTAGGTTGACGATACCCGAAGAGGTGTACAAGGCGGGTGCCATCGGCTTCGCCGGGAACTTCACCGGATTCCTGCGGGCCTTCACCGCGTATGGCAGCACCACCACGGCGCTTGGCGTGCTCAACACCGACATCAGTTACGAACGCGATACCATCAGTGATGTCTTCACCATCGCCGGACGCGTGATATCCCCTGGCTTCGATATCGGTCCACTGGCCGGTACACGCACCTTCGGTCCCTTGGCCGCGAACATGCGCATCAAAGCACGCGGTCGATCCTTCAACTCCTTGCAAGCCGACGTGGAGGGTACGTTGCCCTTACTCACGGTGAACGGTAGGAGCCTAACGGGCATCACCACCAAAGGCCGCCTGGAGCGCGACTTGTTCAACGGTGAGCTCACCACCACCGATGAGAACCTGAAGCTGCACTTCAAAGGTCTCGCCGACTTCCGTGGGCGCTGGCCACAAGTGGATTTCAAGGCGGAACTGGAACATATGGACCTCCATGCGCTGGGATTCGTGGATGCTCCAGGGTACAATTCACTGAAGATGGACATCGCGGCCGCCGGACGCTTCTCACCGGATAGCTTGCTCGGCTCACTCATGGCGACTGACGTTTCCTACTGCGTGGGATCGGTGGATCATGAGTTGGGCGACATCACCCTGCGGAGTGGTCGTGAGGCGGGCAAGAACATCGTGGAATTACGTTCCGACTTCGCTTCGGCGAGGGTGGAGGGGCGCTTCCAGCCGACGAAGTTGCCCGATCTGGTCGCCAACACGGTGTACAGCATCTTCCCAGCGCTGAGCGACGCCGTGACCTTCGACCATGCCGAACAACAGTTCTCGTTCTCGGTGGTGACCGGGAACTCGGATGCTCTCCTGGACTTGGTGCTCCCAGAGCTACGCATCGCACCAGGTGCCGTGGTGAAGGGTTCGATCGATAGCCGCGTCTTCGATATCGACCTCAGTGCCACCATACCACATCTGGAGTACCGTGGCTTCTTCCTGGACAGTGTAGACCTGGTCACGGAGAAGACCTTGGATGTGCTCGCCTTCGCGGTGCGGAGCAGCAAGCAATCCCTTTCGGATAGTGTCTGGTTCAGCGGTTCCGAGGTGCAAGGCATCGCATATCAGGATGAAGTGGAGCTCACCTTCGGCTGGAACGGATCCAACCGCGGGACCAATGGCCGTTTGGAATTGATCGGCTTGGTGCGCGGCTTGCGATCCATCGATCTTGAACTTCAACCGTCCACCTTGTATTTCGGTCGCGGGAACTGGGTGAATCCGGAAGTGGCCGCGATCACCATCGATTCATCCACCGTGGTGATCGATTCCTTGGTCCTCTACAACGGCCTTCAGCGGATCGCGCTGGATGGGGTGATCTCGAAGGACCCATCGCAGGTGATGACGTTCGCATTGGACGAAGTGGACCTGGATAACATCACGCCCCTCTTGAACGGGCCCACGATCGGAGGGCGGATCGCAGGCGATGGGCAAGTGCTCGATGTGTACGGAGAGCCGATCCTCACCAGCTACTTGTGTGCGGACAGTGTGCGGATCGAGGATAAGCCCGTTGGAGACATCCGCTTCCATGCCGACTGGTCGCAAGAGACGGGTTCTGTGGCGTTGAGCGGTGAACTCACCCGCGGACCGGTCAAAGCCCTTGATTTCCTCGGCCGCATGGAACCGCGTAACAACAACGCGTTGGATGTGGACCTCCTGTTCGACCGTTTCGATCTCACCTTCATCGAACCCTATCTGCCCGAAGGCATCAGCGATATCCAAGGGCTGGTGACGGGCACGGTGCAAGTGGCAGGCAACCTGGAGCGGCCCCTGGTGAATGGTGTGGTGGACCTGAAGGACGCCGGATTGCGGATCGACTACCTCAACACCCTATACACCTTCAGCAACGAGGTGAAGATCGCCCCCGACATGTTCGCGCTTGACCTGGTGACCTTGCGTGATGAACTGGGGAACACCGCCCGCATCGGTGGCACCATCCTGCACGATGGGCTCAGTGATTGGAACTTCAACGTGTGGGGCGATATGAAGAACCTGATGGTGCTCAACACATCGGTGGCGGACAATTCACTGTACTACGGAAAGGCCTTCGCGAACGGCGACATCGAAGTGAGCGGGAGCGTGGACCGCTTGGAGATCACCGTGGACGCGAGCACTGGACCGGGCACGGACATCCACTTTCCGGTGGGTGGAAGCACCGAGGTGTCGGATGCCGGCTTCGTCCGCTTCGTGTCCAACGATACCGCCGCGTTCGAGGAACCTATCGTTGATCTGACGGGTATAGAGCTTGACCTGAAGACCCACGTGACACCCGACGCGCATTTCGAGCTCATCTTCGATCCCACCATCGGCGACATCATGGCGGGGCGTGGTCAGGGTGACATCGAGATGAACGTGAGCCAGACCGGCGACTTCCGGATGCGCGGTCAGGTGGAGGTCACCGAAGGGGACTACCTCTTCACCCTGCGCAACGTGGTGAACAAACGGTTCGAAGTGCTGCCTGGCGGGCGCATCACCTGGTACGGCGATCCCCTTGATGCCCAATTGGACCTGCAGGCCCAGTACCGCGTGCGTGCTCCACTCTACGACATCATGTTCGAGAAGAACGAGGCCTACAAAAAACGCGTGCCGGTGGATGTGGTGATGCAATTGCGCGAGGACTTGATGAACCCCGAGATCGGCTTCGAGGTGCGCATGCCAACGGTCGATGAGGACATCCGGACCCAGGTGAACAGCGTTCTCAGCACCGAACAGGAGCTGAACCGCCAAGTGTTCGCCTTGATCGTGCTGAACCGGTTCATACAGCCCCAAAGCCTAGCTGGTAGTGGTTCGCCAACTCCTGGCGGGAATGTGGTAGGTACCACGGGAAGCGAGCTGCTTAGCAATCAGTTCAGCAACTGGTTGTCGAAGTTGAGCGACGACTTCGACCTGGGGGTGAATTACAGACCGGGGGACAACATCACGCAGGACGAGTTGGAAGTGGCCATGAGCACGCAGTTGCTGAACGAACGGCTGCTGTTGAGCACGAACTTGGGTGTCACGTATGGCGCTTCATCGACCAACGGCAACGGTGGGTTCATCGGTGACTTCCAGTTGGAATACCTGCTCACACCCGAAGGGCGATTGCGCGCGAAGGCCTTCAGTGTCAGCAACGATCGCAATTTGAACCGCTCGGACCAGGCACCCACCACACAAGGAGCCGGTATCGCCTACCGCGAGGAGTTCTACACCCTTGGTGAATTCTGGCAGAAGTTCAAGAACAACTTCAGACCGGCCAGTAAGAAGCGACAGTTCGACTGATCACGCCTCGTCCAATCCCAAGTGGTGGCCGAGCTTCTTCTTCTTGGTGAGCAGGTAGTTCCTGTTATGCGCGTTGGCCTGGATCTCGATAGGCAGGTTCTCCACGATCTCCAAGCCATAGCCGACCAGGCCGGTGCGCTTCCGCGGATTGTTGGTGAGCAGGCGCATCTTGCGCACGCCCAGGTCGTGCAGGATCTGGGCACCTACGCCGTAATCACGGGCATCCATATCGAAGCCGAGCATCAGGTTGGCTTCCACGGTGTCGGCACCTTGTTCCTGGAGCTTGTAGGCTTTCAGTTTGTTCAACAAGCCGATGCCTCGACCTTCCTGCTGCATGTAAACGATCACGCCCTTGCCTTCGCGCTCCACTTGTTGCATGGCGCGGTGCAACTGCGGCCCGCAATCGCACCGGCAAGAACCGAAAATGTCACCGGTCACGCAGGAGGAATGTACCCGCACCAGGACAGGTTCCTCAGGCGCCCACGTGCCTTTCACCAACGCCAGGTGCTCTTCGCCGGTCGTCGTTTGCCGGAAAGCGATCAGCTTGAAGTCGCCGTGCTCGGTCGGTAGGTCCACTTCCACCTGCCGTTCCACCAGGCGCTCGGTGCGCATGCGGTAGGCCACCAGGTCTTCGATGCTGATCAACTTCAGGTCGAACTGCTTGGCGATCTCCTGCAGTTGAGGCAGTCTGGCCATGCTGCCATCATCGTTGAGGATCTCCACGATAAGGCCGGCAGGCTCAAGGCCGGCAAGGCGTGCAAGGTCCACGGCGGCTTCGGTGTGTCCGGTCCGCCGGAGGACTCCGCCGTTGCGCGCTTTCAGCGGGAAGATGTGACCGGGTCGTGCCAGGTCCTCCGCTTTGGTGTTCGGTTCGATCAGGGCCAGCATGGTCTGGGAACGGTCCCATGCGCTGATGCCCGTGGTGGTGCCACGCCCTTTCACATCCACGCTTACGGTGAAGGGTGTCTCGTGCAGTGCGGTGTTGTCACTCACCATCAGGCCAAGCCCGAGTTCTTCGCAACGATCCTCCGTCAAGGGTGCGCAGATCAACCCTCGGCCATGTTTGGCCATGAAGTTGATGACTTCCGGCGTGGCGTTGCGGGCTGCGGTCACGAAGTCACCCTCGTTCTCGCGGTCCTCATCATCCACCACGATGACCACTTTGCCGGCTTTGATGTCGGCGATGGCGGCCTCGATGGTGTCGAAGGTGTTCCTCATCCTGTGCGGTTGAGGCGCAAAGGTAGGGCACCACGGATCGCCGGGCAGCGCTAGCGCTTGGCGGTGCCGCTGCCCGATAAGAGCAGTTGCTCCAGGTCGGCGGCGCTCCGGTCCCAGTTGAACCGATCGCGGACGAAATCGTAGCCCGCTCGGGCCAGTCGATCACGTTCGCCAGGGTCGTCGAGAAGGCGCAGGATATGGGTGGCGTAATCCTCGGGGCTCTGGCCGATCAGGATGCACTTGCCCGGCTCTGCGCGCACTGCATTGTTCGCCAATGCACTGGTGATGCAAGGCATGCGCATGGCCATGGCCTCGAGCAGTTTGTTCTGCAGGCCGGTGCCGATCTGCATCGGAGCGATGAAGATGTGCGCTGAGGCATAGCTGTTGCGGATGTCCTTCACCCAGCCGCTCACCTCCACCTGCGGGTCGCGACGGGCCAGGTCCTTCACCTCCGGGCTCGGGTCCACGCCGGAGATGAGCAAGGTGGTGCTGGGCCGCTGCTGGCGCACGATGGGCAGCACTTTTTGGACCAGGAACACCACGCTGTCGATGTTGGGCGGGTAGTTCATATTGCCCGTGAACACGAGGTCGTATTTCTTCTCCTGCAAGCGCGGGGCGAAGTGTTCGGTATCCACGCCGTTGGGGATCACGGCGACCCTGTCGCGCAAGGGGTGGTAGATATACTCCCGGTCCTGTGCGCTGATGATCACCGTATGGTCGAAGAGGTCGAACATGAGGTTCTCGTAGCGGATCAAACGCCTTGTTTCCGTTTGGAACAAGGGGCGCAGATGCACCGGAGCGTTCCGTGTGCGGCGTTCCATGCCTTTGGACAGGGTGTCCATATAATCCAAGGTCTTCGGCAGGGTGGGGTGGGAGCGGACGTATTCCGTGGTGCGCACGAGTTGGCAGAGCACATGGTCGGGTCGGTGCTCCCGGATCACCCGGTCGATGGCACGTTGCGCGGTGCCATGGTGGAAATAGGCCACTTGGAAGGGGAGGCGGGCGAAGAGCGCGGAACCCAGCTTCAAGAGGATGCGCCAGCGCGGGATACGCACCACCTCGATGTGCGAACAAAAGGCACGCAGGTGAGCGATATGCTCGGGGTCGGTCGCACCGTCGCTCAAGCAGCACAGGATGATCTCGTGCCGCCGTGCCAATCGGACCATGAGGTGATAGGCACGCAGCTTGTCCCCTTTCTCCAACGGATACGGAACACGCGAGAGCAGAACGAGTAACTTCATGCGGAACGCAAACGCGCGTAGAGGTCAACGAGGTCTTTCACGATGTGGGCGTCCGCGTATCGGGTCTCGATGAGCTTGCGCGCCTCGGCACCTAGCATCCGCATGTAGTCCGGAGCTTCATCCAACGCGATGATGTGCTGTGCGAATTCCGTGGCGTTGCGTGCGATCAGGATGTTCAAGCCCTCGGTATGGTCGATCCCCTCGGCTCCGATGGGTGTGCTGATCACCGGTTTTCCCAAGGCCATGCCTTCGATGATCTTCACGCGCATGCCGCCAGCGGAGAACAAGGGCACCACCATCACGTCGCGGTCGCGCATGAAGGTCTGCGCGTTCTTCACGCGGCCGCGCACGTTCACACCGGGCAGGTCGATGTGCAGGAACTCGTCGGGCATCTTGTTCCCGGCGAGGTCCAGGCGGGCGTTGGGGCGTGCCGCCAGCACCTTGGGCCAGACCTCCTGCAGCAGCCAGCGCACCCCTTCCTCGTTCGGCAACCAATCCATGCTGCCCAGATGGAAGAAGGTGACATGGTCCGTGGGCTTGCGTTCCTGAACGATGTACTCCGAGGGCTCCACCGCGAAGGGGATCGTGACGATGGGCGTGCGGGTACCGTGCTCGGCGAAGTGCTGTGCATCGGACGGACTGATCGCGGCCACTGCATCCACACGGTCCAGCACGGCCATTTCGTACTCGTGCAGTTGTTTGGCGAGGAATTTCCGGTACGGCCGCTTCAAGAAGTTCTTTTCCCCGGTGGCGATCCGCCCTTGGATCACATGCTCCAGGTTGTGCGAGCGCAGCACGATGGAGGCCTTGGAGTAGCGCCGGATGGTGGCGATGTAGGGCGTCATGAAGAGACTCTCCAATTGCACCACATCGAATTCCTCCTCGGAGAGCAAACGGATCAAGCGGATGTCCACATCGGGAGAGAAGAACCGGCTGATGTTGTAGTTGTCCGCGGTGAGCAGGTCGGTGAACGCATCCACCACGTTCACGCTGGTGTCCACGAACACACCTTCGATCCGCGTGCGCGCTTGATAATCGGCAGGGATCTGCGCGGGATCCAGCATGTTCTTCGGTGTGCTGATGCACAGCACCTTCACCTCATGCCCAGCGGCCAACAAGCCGCGCGTGAGGTTGTGCATGGCCTTGCTGCCGCCATCGATGGGCGGGTACGGAGGCTTATTGCACAGTTGGAGGATGCGCATGGTCGCGGCGGAACAAGGAGCGGAACCGTTCCCAGCCGCGATAATACGCATCGGCATCGAAGAGCGGACTGTCGGTCGACGCCTTCCAGGTCAGGAGGACGGCCATGGGTATCAACACCATGGAACTGATCCACATGCCCGGCCACGCATTGAAAGCCCCCGAGATCACCAGCTTTTCGGTGGAGAACGATACGATGTGGAAGATGAGGAAGAAGATGATGGCGAACACCACCGGCAGGCCCATACCGCCTTTGCGGATGATGGCCCCCAGCGGTGCCCCGATGAAGAAGAAGATCAAGCACGCCGCCGCCAACATGCGTTTCCGATGCCACTCCAGTTGGAAACGCGAAAGCTGCTCCGTGCGCCCCTTCCGTTCCACGTCCGTGCGTTCGATGAAACTGAGGTTGTTGCGCACCATGCTCATCGCCACATCGTAGTAATTGCCGCGTTCCTGGGGCGGAAGGGCATTGATGAACTGCTTGGTGTTCCCAGGAATGGAAGGCGTGGACTTCGGCGCATCGGGCCGGGTGATGTACAGGCTATTGGCCAGGTGCTTCCGCTGTTCGTCCACCCGCGAGGCGAACTGCTTTCGCAAGCTGTCCTCCGCGAATTGCAATTGCGCCGACGTGAGCATCTTGTAATGGTCCTTGAAAAGATCCCGATCGGTGCGGTCCAGGCCCAGTCCGGAAAGGTCCAGCCGGATCTCATCCTCGGCGAAGGTGCCCCGCATCATGGGGAAAGCCCCACGATCACCGGCCGGCGAATGTTCATCGTAGAAGTGTCCGTCCACCAGTCGCAGGACCAGGTAATGGCCATCCACGCTGCGCTGCATGGTGCCGGTGCGCGCCCGCACCACGGTCCGGTTCCCTTGGAAGGCGGCGCGGTGGTCGTAGATCAGCACATCGTGCAAGGTCCCGCTGTCGGCGTCCTTTTGCATGGCACGGATGCTGAAGCCGTCGATGCCGTTGTAGAAGATCCCCGGCTGCAGGTTCAGCGCCGGTTTCTTGCGGGTCACGTCCCACAACAGCGAATGGAATCGGAGGTTCGCCACCGGCAGCACGTTGTTGCTGAAGAAGTAGGAGGCCAGGCTCAGCAGACCAACGAAGAGGATCAGGGGGAACAGGATGCGCAGCAGTCCCATACCGGCCGAACGCATCGGGACCAGCTCGCTGTTCTCGCCCAGGCCACCCAAGGTCATGATGCTGGACAGCAGGATGGCCAGGGGCAGGGCCAAGGGCACGAAACTGGCGGTGGCGTAGGTCATCAGTTCCAGCAGCACGTACCACTCCAGGCCTTTGCCCATCAGGTCATCCACATACTTCCAGAGGAACTGCATCACCAGGATGAACAGCACCACCACGAACGTGATCAGCAAGGGGCCGGTGAAGGCGCCGATGATCATCCGGTGCAATCGTCTCATCGCGGGAACAACGGCCAAGCGCCGCTGGTGGTATGCGGATCAGGCACCCAGTACACGACCGAGCGTCTCGATCTGGGAGGTCCACAGGTTGCGGGTCTCCGCCACTTCATGGGGCCAAGCATGGTCGGTCACCACCAGGCACACTTCATTCGTCATGGCATCGATCCGCACGCGGAACTCGAAGAAGGCCTCCGGATCCTCATCATCGTTACGGCGGAATCGGATCACCTCCGGGGCCTTGCGCCCGATCATCGTGGTCTCTTCACGTTCACCATCCCAGATGAAGGTGTACTGATCGCCGCGTACATCCACATCCTGGCAATACCATTCGCTGAACCCACTGGGGGTGCTCAGCAGTTCGTACAACGCATTGGGGCTGCTGTTCAAGTAGAACTCCATCACCACTCGCTCTTTGGCCGGTCGTTTCTTCACCGGCGCCGCCACGGTCTTTGGCGCAGCGGGCTTAGGTGCCGGGGCAGGAGGGGGCACGGGTTTCGTTTCCACCACAGGGGCCGGTGCCTTCTCCACCTTCTTCGGCGCCTTCACCTCAGGGGCGGGTTTGGTCGCTGGCTTGGGCGCTACAGGCCGAGGTGTAGGCGCGGGTTTGGTCGGCGCGACCTTCTTGTCCGCCACCTTCTTCAACGGGGCTTTACCAGCGGCACCGCGGGAGGTTGTGGCTTTCTTAGTGGCCTGTTTGACGGCTTTGGCGGGCGCTTTCGCGGCGGGGCGGCTTACCGCTTTCTTGGCGGTCTTCGCAGCGGCTTTCGCCACTTTCTTCACCGCTTTGGTAGCGACCGGCTTCTTCTTCGGTGGCGCCACCTTGCCTTTCTTCGCCGGCGCTGCCTTGCCCTTCTTCGGCGCGGGCTTGGCTGCGGCTTTCACGGGTTTGCGGGCGCCTTTCGCGCTGCTCGTTCTCTTGGCCATGTCGCGTACGGTAAACGATACCTTGTGGGCCAAGGTAGACAAAAGGTGTACCCCACCAAATGAAAGGTGTGGTCCGACCCACCGCGCTGCGGAGCGGATCGTTATATTTGCCGCCCCGTTCGCCCAAGGAATGGGCGTATGGCGCGGTAGCTCAGCTGGTTAGAGCGCATGATTCATAATCCTGAGGTCGGGAGTTCAAGTCTCCCCCGCGCTACAGGAAGCCATCCCCGAAAGGTGGATGGCTTTCTTCTTTCATGGCACGGCCAAATGGTCGGGCTGGCCGAACAGCCGGAGTAGCCATACGAGCAATTGGACGAAAAAACTTCGCCCCTTGGTTCGGAACATGCTGGCGGTAAACTACATTCGGTGCATGTCACGCATGCGGGCCACGGCACCCACTCCACGACGCAAGGTCTTCGACCGTGTGCCGGCCGAACTCCTGGTGCCGAAGAGAACGGCGCGCGGGCGCAAGTCCGACGTGGTGGAGCTGCAGTGGTACGATGGCGCTGGGGAACTCCAATACGAGGAGCTTTCACCCGCGCAAAGCTGGCCGTACCTGAGCAAGAACTGAATGTCCAGGCGACGGGGACCATGGCTGCTCGGTGCGGGTTCCGCGCTGCTGCTTTGGGCCTGTGGCACCCCGTCTGGTGATCCCGCTGCGGAAGCATCCGTTCGAGCGGCCATGGCCGAGCAGGAAGCTGCCTGGGACCGGGGTGATATCCGTGCATTCATGGAAGGATACGCCGAGGACATCTGTTTCATCGGGAAGAAAGGCCGGACCTGTGGCAAGGAGGCGGTCACCCTCAACTATGAAAAGAACTACCCGGACCGTGCCGCGATGGGTGATCTTCGTTTCGTGCTGCATGAAGTGGTGCCAGCGGGAGCAGGCCATGCTTGGGTTACGGGCACGTGGGAACTCTTCCGAACGGCCGATACCCTGGGCGGAGGCTTCTCGTTGCTCTGGCGGAAGGACACCAACGGATGGCGCATCATCCGTGACCATACGTACTGAGCGGACGGATAACTTGCGCCGCTAACGTGGAATTGTCCATCACCCTTTTCCTGGTCGCCACCACCGTGCTGGTGTCCATGGCCGCGTTCCAGGACCATTCCATATTCGAGAAGCTGCTCTTCAGCCCTTATTCGGTGCAGCACCGGAACCAGCTCTACCGCATGTTCTCCCATGGGTTCATCCATGCGGACACCATGCACCTGGTGGTGAACATGTTCGTCCTATGGTCCTTCGGCACCAGCGTGGAAGCCTTGTATCCACTGGTGGCCAAGATGCCCGGAAGTGTGGCGTACTTGGTCCTCTATTTCGGCGGCATGTTCTTCGCCACCTTGCCAGGCATGGCCAAACACCGCGATGACCCGGGCTACCGGTCGGTGGGCGCGAGCGGTGCGGTCTCCGCCGTGGTGTTCGCGCAGATCCTCATGCTGCCCACGAACAAGATCTCACTCTTCTTCATCGCCGACCTGCCCGCCTGGTTGTTCGGTATCCTTTACCTGGCCTACTCCTATGCCATGGACAAGCGGGGTGGCGATAACGTGGCACACGATGCGCATTTCTACGGGGCCTTGTTCGGCGTACTGTTCACCTTCGTGTTGCGCCCGGCGCTGGTGTTCGACTTCGGTGTGTTGGAACGATCATTGGGTATGTGAGCCATGCAGAAAGGACTCTTCCTCGATCGGGATGGTGTCATCAACCGGGAGTTGGGGGCGCATTGCACATGCTTCGAGGATTTCGAGCTCCTTCCTGAAGTACCCGAGGCGATCGCTGCGGCGAATGTGGCCGGTTGGAAGGTGGTGGTGATCACCAACCAGAGCGGCATCGGTCTGGGGCTCTACGATCATTCCTTGGTGGAGCGTATCCATGGCTACCTTCACGACATGCTCAAGCAGCACGGAGCGGAGGTGGCGGATATCTTCTACTGCCCGCACCATCCACAGCATGGTCGTTGCCTTTGCCGCAAACCCGGTGGATTGTTGTTGCAGCGCGGCGCAGCACGGCACGGGATCGATCTGCATGCTTCGGTGATGGTGGGCGACCGCGACCGCGATGTGGAGGCAGCGGATTCCTGCGGAGCACGTGGCATCCTGGTGGAGGCCAACGGGTCCTTGATGCGAACCCTTCGAACCAACGGTCTGGTATGAGCGACTTGGTGAACTTGAACGGACAAGTGCTCCCGGGTGATGCACCTGTGATCACCTTGAAGAACCGGGCCTTCCATTTCGGGGATGGTCTGTTCGAAAGCATGCGCGTGGTGGATGGCCATGCATGTTTCCTGGATGCCCATTGGGCGCGCCTCACCACCGGTGCGGCCTTGCTGCGGATCGACCTGCCCACGAACCTCGACCGCTCATCGTTCGAGCGATACATCTCGGAACTCGTTCAACGCTCCGGACTCGCGAATGCGCGGTGCAGGTTCACGCTCTACCGCGATTCGGATGGGTATTACCGTCCTTCGGGGAACACCGGTGGTTTCACGTTCGAGCTAGCGCCGGTAACGGAACCCACGTACACGTTGAACACGAATGGCGCATTGGTCGACATCTGGCCCGAGATGCGCAAACCGGTGAACGAGCTCTCGCGGCATAAGACACTGAATTGCCAGTACTATGTGATGGCCTCGCTCTGGGCGCAGCAACGTGGTCTGGACGATTGCATGTTGCAGAACGATCGTGGTAACATCATCGAAAGCAGTTCGGGCAACCTCTTCATCGTGAGCAATGGAGTGCTCTACACGCCTTCCCTCACCGATGGATGCGTAGGAGGCGTCATGCGCGCGCAGGTGATCAACCTCGCCATCGCCAACGGCATCAAGGTGTACGAGTGTTCGTTGAATCCGCAGAACCTGTTGGCGGCGGACGAGCTCTTCTTCACCAATGCGGTGCAGGGCCTGCAATGGGCTGGCACCTACCGCACCAAGCGCTACGCGCACCGCATGTCCGGTGTGCTCACCGAATTGCTCGCCGCTTCTGTGCGCGTCAGTTCAACGTAGGGTCATCCGGGAAGTTGGCCAAGGGGGCGAAGGAACGTCCCATGTCGCGCAGGCTGTCGCCCCAGAGGTCTTGGCTCTTCACGTCCATGATCCGCTTCTTGGTGGCCTTCGCCACTAGCCAGGAGCGTTCGCTCAGTTCCTTGTCCAGTTGATCCTTGCCCCAACCGGAGTAGCCCACGAAGAAGCGCACATGTTTCGTCAGCCGTGGATCGGTGGCCAACAGGTTGCGCAGTTGCTCGAAGTCGCCACCCACATGCACGCCGTCCACCACGGGTTGGCTTCCCTCCAGGCGATCGCCGAGCGTATGGATGTAGTAGAGGTTGCTGCTCTGCACCGGACCTCCGATCCCCACCGGAGCACCCAGTTGGGGTAGATTCTCCAGCAGTTCGTTCACGCCCATATCCGTAAGCCGGTTCAGGACGAAACCGAAGGAACCTTCTTCGTTATGGTCGCACAGGAGCACCACGGTACGCCGGAAGTACGGGTCCGGGAGGTAGGGCTCGCTGATCAGCAACCGGCCGCGCGCTGGTTCCAGTCTGCTCTTCGGGTCCAGGTCGAGGGGATCGTTCTCCATCACGACCGGAAATTAAGAAGCTTGCACGAGAGCGGCATGATGGATCGGATATAAGGTCGCACGGGTGTCGTGAACGGATACCTTCGCAGCATACAACGCCATCGCATGTCAACGCCTTTGAACGACCGGATCGACTATACCAAACACTACCTCACCGAAGAAGAGGCCGGGTCCGATCCCATCGCGTTGTTCGCGCGGTGGATGGAGAACGCGCAAGCCCAAGGGGTGCACGAACCCCATGCGATGACCCTGGCCACGGCGGGCAGCTTGACCATCAGTTGCCGGGTCGTCTTGCTTCGCTCGTTCGATAAGAACGGTTTCGTGTTCTACAGCAACTACAACAGCCGCAAGGCCATGGACCTGGAGCGTGATCCACGGGCCGCATTGAATTTCTTCTGGCCGCAGCTGGAACAACAGATCCGCATCGAAGGCAAGGTAGAACTGGTCTCGGCGGAAGAGTCCGATGCGTACTTCGCCACGCGCCCCTTGGAGAGCCGCATCGCGGCGTGGTCCAGTGATCAGAGCCGGGCGGTGGAGAACCGTCAGCAGCTGGATGAGCGTTACGAGCGTTGGAAGTCACGCTTCGCGGAGGGCGAGGTGCCCCGTCCGCTGCATTGGGGCGGATACCGCGTGCGTGCGCAGCGCATGGAGTTCTGGCAGGGCAGGCCCGGACGCCTGCATGATCGTATCGCCTTCGAGCATTTCGCCGACGGCAGTTGGGCGCGTGTGCGTCTGCAGCCATGAGGTAGTGACGAAAGGGCGGAAAGCAGAAGACCTCGGCTTAGGCCGAGGTCTTTGCATCTGTAGGGGGCGAAGTACTTACTTCTTCTTCGGAGCAGCGGCCTTCTTGGCAGCGGCTTTTTTCGGAGCCGCTTTCTTGGCGGCTTTCTTGGCGGCGGTTTTCTTCGGTGCTGCCTCTTTCACGTCAGCCTTCTTCGCTGCGGCTACGCGTGCACGACGCTTGGAAGGACGGCTCTTACCGGCACTGCCGATCGTGCGCTTTCCTTTCTTCGTCTTCTTGTCACCTTTTCCCATGGTGTGGTTCGTTAAGGGT
>JAEUTC010000264.1 GCA_016787985.1 Flavobacteriales bacterium | reverse complement strand
CTTCTCCTTGTTCACAGCGCTGACGGGTACACCCGATCAAGGCGGTGTCTGGACAGGACCCAGTGGCACGGTCGTGGGAAGTGATTTCACCCCGGGCACATCGGCACCAGGTGTGTACAAGTACCGCATCCAAGGGCTCGCCCCCTGCGCATCAGATTCCGCCACGGCCACCATCATCGTGAACCAAGCCGCGAACGCGGGGATCAGCACGGCGGTGCAGTTGTGCACCTCGGGGGGGCAGGTCCCCTTGATCACGCTGCTCGGCGGCACGCCAGGTACGAGCGGCTCGTGGACCTTCAATGGCGATGAACACTCCCCGATCTTCGACCCCGATGAGGATGTGAGTGGGGCGTACGTCTATAGCGTTACAGGTCTGGCTCCATGCGCCAATGCCGAAGCTCAAGTGCAGATCACCTTGGTGCAACAGCCCAGTGCTGGTGAAGATGGGATCCTGGCCGCATGCGTGGGCGACGAGGCCATTGAATTGATCACCGGGCTCGGTGGATCACCGAACGCTGGAGGTACTTGGAACGATGATGATGGTACCGGTGAGTTGAACAATGGACAACTGGATGCCAGTGCACTCGCGCCAGGGGTCTATCACTTCACGTATACGGTGGCTGGCATCGGACCTTGTGGTCCCGCAAGCGCGACGGTTACGGTGGAACTCACCGACGACTTGGATGCCGGTGATGATGGGCAAGCGACGATCTGTGAGAACGAACTCATCGATCTGTTCACAGTGCTCGGCGGATCACCACAGGGTGGTGGCTTGTGGACCGATCTTGATGGTAGTGGCGGTCTCATCGGTGGTGTTTTCAACGGTGGACAAGTGGGGCCCAACACCACATGGAGATTCCAATATGTCCTACCCCAGACAAGCACCTGTGAAGGGGACACAGCGGTGGTCACCATCCTGGTGGAGGAAGGACCCTACGCCGGGTGCGATGGTTTCAAAGCCTTCTGCTTGAACGAGGCGCCGGGCAACCTGTTCAGTGCGCTCAGTTGCAACCCTGATCCCTCCGGTTTCTGGCTGGACCCCTCAGGACAGCCACACGATGGGAATGGCATCTTCCAACCGGCCACTGATCAACCGGGCTTCTACAGTTATGTCGTTCCTGCCGTAGGCGGTTGCGGAGCGGATACGGCCCGAGTGGAGGTGGTGGTCCGCCAACCTGCGAACGCCGGCCAAGATGCCACCGTACCCATCTGCTCCACGGATGCACCAACGAACCTCTTCACTTTCCTGGGCCCCACGGCTCAAGCCGGTGGCACTTGGACCTTGAATCTAGTGAACGTCACGGGCATCTATAATCCTGCCGTGGATGCGCCCGGCAACTACATCTACCGCGTGGCCGGTCAGCTACCATGCCCTGCTGATGTGGCCATCATCACCGTGACAGAACCGCTGGCTGCCTATGCGGGTGATGACCGGACCATTTCCGTCTGTTCCGCCGATGCACCGTTCAACATGCGCGGACAGCTTGGCGGACTTCCACAACAAGGCGGAACCTGGTACGATGGTAGTGGCGTCGTGCACAGCCAGTTCTTCGACCCAGCCGTGGATGTGGGTGCGGTGTACACCTACGTGGTTTTCGGCACCGAACCCTGTGCGAACGATACCGCACGGCTGACCGTGAATCGCGCGATCGCGCCGAACGCGGGCTCAAGTGCCACTGTTGAGGCGTGCGCGTCACAGACCGAAGTGGACTTGTTCGAAGCCTTGGGCGCCGGTGCCCAAACCGGCGGGGTTTGGACCGACCTGGATCTTTCCGGGGCGCTCACTGGGGATGTGTTCAACCCATCGCTGGCTGGGAATGGCACCTTCGACTTCGAGTACGCCCTTGTGGCCCAGGCCCCTTGCCCCAATGCTGTCAGCATCATCACCGTGGAAGTCGGCAGTGGCGCCAACGCTGGGGAGGATGCAACGCTGACCATCTGCGGATCGATCACCGACTTCTCCTTGTTCGACGCCCTCGGCGGTGATCCCGACGAAGGTGGTAGTTGGACGGATCCCGCCGGCACGGGTGCGCTGCTCCCGGACGGTGAACTCAACGCAGCCCTTCTGCCCCCCGGTGGGCAAAGTGCATTCGTCTACACCATCGTTGATCCCGGCTGCGGAACCGTACAAGCCACGGTGCTCATCACCACGGTGGACTATCCCGATCCAGGCACCGCAGGCGATCTGGTGTACTGCAACAACGCGGCTCCCGTGGAACTCTTCGATCAACTGGGAGGAACACCGGATGAAGGCGGTTCCTGGTCCGGACCCGCTGGACCATTCAACGGCACGCTCGATCCCGCCACCTTTGTTTCTGGTGAGTACCGGTACACTGTGGCGGGCAATGACTATTGTGCCGACAGTAGTGCGGTGTTCAACGTCACCATCAACGCCCGGCCCGATGCCGGACTTGCAGGGGATGTGGTCTTGTGCGATACCCTGCTGACCTATCCCTTGTTCCCTGCGCTCAATGGCGATCCTGATACCGGTGGTTCCTGGTCCGCAGTGAACGGCGCTGGTGGTCTCAACGGTGCGACCTTGAACACCACCGACCTGGATCCTGGCGACTATGAGTACCTCTACACCGTTTCCGCCGCGGGTTGCCCATCTTCCTCTGCAGTGGTGAAGGTGAAGGTGGTGAGCAACCCGGATGCTGTGGAGGTGACCACCACCTGCAACGAGCAGGACAGGACCTATGTGGTCTCGTTCGTCATCGAAGGCGGTGATCCGCTCACCTACACCGCGGTGGGTGATAGTGGTAGCATAACGGCCATAGCCCCCTACATCTTCACCAGCGAACCTGTGGTCATCAGCAGTGCGTTCAGCGTGGTGGTGAGCGATGGCTTCGCGTGTGAACCGTTGCGGGTCGAAGCCACCAGCCCTTGCTCCTTCGAAACGGAGGTGTTCATACCGGAGTCGTTCTCCCCGAACGGCGACCGCGTCAACGAGACCTTCTACATCCCGGGTATCGAGGGTTATCCCAATAACACCATCACCATCTTCAACCGGTGGGGAGCTGAGGTGTACGCTGCGGCGGGTTACGATAACCGGTCCGTGGTGTGGGATGGCGCATCGCCGGACGCACTGATCCCAGGCTCAGCCGCTGCGGGTACGTATTTCTATGTGCTCGACCTGGGCACCGGCGCTGAACCACTCACCGGCTTCATACAGCTCGTACGATGAAAGGCGCACTTCACCTCTTCGTGCTTTCGGCTGCGCTGACGTTGTTCAACATGAAGGCCCGCGCCCAACAGGATCCGCTCTACAGCCAGTACATGTTCAATACACTGGCCTTCAATCCCGGGTATGCGGGCAGCGCGGATGTGTTCACGGTGATGGCGCTCTCGCGCCACCAATGGGTGGGTTTCGAAGGCGCCCCTGCTACGCAGACCTTCCTTGCGCATACGCCGCTGAAGAACGAAAGCCTTGCCCTTGGACTTTCCGCCATCAATGACCGCATCGGCCCTTCACGCCAGACCGCAGCTTTCGTGGACTTCGCCTACCGTCTGAAGACCGGCGTGGATTCCCGACTCGCGTTCGGCCTCAAGGGCGGTCTCAACATGTATCAGGCCGACCTCGCATCGCTTTCCACCGTGGAAGTGGATCCTTCCAACGTGAACATCCAGAGCCAGATGCTGCCCAATTTCGGCTTCGGCCTATTCTGGCACACACCACGTTATTATGTGGGCGTATCCGCTCCGAAACTCCTCGAGAATGACTTCACCGAAGCCTCCGGAACAGTCGTGGAACCCGCTAGCGAGGCAAGGCACTATTTCCTGATCGGAGGTTATGTCATGGACCTTTCCAAGGACATCAAGTTCAAGCCATCGTTCATGTTCCGTTCCGTGGAAGGGGCGCCTCTATCGCTGGACCTGAACGCCAATTTCCTGCTCCGCGAGCGCATCTGGTTCGGGGCCATGTACCGCCTCGGGAATGCCTTCGGAGTGATGGGCCAGTACCAGATCAATGACCAATTGCGCGCAGGGTATGCGTTCGATCTTACCACCACGACGATCGGTGCATACAACGCTGGAACGCATGAGGTGATGCTGAGCTACGACTTCCGCTTCCTCAAGGGACGAACCATATCACCCCGGTATTTCTGATGTTGCGCACGATATTCCTTACCCTGGGTCTGCTCGCCATCATCGCGGCAGGCTTCGCGCAAGGCAATGCCGATGCGTACATCCGTGAAGCGGACCGGTACTATGACCAAATGGCCTATGCGCGGGCCATCGAAGGCTACAACGTGGCTACGGAGCTAGGTGCCGTGAACGAGCACGTGACCAAGCGCCTCGCGGAATGCTACATGCGGATCGGTCGCAGCGACAAAGCCGAACAGTGGTATGCCATGGTGGTGAAGTTCCTGAACCGGGAACCGCAGGAGATGTACAACTACGCCGAAGCCCTGAAAAGCAATGGCAAGTATGTGGAGGCCGAGGAATGGATGGATCGTTACCTCGCCGCCACGGCCACGGAGGGCTCTCCCCGAAGAAGCAATATCAACGGCTTCGCCCGCAATTACCTCGCTACGCCGGATCGGTTCATCGTCCGCCCTGCGGGGATCAATACGGCATTCTCGGATTTCGGTACAGCCTGGCTCGGTTCGGACCGCGTGGTGTTCTCTTCGGCCCGCAACGTGACCACGGGTGTCGAACGCCGCGCTGCTTGGAACGACCAACCGTTCCTGGACCTCTACGTGGCAGAAGTCACACCGAACGGCGACTTGGCGAATGCCCGACCATTGGAAGGTGCGGTCAATACCAAATTGCACGAAGGGCCGGCTACCGTCAGCGTGAACGGGGACGTCATGTGGTTCACACGCAACGGCTATCACAATGGCCGCTCGCAGCGCAGCTCCAACGGGATCACCCGCCTGGCCATTTACAAGGCGTACGCGAATGGTGGCACTTGGGGCCGTGTGGAACAGTTCCTCTACAACAACAGCGAGATCTCCGTGGGGCATCCGGCACTTTCGCCCGATGGTAAACGGCTCTTCTTCGTCAGCGACATGCCGGGTGGGTATGGCGGTACCGATATCTACATGTGCGCGGACCAAGGCGGTCAATGGGGTGAGCCGGTGAACCTCGGTTCCATCATCAACACGGCGCACAACGAATCGTTCCCGTTCCTTGCGGGCGATGGCACGCTCTACTTCGCCAGCAATGGACACCCTGGCCTGGGCGGCATGGACATCTTTGCTGCCAAGTACCTCGGCTTGGACGAGTTCGCCCCACCGATGAACCTGGGTGCTCCCGTGAACGGCACACGCGACGACCTTGCC
Organism: Flavobacteriales bacterium; assembly: GCA_016787985.1. Lineage (GTDB taxonomy): Bacteria > Bacteroidota > Bacteroidia > Flavobacteriales_F > PHOS-HE28 > PHOS-HE28. The sequence continues at coordinate 7,114 of JAEUTC010000264.1, read as the reverse complement.
CTCATCCTCGATAAGTCCGGCAAGCGGGGGTTCTTCTCCAGCAATCGCGAAGGTGGGGCTGGAGACGATGACATCTACGCGTTCGAGATGCTGGCGCCACTGGATCAGCGGTTCCTGGTCACGGGGTTGGTGATCGATGATGACGATTCATCGCCCTTGATCGAATTGGAGGTGAAGCTCCTCGACAAGAATGGGCTGGTGCTGGCCACCACCACCACGGATGCACGCGGCGAGTACACCTTCCCGGTGGAGAAGAACCGCGAATACCAACTGAAGGCCGAGATGAAAGGCCGCTATCCAGGGATACAGCACCTCAGCACCGAACGGATCGAACAGCAGCAGATCCTCACACGCGATATCCACTTGGTGGCCAACGCCGGCATCTGGTTACGTGGGGCCATTCGTAACAAAGAGGCTCCAGGCTTCGTGGACGGGGTCACCGTTACGGTCGTGAACTTGAGCAGCTTCTTCTCGGAAAGCTTCGTGACCGGCGAAAGCGGGGACTTCAGCCTGCGCCTGCAGAGCAATGAAGAGTTCGAGGTCTTGTTGGAGAAGCAAGGTTTCTTCAGCATGAGCATTCCGGTGAGCACCATCGGTATGCGCGAAGGCATCATCGACCTGAACGAGGTCCGCGATCTTTCCTTCGAGCCGCTCAACGTGGGTTCTCCCACGCCGTTCAAGTATATCCGATGGGCCAAGAGCGACGTGAAGCTCGATCCCATCGCGCGCACCGAGCTTGATGCTTTCGCCGAACGCCTCAACGTGAATCCCGCCGTACGGGTGGAGATCGCCGTGCACAGCGATGCGCGCGATGGGGCCGATGCCGCCAAACTGGATCAGCGGCGTGCGGATGCCGTGGTGGACTACCTCATCGGCAAGGGTGTGAAGCGGGATCGACTCGTGGCCAAGGGCTACGGCTTCTCGAAACTGAAGAACCATTGCGCGCCCGGTGTCACCTGCACCGAAGAGGAACATGCCGAGAACCGCCGCGTGGAGTTCACGGTCACGTCCATCACCCCGCCGTGACGATCGGCAGCGCGGCGAACCGGTAGCCTTCCGCAGCGAAATGCTGGAGTACGGCCGGTAGCGCGGTACGTAGGCGCGGCTCGGCCTTTAAGCTATCGTGGAACACGACGATCGAGCCCGGTCGTGCATGGTGGAGCACGCGCTGGGCACAATGCTCACCGGTCAGCCGCTCATCGTAATCGCCACTGAGCACATCCCAAAGGATGATCCGGTATCGCTTGCGCAACGCACGGGCCTGCGCCAACGTGAGGCTTCCATACGGCGGCCGGAAGATCATGGCGCTGGTCAATGGTGCGGCTTTCACCACGTTCCTCAGGTAGTCCCTTGTCCTCGTGCGCCGCCCGCGCGGATGGTCCCATGTATGGTTACCCAGCGCATGTCCTTCCGCTCGGATGCGGGCGGCCAGCTCCGGTGCGCGAGCGCAATTCCGTCCTAAGCAGAAGAAGGTGGCCTTCGCGCCATGTTCCGCCAAGCGGTCCAGCACCCATGGGGTCAGCTCTTCGATGGGACCATCGTCGAACGTGAGGTAGATCACCTTCTCCGTGCCCGCCATGCGCCAAACGTATCCCGGTAGGAGCCATTGCAGGACCCGCGGGATACGTGGCACCATCGGTCAGAAGCGCATGCGACCACCCGCCTTGCGACCGGTACGCAGTTCCATCAACTTGCCCTGATACTGCTCTTCAACCGCATCGAAGCGCTCTTGCATGCCCGCCCCGAAGGTGCTATCGGCGCGCGTCGTGGATGTGGCCAAACGACCCATCACCGCATGTGTGATGGCCATATCGTCCTGCAACCGTTCGGCGAACTTCTTGTCCAGGCTCAGGTAGTAGTTCATGTTCTCCTCCATGATGGTGAAGAGCCGTTCGGACAGGGCGTTGGCCTTCTCTTTATCGCCCAAGGCATAGTAGGCTTCCACAGTGGGTAGCATGATGCGGTCCAGGGGTACGTTGCGCTCGGGCATCTTGGCCAGCGATAGGTCCAGAACGTTCCGCGCTTCATCCTTGCGCCCTTCAGCGATCAGCGCTTCGGCCAGGCTGCTCATCTGGAGGCGCAAGTTCGTGGTCATGCGAAGGATGTTCTCGTCGAGGTAGATGTCACCCTCGGTCTCCATATTGCCCCACTTGAACTTGTTCATCACGTTGTCGTACATGACATCCGTGGCCACCCGACCATTCAGGTTCGGGTTGCGGTTCGGGGTGTACGCCGGTACCAAGCGGTAGGTGAGCCCTTCGAGCTGGAAGTGGTCTTGCAGGTTGATGTAGCTGTCCGGTCCCGTCGTCACTGCGAAGTAGACCGGGCGCTGCCAGTTGTTGTTGGCCAGCATGTCCAACACGATCAAATGGTTCTTCAACAGCACCTGGCGATCGATCTTCCAATTCACGCGCGGCACCCAAGTGGTATCACCCGGCTGCAAGGTGCCCGAGCCGAAGACGGCAGCACTGTCCGCCGCCAGGCTGAACATGTCGGTGGGGAAGTACGCGTCCTTCACACCCCGCTGGAACAGCACTTGCATATTGCGGTCGTTGGTCACGAAAGCCATCATCTCCTTCAGATCGCGGTAGCCTTTGCCTTGCGGGATCAAAGCCACCACGTCACGCGTGCCTTGGCGGTACTTGCCCGGATCCATGGTGATCGGCAGCGGTTCGCTCTCGTACGCCTTGCGACGCATCTGATCCACGTACCAATCGGTGTTCAGCAAGCTCAGGTTCACCACGCGCACATCCGTGCGGATGCCTTCCACTTCCTGGGCGTACCAAAGCGGGAAGGTGTCGTTGTCGCCATTGGTGAAGAGGATGGCGTTCGGGGCGCAGCTCTCGAGGTAATCCGCAGCCAGGTCGCGGGCGGGCATGCGCGTGCTGCGGTCATGATCGTCCCAGCCGTCGGCCACCATCACCGCAGGCACCACCAACCCCAACGCAGTGGCCAGCACGGCATGCACGGTGCCGTTCTTCAGCACCTTCCCCAAGAGATGGAAGAGCCCGAGTCCCGCGCCACCCAATAAAGCCATGTACAGGATGCTGTACGACATGGAATGGTCGCCGTCCCATTCCACCACATACTTCAGCAGACCCAGTCCGGCCGCGGCACCCACCGCCATCCCCAATTCTTTCTGGGTGATGGAGCGAGCGGCTTCGTACAAGGCCACTACCCCCAAGCCGATCCAGATCGCGAAGGCGTAGAAGGAACCGACATACGCGTAGTCCCGCTCACGCGGTTGGTAGGGATACTGGTTCAGGTAGATCACGATCGCGATGCCGGTGAAGAAGAACAACAGCATCGTCACGGTCCAATCCTTCGGGTTGCGCACCAGTTGGAAGACTAGACCGATGATCCCGAATAACAAGGGCAGCAGGAAGAACTTGTTGTACCCCTTGTTCTGCCGCATGCTCGAAGGCAGCTGGTCCTGTGAGCCCAAGCGCTGTTCATCGATCAGGTCCACGCCGCTGAGCCAGTTGCCATCGATGATATTGCCATGTCCCTGGATGTCGTTCTGCCGACCGGCGAAATTCCAGAGGAAGTAGCGCCAATACATCCACCCGAGCTGGTAGTTGAAGAAGAAGCGCATGTTCTCCGTGAAGGTGGGTTTGTAGATGACCGTAGGCTTGCCTTCGCGGTCGGTGGTGCGCATGGGACGGCCTTGGAAATCGCTCCACTCCTTGTAGGCGTCCACGTGGTTGCGCTGCGAGCTATACATCCGGGGGAACACCATGGTGAACTCGGGTTCGTAGACCACCTCCGTTCCTTTCCGCGCATCGGTGATCACGTAGGAGTGATCGATGGTGTGGCCAGGGTTCTGCTCCACGAAGTGCTTCGCGTTCCAGCCGTCGTATTCATTGCGCACCACGCGCTCACCTTTCTTGATCTGGTATACTGCGGTGTACACAGGATTGCCATCCTCGCGCTCGTCGGCGTAGGGCGAATCCCAGAACTGACCGATGAGCAGCGGACGATCACCGTACTGCTCGCGGTTCAGGTAGCTCACCAGGTTGAACACGTTCTCCGGGTTGTTCTCGTCGATCGGCGGGTTCGCGAGGCTGCGGATCACCGTCATGGCATACGAGCTGTATCCGATCAGGATCACCGTAACGCCAAGGATCACCGTGTTGGCGATCACACGACCGGTGCGTTGCGTCCACCGCAAGCCCAGAACGATCAGTGTGCAAAGGGCTACGAAGTAGAACAGGTTGCCGGTATTGAACGGCAGGCCGAAGTCATTGACGAACACCAACTCGAACTTGCCGGCCAGCTTCGCTACGCCAGGGATGATGACCGCCTGGATGGTGCCCAGGATGACCGCACTGATCAGGAAGGCCGAGATCATGCCGCGCGGCGTGGCTTCGTACCGCTTGAAGTAATACACCATGGCGATGGGCGGGATGCACAACAACGCCAGCAGCTGCACACCGATCCCTAGACCGAGCAGGAAGCAGATGAGGATGAGCCAGCGGGTGCTGTGCGCTTCATGCGCCACGTTCTCCCATTTCAGGATGGCCCAGAACGTGAGTGCGGTGAAAAGCGACGACATGGAGTACACCTCGGCTTCCACAGCGCTGAACCAGAAGGTATCGCTCCAGGTATAGGCCAGCGCGCCCACCACACCGCTGCCCAGAATGGCGATGAGGCCACCGGTGGTGAGCTCTTCTTTTCCACGGACCACGAGCTTGTGGGCCATGTGTGTAATGGTCCAGAAGAGGAAGAGGATGGTGAACGAGCTGCAAAGCGCGCTCAGGGTGTTGATCGCCACTGGTACCTTCTCGGGCGAAACGAAGGCGCTCGCCACGCGGCCGATCATCATGAACAGCGGCGCTCCTGGCGGGTGACCCACCTCCAATTTGTTGGCCGTGGCCAGGAATTCACCGCAATCCCAGAAGCTCGCCGTGGGTTCTACCGTGGCCACGTACGTCCATGTGGCGATCAGGAACACGAGCCAGCCCGTGATGATGTTCAGCTTCTTATAGTTCATTGTGGGGGTCGGGAATGCGATAAGGGCCACACGCTCAGCAGAAAGACAGGCGCGTGCGGCGGCGAAAATACCGAAACTCCCGGCCGGAACGTCCCTCCTTTTTGAAGGCAATGCCGGATCGCTTACTTTTGCCGCGCTTTGGCGCAAGCTGAAGCTGTATTGACCGATGGTGTAACTGGCAACACGTCTGATTTTGGTTCAGAAGAGTCTAGGTTCGAGCCCTAGTCGGTCAACAAGAAAACCCCGCGAAAGCGGGGTTTTTTGTTGATCGACCCATCACCACGCCCGGCGTGGTGATGGCGGCGCTGATAAGCGCTGGGCGAGAAGCCTGTCCCGCACGAAGCCTGCGGAGCTGCGGGAAGCCCTGGTCGCTAGGCGGGTCCGATAGTGGATAGCATATCCCGGGAAGGCTTCAGGTCTGCTGTCCCGCACCTCGGTATGCTGGGGGTTGGGTGATGCGAGCGGCCGTTAAACGTGCTCAGGTCGTGCGCGGTCCCGGGAATTCCGTGGCCGGGTCTTGGTGCAGGAGCAGGCTCAAGCACTTGTAGACCATTGGAAGCGCCGCTTTGAAGGCCACGGGTTGCTCGAAGAAGTACTCCACGGCCACCGCGAAGAACTCGGCCTGGTTCGTTCCAGCATAGCCGCGAAGGAAACGGCCTCCCTTGGTCTTGATCTCCATGATCTCCGATTCGGCCAGTTTCTTCCATTCCGTGAGTAGCGACGCGTTCAGGAAGTGCTGCTCTCCATTGAGGATGTCGTTCTCGAACCAAAGGGCATGGGCCATCTCGTGCAGGCCCACGTTGTGTGCATCGCGGCTGTGCGCATAGCCATGGACGAAGTCCTCCCATGAAATGATGATCATCCCGACCACGGGGCGCACCTCGCCTTGATGCAGACGCCCACTGCGATGGGAACGGTAGCTCTCCGGATAGACCACGATGCGGTCGAAGTGGCGCAGTTCCACCTCCGGAAAGCCGCGCAGCAACTGGGCTGCGCACGCAGCGATCATCACCTTCATCTCCGGCGCTACTTGCATTCCAGCACCGACCCATGTCTTCTCGTTCACGAACAACGCGACCTTCCGCTCGAACAGCTCCTTCTCCGCATCCGGTAACCGCTGGTATTGGATGGCGTACTTCGAAAGGATCGCCCGATGTTCCTCAGCGGAAAAGCGAGCCAGCCGCTTGCCGCGACGGCTGAGCCGCACACCGTAGACCAGTGCTAGGACGAAGCCGAGCGTTGCGATGACACCCATGCACGCTCTCGCTCAGTAGCGGATCTTGTCGGTCTTCGACTTCCAGGCATGGAAAACGGTGCGCGCTTCTTCCCGCAGCTCATGCCCCGTCGGGATGCGCCGTTCCTGGTAGGGTAGGGGTAATTCGTCGTAGATCAATTGGTCGTCGAAGCCGGCATCCGCCGCATCCTCCCGGGTGGCCGCGAACACGATCCTATCCGGGCGTGCCCAGTAGATAGCGCCTAGGCACATGGGGCACGGCTCGCAACTCGTGTAGAGTACGCAGCCATCCAGTTGGAACGAGCCAAGCTGCTTGCAGGCCTCGCGTATGGCCACCACTTCCGCATGGGCAGTAGGGTCGTTGCTGCTCGTCACACGGTTGTTCCCCCGACCCACGATCACGCCGTTCTTCACGATCACACAGCCGAATGGGCCGCCTTCACCACGTTCCATCCCGTCTTTCGCCAACGCTATGGCAGCGCGGATGTAGTCGAGGTCTGAAGCATGTGGCATGGGCGGTGTGCAATGGGTGGACTGCAAAGGAAGCCGTTCGGAACGGTTCAGCGGTACCTGCGACCTTTACGGTTCGTTCGCCCCGATTATCTTTCCGCACCACCAACCCCACTACCATGTTCGTAACCTCACCCATGAAACGGCTTGCCTTCAAAGGGCAAGGGGGCGACTTGTTCATCGTGCTCATCGTGAACATGCTGCTCACCTTCATCACGCTAGGGCTCTATTACCCATGGGCGAAGGCCCGGAAACTGAGCTGGTACTACGAACACACCGAGCTTGATGGCCACCCGTTCCACTTCCACGGCAAGGGGGAGGAGATGTTCAAAGGCTTCATCAAGGCGATCGTTCTCCTGCTGGTGATCTACGGCACC
>JAEUTC010000239.1 GCA_016787985.1 Flavobacteriales bacterium | reverse complement strand
CACCACGTTGTCAAGGAGCCCGAAGAACAGGTGGGCGTAGTAGAAAACGAAACCGAGGAAGGACAACAACCCCAGTCGCACGAACATTCTTGCTTCAGCTACCATCTTGGTCTTGGTTTCCATTGCAAAAGACGCTTTGTCTGGTCCGGGTTGCGTCCGGAGGCTTCATACGTTATCCACAAGAACAGGTTCGGATAGTGATCCTACCGAACTAGGCAACCTTTGCGGTGAACCCGCGTCAGGCCTGCCATTGCGACCATCGCCCCCACAAGGAAAATGGGCCAGGGATAGGCGGTTGGCACGTAGCCGGAATTGGTTCCAAGGTCCGTGGAGTCGGACCCGTTTGCATGCAGCGCGACCAGATCGAACGCGTTCATCCATGGATCCACCACGAATGACCCGATCATGATCACCGCTCCGGTGATGAGAAGTACCCATGCCCTCGTATCTACGAGATGCACCACCCCTTTGGATCGACCGCGGAGGATCACCAGCGCCAGTAAGATCAACCCGATCGAAATGACACAAGGTGCCCACACCGGCCCCACCCAAGGCACCGGGATCAAGAACAACAGATCGAAGGTCATCAGGCTCGACGGCCAATCCAGCAAGACCTTGAGCCAGACATAGTAGAAGATGTCCCACACCCCGAACCCAAAGCAGAACCACGCGAAACGTTCCAACGCGGATCGGGTCACCAACGCGCCTGGCGCCAAAAGCATGATCAGGGTGGCGAACTCGCGGAAAACCTCCGTGGTGACCAGGATACCGTGCATGGGCACGATGGGGAATTCGAACCCCTCGGGATAAAAAAGTGCCCGCAAGTAGACCACCACAGCACTTTCGAGGAAGGCCATGGCGACGAAGAAGGTGGTCATCCACCCGAGAAGCCTGCGCATGTCCGGTGGGGCGATCATCGGTAGTGGAGTGCGGCATACAGACCGCGGTGGTCACTACCAGGGATATCGACAGTAGCGAAGTCTGAAGTCGCAAGATCCTCGCTCACGAGGATGTGGTCCAACGGTATGGCGGCGAAGGGCCCGATGGAGGGCCACGTACGATGGGCCGAGGGCGCACCGGACCGCAGACCGGCCTGGGTGCAGAAGCGCCTGAAAGCCTGATCCCAAGGGACCGTATTGAGGTCTCCGACCACGATGGTGGATGTGTCGCCGCGGGAAAGGAGGTCACCCAGGGCTTGCAACTGCTCATTGCGCCTGCGGAAATGCCCATAGCTGATGGGAGATGTGGCATGCACGGCGATCAATCGGATAGGACCGCCACCCACGTTCAACCAGGCTTCGATGAAGGGGGCACCGGCGTTTTCCAACGTCTCCACCTTTTCGAAAGGAAGCTTGCTGAACAGCGCGATGCCGTAGCAGTTCTGCCTTGGCTCCAGGTGGAAGAAGGGGTATTGGGAGCCCAAGACCGTGCAGAGTTCAGCCGCCCAGCGCGGATCAATCTCTTGAACCGAAATGATGTCAGCCTCACTCTGCAATGCCTGTGCGATGGCTTGGGCATACGATGTATTGGGCTGAAGGACGTTCATGTGGAAGACGCGCAGGGCAGCGCCTTCCTGGGCGATGGTTGCCGGGCCATCTTCGATCGACGATGGGGTGACCACCTGTGCAAGCATCATCAAGCTTCCCAAACTGGCCGCACCAGTGAGCCACCACCGTCGGCGCCATGCGGCCATTACAGTGAGCACGATGGCGGAGCCGATGATGGGTACGAGGAAAGCACGAACTAGCATGGGCAGGTAGGCATCCGGCGCGAGTGCGACAAGAACGGAAGCCAATAAGACCAGTGCGGCCGACGTCAGTTGTCCGAGTGTAGCACTCATTGGAACGTTGGTATTGGATCCTTGTTGGCAAGCACATCGATCCTGCGCAACACCAGCCAGAGCGGGATGGCGCCGAAGACGCCGAAAGAGGCATCCACACAGCACCAGAAGAACGGTATGCCGCGCACAGGAGCCCACAGGAAGGCGAGTGGCAGCACCAACAAACAACACCAGAGCCCCCATTCGATGACCCAGCGGTTGCGCACCGGGTCACGATAAGGACCAATGAACGCGAGGGCGATCACCACATGGGCGAAAGCCAGCCAATCGGTGCCATAGAACAAGAAGGGGTAGGTCTCTCCCACATGCGCTACCGCTTCTGCGGCATACGCAGCCCAGCCGTGCCAGGGATCACCCCAGGATCGGGTCATCTCCGCCAACAAGGCCGTACCCCACTCCAAGGGAACAGCCGTGAGCCCACTGAATACCAATGCGACCATGAAGAAGATGATCCAGCGGCGGATGAACGCGACATCCTTGTTGCGCTTTGCCTTGGACATGGCTAATGGTATGTTGCCTCCAACGCGGCAGCGGTGCGGGTATCGGCCACGGTCCACTCTTGCCAGTGCGCCTCGGCATACCGCTGCTGGAACCGCTCCCTCCTGACATCCAGGGTGCGTTTGAACGCCTCTGGCGACAACGTCTCCACCCATCGCACTTGATTTTGGCTGTGCTTCGCCATCTGGGCTTCCACCACATCCAGGTCCGCATACAGCAGTGGCAGCACCTTGTCGCTCATCTCGAGGTAGTTGTCCACATCGATCTCGCCTTGGTTCCAGTGCGCCAGGTTATAGCGTACGATGGTGCTATCCCAATCGATCGTGGAAAGCAGGATCATCGCGGTGAACGCGGCCCAGGCGTTGACGCGCGCCAGGTAGAAGAAACTCTTGCGCCCCTTGATCTTGATGAACAACGTGACCAGACCGACAAGCACCAATAAGAGGAAGACGATGACCCCGATGCGCTTATAGGCCAGTCCATGGAAGGAGATGTAGTGGTAGTTGCGCAGAAAGACCGAAACACCGAGGATGAAGTTCTGGACCACCCACGCGAAGGCCAACAACCTCAACCCCTTGCTGCGGGCGTAGAAATTCAGGTTCCACCGGAACAGGTACATGAGGATCACCATGCTCAGGAGTATGCTGATGATCAACATCCACGTACCCTCATGTACGAATTGTTTCAGGCTGAATTCCGTGGGCACCTCGAATCCGAACCACACCCAATCGATGTCGATCACGTTCACCACGGCGAGTAGCGCATTCACGGCTATCAGCAGGATCAACCCCATGCGGCGCTCGCGTTCCAAGGGGTTCATGGCCAAGGCATACGACCAGGATGGACGCCTTAGCCGCGTGCGAACGAGGATATCGGTGGACCCTTCTTCCAACCGCCTCACCGCACCGGGTGCCGCATGCAACACCAGACCAGCGCAGAGGACGGCACCGAACAGCACGAAAAGCGTATGCGCGGTCAAGAACCGTTCAAAGAACTCCCCGATGGCATTGAAAAGACCATCCATGAAGCCTGCTGTCAACGCATGGAACTTCGGATTCCCCGCACGGTACAACTGGGTGAAGAGCAACAACAGCAGCACAGGCAGCACACCCAGCCGTATCCATCGCCATCCTTGACGCGTGGTGCTCGTGGAAGGTGCGGCCAATGCGATGCCGGTAACGGCATTCACGGGTGTGACCAAGAAACCTGTAGCTCCTTGGATAGCGGCGTAGAACAACGACCTCAAGCGCGGCTCATGTGCGAATGCCGCCACGGCGATCAACGAAACGACGGACGCGATGATCGCGATGACGCTGTCGTGCACCACCACCATACAACCGGCCAACCCGTTGGCGAGCAGGGCCCAGCGCGCGGGAGCCGAGAACCCAGCCCAGCCGTAGCGCACCAGCAAAGCACCATTGACCACAGCGTTGAACAAGAGGAAATTGATCCCGGCAGCACTTTGCCAGAACAGCAGATCGAAGACGAAGGTGGTCAGGGCCACCAGGGCCACGGGCAAGGCGAATTGACGTACTGAGGGGATGGAAGCGACAGCTGACATGGTTCAGGGTTTGGGTAATAGGCGTTCGATGGCCTCCAAATGCGCGCGGAACGCCTTCGCGCCGACAACGGATGCTCGATAGCTCGTATTGGGTCGTTTGCCCACGAATCGTTTGCGCACCTGCACGTACTTCAGATCTTCTAATGCTGCCAAGTGGCTCGCGAGGTTCCCATCGGTCACGTTCAGCAGTTCCTTCAGCCGAGCATGATCCACCCACTCGTTCACGGCGAGCACCGCCATGATGCCCAGGCGCACCCGACTTTCGAAGGCTTTATTGAGTTGCTCGATCATGCGGTCTCCGTGCTGCGCTCATGCCGCAGGTACATCAAACCACCGTAGAAGATGTGCAGCACACCGAAGCCGATGGCCCAGAAAAGCAAGGCGGCCTCCAGCCAGAACAGGGCGATCAAGCCGAGGACCAGTTCACTTACTCCGAGCCAGCGGATCTCGTCCAGCGTGTATTTGCTGGCATTGAAAAGAGCAAGCCCGTAGAAAACGAGGGTGGCTGGCGCTACCAAGCCCGGCAGCCCATAATAGAACAGGGCAAGACAGAAGACCCCTCCGACGCTCAAAGGCACCATCAGGTTCAGCATCAGCCGCTGCGCGCTTTTGTCCCACACGTCCTGCCCCGTTCTGCGGCTCCTGCGCCAGGTGAACCAGAAAGCACCCAGCAGGGCCAGGAAGAGCACAATGGCGGCATCCATCACCAAGGTCAACCGCAGATCGGCCATGTATCCTACACCGCGCCGCAGATCATAGGTGAGCGCATCGGCATCTGGTGCCAGCGCCTCGTTGATGTGGAACCGCGCCAGGGTCGCACCTCCCAAGGCGATGACACCGGCCACCACGCCACTGAGGCCGCTGAGACTGAGGAATCGGGTGCTGCGCTCCATCAATCCTCGGATATGGGCGAGCTCGTGAGCAGGGTTTCTTTCAGTCATATGCAAAGTACTTTGCGCTACAAAGTAACGGGCTACGGGATCATCTATTGCGGCGGTCAGGAAAAAAGTTCAGTGCACGGAGAGCAAGGCCAGTGCGGCACCCACGAGCACGGCCACGAACCGGGTGGCATTGAAGCGGTGGTCCGGTGCGCTCTCGAAGATGATGGTAGTGCTGATGTGCAGTAACATGCCGATGGCCAGGCCAAGCATATCGTGCAGGAAGCCATGTCCCTCTTCAGCCCCGATCAACAGTCCAGTGCCTATGCCCAATGGCGCAGCGAGCGCGAAAACGACGAGCATGATCCAACTGGAAGCACCACCTGTTCCGGCGCGTAACAGGACAGTGGCGAGTGCGATGGCCATGGGCATCTTGTGCAGCAGCACACCGACCAGGAATGGAAGGTTCCCCGCCACCGCAGGATCGGCGAAGGGGATGCCTTCCGCGAAGGAATGCAGGCAAAGGCTGAGCAGGGTGACCAATGGGAGTGCCTTGCCACCATGGAAGTGCATGTGGCCATGCTCGATCCCGTGGCTGAAGAACTCCAGTACGACCTGCAACAAGAAGCCACCGACGACCCAGAGCCCGATGTGCCCGCCCTCTTCCACGTACAGCTCCGGCAGCATGTGCATGAACACCACCCCAAGGAGGAACGCACCGCTGAACGATAGCAACAAACGGAGCCACTTCGCATCGGGCCGCAGGGAGCGCACCAGCGCGCCGGCAAGCAGGGGGAGCAGGAAGAAAGCGGCTACGGTGATCAGCGTCATGGAAATGGTTTTCGCAGCCACAGGACGAAACGTTGCGATGTGGTGGGTTCGAACATCCGGAGCTCGGGCCCATCGGTCCGGTCCTCGATGAGGAAACCCGCGGCCACGGCCATTTCTTCCAATTGAGCGGGCTGGAGCGCTTGCACCCGTTCTTCGAAATGATGGGATCGGCCGTTATCGTTCACCGCGATGGTCTTTACCAAGGTGCCGGAGATACAAGTGCGTTCGATATGGAAATCAACGCCGTCCTTGGTGATCCGCTCTGATGGCACGAGTTCCCGCAAGACGAGTTCGCTGTTCATGAAGTCGATCACGAACCGCCCGCCGGGGCGCAGCGCGGTGAAAACGGACCGGAAGACCGCCAGGTCATCCTCCAGCGTGTCGAAATACCCCAAACTGGTGAACAGGCACGCCACCGCATCGAACCGTTCTTCCGCATACGGCTCACGCATATCGTGCACGGCGAATTCCCCATCCGTGACCGCCAAGCGCGCTTCGGCGATACTGGCCTCCGAGATATCGATACCACAGACCTTCATTCCGCTCTTTGCGAAGAAGGAGGCATGGCGCCCCCGACCACACGCCAGATCCAAGACCTCGGCCCCGTTGGGAAGCCCCCAACGTTCCAGAATGGCATGTACCCATTGGCGGGCATCCTCCACATCACGATGCCCGTAGAGCAACGCGTAGTAGCGGGTACCGAACCAATGCTTGAACCAACCCATGGGAAAAACGGATCGCGAAGGTACCCACCGGAACCGGGTTGACAATTCGGTGGAAAACTCCATGGGCCTCGCCCCTTTCGCTCCGGCTCGGGTGAAGTTCTTTGTGGCGGACCACTATCCATCGCCCTATATGCTGCAACGCATCCATGACCTTTACGATGAATTGGAGCGCCATCGGGTGATGCTCTCGTTCAAAGGTGCCCTATCTCCCGAGCTTGTCACCGCCCTGTTAGGCGCTGTAGAACGCCGGATGGACCTGATCGAAGCGGACGCGCGGACCCGTAAACGCGTCTTCAATGTGGTGATGGAATGCCTCCAGAACCTTTACCACCACAATGCCAACCTCACCATTGGCGAAGGCGTACCCGAAACATCCACGGAGCCGCATGGGGTGGTGATGATCGCCCAGTCCGATCAAGGCTACCAGGTCTTGACGGGCAATTTCATGGCTGGAGCCGAGGTGGATCGGCTCAAGGGGCATTTGGACCGGATAAATGCCCTTCCACCGGAGGAACTTCGTGAATTCTACCGTGAAACCCTGGCCGACGGCACCTATTCCAAGAACGGAGGCGGTGGCTTAGGCATGATCGACATCGCCCGTAAGAGCGGTGGCAAGCTGGAGTACGGTTTCGTCCCCTACGATAAGGACAACGCCTTCTTCAGCCTTAATGTCAACGTGACCACTTAGACCGACCAACCATGTCAGCTTTCTTCCTCGAAGGTTCCCCCAAGACCCCCCATGTCAACTTCGATCCCGAGACCGGGTTGTTGGAGTTGAAGGGTCGTTCCATTCCGGAGAATTCGATCGATTTCTACAAGCCACTGATCGACTGGCTGGACAAATACGGGCGCTCCCCGCAGCCCAAGACGGCCTTGCACGTGCAGTTGGAATACTTCAACACCAGCTCCTCCAAGTGCATTCTGGACCTCTTCAAGAAGTTGGAGGGTGTGCGTGCAACCGGTAATGAGGTCACCGTGCTGTGGCATTACGAGGCGGATGACGAGGATATGCTCGAAGCAGGCGAGGATTACGCCGGGATCATCAACATCCCCTTCAAGATGATCCAGATCGAGGAGGTGGACGGGCGCGAAGCCTGAGCCCATCGCAACGCTGAGCGCTGCGCCCCCATGGCCGACCTCAATGTGCGGACTTGCTGGGAATGAGCTTCAGTAGCCGCGGGAAAAGCTCGAAGTAGAGCGCAAGCGCCAGCGCGAGGCACATGCCCCACAGCACCAAGGTGTTCGCCCAGAGCGTAGGCACTCGCAATCCAGCGAACCATTTGGCCGGTGCATAGAACTGGGCGCCGAAGAACCCGCTGCGGACCGGCTCCAGGTAGATCGGATCGTTCTTTTGGATCAGCTCGCCGCGGTCCTCCACGATCACGTTCACATCGTTCTTATTGGTCACCACATCGGCGAGGCTCTCGTTCCGGTACTGATCCAGGAGTTGGAAGTAGGTCACACGAAGCTCAGGGGTGGCCGTCATGGCGGCGATACGACGCTCTTTCTCCGCCTCGGATGTCTTGTATACGTTCCGGTAATGCTGGGTGAGCACCTCCAGGCTGGCCTCCAATTCATCCAACACCTCGGCATTCACCTTTCCAGGGTGCAGTTCTGCGATACGCGCGAAGGCGTACCCTCTCACTTGCTGGGCTTCCTTGGCCAATTCGGTCCGGAGCAGGTCGAGCTCGTACACCAGGTCGACGTCTTCGGGATGTCCGTTCACGGCGCGGCGTACGTTCCCCGCCCGGTTCTCCAACTCGCGCACCCAGAGGTCCTTCTTCCAGTTGGCGGTCTTCATCCGTTGGTCCAGTGCATAGAAGACCTGTTCATAGCGGTTGTCCATGAACTGGGTCACCGCCATGCCTTCATAAGCCCAGCGCGAGGCCATTACATTGCCGAGCAAGGGCACGCTGCGTTCCGAGGCGAACCAGGGATGCAGTTTATCGAACTTCACGATGATACCGCTGAAGAGCAGCTGCGGTATGATGAGCACCGGAATGAGGATATAGATGACCTTGGCGCTGTTGAAGCTCGCGCTCACATTCAGCCCGAGGACATTCGCGAAGCACGAGGTGCTGAACAGGAGCAGCCAATGTTGAAGGTACTGTCCTTGGATGTCCAACACCGCATGACCCACGATGACGAAGAGCGCGGTCTGGATGGCGGAGATGAGGAAGAGGATGCCCACCTTGCTCATCAGGTAACTCAACCAGCTCAAGTCAAGGAACTTCTCACGGGCCAGGATCTTGCGGTCGCGGATGATCTCTTCCGCACTCACCGTAAGCCCCAGGAACAGGGCTACGATCACTGCGATGAACAGGTATTGGGGGATGTTGTCGTTCTGGCGGAAGATGTACTCCCCTGCAGTGCCATGCCCCGTGCGGTAGAACTTGAGGAAGAAGGCCATGAGAAAGGCCAGGGCCGGCGCCTCCAACAGGTTGATGAGCACG
>JAEUTC010000208.1 GCA_016787985.1 Flavobacteriales bacterium | reverse complement strand
GCGAACCACTGCTGCACGGTGAGCTCGCCGATGGCGAACATGAAGGTCATGTCGCGGTAGTAGCCGCTGCGCCAGTCGCCGTGGCGGAACTGCTTGGCCATGCACACCTGGGCCAGCTCCTTGCCGTCGCCGAAGATGCCGAACTTGGCTTTGCCGGTGAGCACCTCTTTGCGGCCGAGCAGGCTGGCTTCGCGGCTTTCGAACACGATCCGGTAGTCGCGCAGGATCTCTTCACGGACCTCGTCGAGGGTCATTCCAACTTCGGCTTGGGCGGGCTTGTTCGGGCTCATGGGCACTTTCCGGATGAGTTCCAAAGGTAGCCAAGTGAGGCTTTCGCTAGCCGCGTCAAGGACAAGCAAGCGTTCCACCTTTTGCTTCGCCAAAAGGTGGAGCCAAAAGGCGACCACGATCCAAGCCGCAGCCCGCCTCGCTCAGGCCCGCAGCACAAGGCCCCCGAGGCGGGTGCGGCCGCGCGGATCGTGGACGCCTACCGCACGTGGTGTCCGAGATGTCATCCGTTCGGCGCCCGTCGAATGGTCGATGCGCCCCTGTTGTGGTCACAGGCCGAGTAACGCGATGTTATCGATCCCCAAAGCCTCTTTCACCCGGGCGTTCCAGGGGAAGAAGGCTTCGCAGCGGGTGCCGTTGGCGGTCTCGCGCAAGTAGCGCTGGGTGGTGCGTTGGAGGGCACGGGTGTGCGTGGTGTGTAAGGTCACGGCACGCGTTGGCGTCATGCTGGGTGCGTTCAGCTCGGCTTCCAGGCGGCGGCGCTCCATCTCGCACAGGTCGAACCAGATGTTGTGGAAACAGTCCGTCCACGGTTCACGCACATCGGGCACCTTGGTGCTGTAGCCATCGGCCACGGTGAAGGAGCGGTGGATGAAATGGCCATCGACGGTGTCCATGTCCAGGTAGAACTGGGCCACCAGGGTGGTGGAGTCCAGGTCGTGCGGCATGGTGCCAGAAGCCAGTGCCAACGGATCCACAAGTTCGGTGAGCCT
Organism: Flavobacteriales bacterium; assembly: GCA_016787985.1. Classification (GTDB taxonomy): domain Bacteria; phylum Bacteroidota; class Bacteroidia; order Flavobacteriales_F; family PHOS-HE28; genus PHOS-HE28. Next base: position 3,434 of record JAEUTC010000208.1, on the reverse strand, counting down.
GATCCTCCTTTCCGCGGACCACACGGCGTACGGCGGTTTGAAGAAGTTGCGGCCGTTGTCCAGTTCGTTGTACCACTGGCCTTGGTTGATGTCGTTCATCCGCAGGAAGCGCATGGCCTGTTCCTGTCGCTGGGTGGGCAGCGGCGGTTGAACGCGCTGCCAGAAGGCGGTGTCCTCGGGCAGCCAGCCGATCTTGCGGTAGTCGGGTATTTCGCCGCCGTAGGTGAAGAGCGGCAAGGTGTAGCCATGGCCCTGGTCGTAGGCGTGCATCAGTGCGTGGGTGGTGAAGCGTTCGTGCGTTTCGGGTCCGGTGTAGGCCATGCGGTAGTCCATCTGCATCACCTGGGGGAAGGGCGTGGTGCCCGCGCTCCAGATCTGCTTGTAGCGCAGGTCCACGGTGTCGATGCGGCCGTGCTCGTAGAGGGGGATGAAGGGGTGCTTCGGGCAGTTCTTGCAACGGAGTTCCAGCGCGCGCACGGCATCGCCGCCGGGTTCGAGCCAGATATCCGTGGTGAAGGCCTGCGGGTTGTTGGCCCTTGGCACGATGCGCAAGTGGTCCACACCATCGGGCCCGGCAGCAGTGCTCACCTGTTCTACGATGAAGCCTTTGCGCAGCAGTTTGGCACGCTCATGTTTTAATGGTGAAGTGGGGAAGGGGCTTTCGTCCGCCGTGATGTCGATAAGGGCGAAGGCCTTGGTGGTGTTGTAGTTGATGAACAAGCGCCCATCGATCCCTGATACGCCGATACGGCCGTTCTTCAGTTCAAGGTCCATGAGCTCACCGCCTTTGAGCGAGGCATTGTAGTACGCGTGGATCATCTCCACCGGCAGGCCGTTGTTGTAGGTCTCCACCCCGAAGAAGAGTTTGGAACGCGTGCCCGGCGCTTGGCGGATCCACTTGTTGGCGCGGATGATGCGTGCGTAGAGTTGGTCATCGGGACGGATCACCGCTTCGCCGAGTTCCACGGCGGCTGGAAAGAGGCGCACATCGCGTCCATCCACCTCGCGTGCAGGCAGGGTGCGTGGGAGAAGGCCGATGTACGAGAAGCGCAGGCTGTCGTCCGGGGCCACATTGATGCGGAAGCCACCGTCGGTATTGGTGATGGTGCCTTCGGTGGTGCCCACACGCGCCACGGTGCAGTAGGGCAGGGGTGCTCCGTTGGTGGCATCCACCACACGGCCGGTCACGGTGGTCTGCGCGGCACAAAGGCCAACATGGAACAGGATCGCCAGGGACACCGCGCGCATCCACCAAAGGAAGGCACGTTCGTGGGTCCACGGTCCGCCGCTCCTCGATCCAGCCCATCCGGACTTGGCGTTTCGGAACAGTTGCCGTCTACGGAGAAGGTTCATCTTTGCGGCCACCGTCGTTCCATGGCCCCGCACCCGTTCATCCGTCCCGCTACGGAACAGGACCTCCCGGCCATCCTGGATATCTACAACGAGGTATTGCTGAACACCACGGCGGCCTATGTCTTCGAGCCGCACACCTTGGAGATGCGGCAGCGTTGGTTCCAGGAGCTGAAGAGCGCGGGCTGGCCGGTGATCGTGAGCGAAGAGAACGGTGTGGTCACGGGGTTCGGGAACATCGCCACCTTCCGCAACAAGCCGGGCTACCGGTACACCGGCGAGCATACGCTACACGTGCATGCCGACCACCGCGGCAAGGGCATCGGGCGTGCGCTGCTTCAAGCGTTGATCGCCGAAGCGCACCGGTGCGAGTTGCGGACCTTGGTGGGCGCGATCGATTCGGAGAACGCCATCAGCTTGCGCCTGCATGCCGAATGTGGTTTCGTTGAGACGGCGCGGATGCCGCAGGTGGCGTGGAAATTCGGGCGGTGGCTGGATCTGGTGTTGATGCAGTTGCTGCTGCCCGGGCCGAAGACGCCCTTCGCCCCATGAATCCGCAACCCAGCCGGCTGAAGGTCTACCTCGCGTTCGCGGCCATCTACCTCATCTGGGGCAGCACCTACTTCGCCATCCGCGAAGCGCTCACGGGTTTTCCGCCCTTCTTGCTGGGCGGCTTGCGCTTCGCGGTGGCCGGTGCTTTCATGTTCGGCTGGTGCGCGGTTCAAGGCCTTCCGCTTCGGGCACCGGGTCTGTGGAAGTCCATCCTCGTGGGGTTCCTCCTGCTGTTCGCGGGTAACGGTGCGGTGGTGTGGGTGCAGCAGACCATCCCGAGCAGCGTGGTGGCCATCACCATCGCGGTGGCACCCTTGGTCTTCACGGCGCTGGACAAGCCGTTGTGGTCGGTGAACTTCCGCAGCCCGGCCACGGTGGGTGGCATCATCGCGGGCATCATCGGGGTGTGGCTGCTGTTCAGCGAACGCTTGAACGCACAGCTGAGCGAGGCGGGCTTCGAGGCGGAGGTGCTGGCCTTGTTCATCCTTGCGATCGGCATCCTGGCCTGGCCGGCGGGTTCACTCTTCTCCAAGTACAACCCGGTGGCGCTTTCCAACACCGCGAACAGCGCGTGGCAGATGATCACCGGTGCCACCTGTTTCCTCTTCGTCAGCACGGCACGCGGCGAGTGGGTGGACTTCGACTGGAGCGCTGTTCCGGCGAAAGCGTGGATCGCCGAAGCCTACCTGATCATCTTCGGTTCCATCGTGGCGTACAGTGCCTATGTGTGGCTGTTGCAGGTGCGACCGGCCACGCAGGTAAGCACCTATGCGTACGTCAATCCCGTGGTGGCGGTATTGATCGGCACCTGGCTGGGTGGCGAGCACTTGGGGTTCCGCGAGGTGGTGGGCTTGGTGGTGATCCTCGGTGGCGTGCTGCTGATCAACCTGGCGAAGTACCGGAACAGCCGTTCGTAGGAACGAAGAAGGGAGAGCCGAGGCCCTCCCTTCACACGCGTTCTAGTCGGCCGTTAATCCATCTTGATGATCCGCTGTGCGGCGGTGCCCTCACTGGTGGCGACACGCAACACGTACGCACCGTTGGCCAACGCAGCACCGGTAAGGTCGATCGGACTCGCAGACAGGCTGTTCAGCACCACGTTCTGTTGGAAGGCCACACGGCCATCCATGCCGATCAGTTCCACCGTGGCAGGCCCGCTATGATCGGCCACACGGATGTTGAGTTGTCGATCGAAGGGGCTGGGGTAAGCGCTCAAGCGGTCATCCCCCAACGACAGTTCATCGATACCGACACCAGTAGCCGAGCGATTGACCGCGTTGACGGTATAGCGGTTGTTGAAGGTGGTGGGTTCATGTTCAAGAAGACCGACCAAGTGGAGGTCATTGATGTCGTAGTTGGCGGGAACCGTCCAGGTATAGGTGTGGGAATAAGGTGTGCCTACCACGGGTGTATTGGGCACTACACCAGCGGTACCGTTAACCCCGCCGAGCATGGCACGCATCACACGCTGGTGGATGTAGCCGGCAGGTGCGGAGCTCTGAGGACCAGCGACGTTATCCTCTGCCACGTAG
>JAEUTC010000206.1 GCA_016787985.1 Flavobacteriales bacterium | reverse complement strand
CTCGTGCTTTATCCGATGGACGAGTGGAACAGGACCAGCGCCCAAGTGGCCAGCCTGAACCGCTTCGATCCGGAAAACGTGGAGTTCATCCGGCGCTTCCTCAACGGAGCCACACCGGTGGAACTCGACGCCAACGGACGGTTGCTGATCCCGAAGCCACTGATGGCCTACGCCCAACTGGGCAAGGACATCGTGTTCTCGGGCATGGGCGATCGCATCGAGATCTGGAGCGAGGAGCAACACAAGCGTGCGCTCAGCGGGAACGTGGACTTCAAGTCACTGGCTGCGAAAGTGATGGCGGGAAAACCTGCTAAAGCCAATGACGCATGAGTATCACGACCCCGTTCTTTTACAAGCCTGTCTTGAAGGATTGAACATCCGCCCCGACGGCGTCTATGTGGACGTGACGTTCGGTGGTGGTGGCCACAGCAAGGCCATCCTCGCACAACTGGGCCCGAAAGGCCGCTTGATCGCGTTCGATCGGGATCGAGATGCCTGGAAGAACACCCCCGAAGACGAGCGCTTCACCCTGGTGAAAGCCGATTTCCGCTGGATGCGCAATCACTTGCGCTTCCTGCATGCGGTGCCGGTGGATGGCCTCCTCGCTGATCTGGGTGTGAGCAGTCACCAGTTCGATACCGGTGCGCGCGGCTTCAGCTTCCGTTTCGATGGCCCGCTCGATATGCGCATGGATCATCGCGCGAAACGCACGGCTTCGCAACTGTTGCGCGACCTGGATGAAGCAGCGCTCACCGACGTGCTACGGAAGTACGGCGAAGTGGATGGTGCACATCGAGTGGCTCGCCAGCTGGTGAAGGCGAATGCGGAAACACGCATCGGCACCACGTTCCAGCTGGTGGAAGCGCTGAAGCCCGTGACGCCACGAGCGAAGGAAAGCACTTTTCTGGCCCAGGTGTTCCAAGCGCTCCGCATCGCGGTGAACGATGAGCTCGGATCGCTGGAAGCACTGCTGAAGCAGAGCGCCGAGGTGATCGCGCCCGGTGGCCAACTGGTGATCATGAGCTACCACTCGCTCGAGGATCGCCTGGTGAAGAACTGGATGCGCAGCGGTGATCTCGGTGGTGAGGAAACGAAGGATGTCTTCGGCAATCGCACACGACCGTTCAACCCTTCAAGCAACAAGGCGATCCAACCTACGGATCTCGAGATAGCAAGGAATCCCCGGGCACGAAGCGCCCGATTGAGAATAGCCACACGCACGTGAACAAGCTGCGCGAAAAGCAAGAGGAGGAAGCAACGCCCGCGGAACCCACCGCCAAGGCGAAGCGCGCTGCTGCGGCCAGAACGGCCAGCGGTCCCAGTGCTGCTGCGCGTGTGCCGAAGATGATGATCGGTGTGCTCAACGGCTCTTTCCTCACCAAGGAGAAGGTGTTGGGCAACATGCCCTTCATCCTGTTCTGCGCCGGCTTGATGATCACCTACATCGCCTACGGCTACCACACCGAGCGCATCGTGCGCGACCTGCATCGTGTGGATCACGAGCTGAAAGAACTGCGTAGCGAGCACATCACCGTGCGCGCACAGCTGGAGAAGTTGGAGCAGCAGAGCCAGGTGGCCGCTGGCATCGGTGAATTGGGCCTGAATGAAAGTCGTGTGCCACCCGTAAAGCTGGAGGTGGACAAGGATGAACTCAACGCCACGCGCAACCCATGACGGAGAACAAGCAGTTCCGTGCGCGTGCCAACATGGTATACCTGGCCGTGGTGGTCTTCGCCATCGCCATCGCCGTGAAGCTATTCACCATTCAGATCGTGGAGGGTGATGAATGGCTGGCCAAGGCAGAGACGGTGAGCACCACGTACCGGACCGTGCAACCCGATCGCGGCCACATCTACAGCGAAGATGGCCGACTGCTCGCCACCAGTGTGCCCGAGTACGATGTGCGCATGGACATGATGGCGAACGGCCTTACCGATGAGCTGTTCCGGACGCACATCGACTCCCTGAGCATCCGCCTTGCCGAGCTCTTCGGTGACCGCACCGCCGCCGAGTACAAGCGCGACCTCACCGATGCGCGCCACCGCAAGGAACGCTACCACCTGATCAAACGACGCGCGGACCACACGCAGGTGCAAGCACTGCGGACCTTTCCGCTGTTCCGGCTTGGTAAATACAAGGGTGGGCTCGTGACCGAGAAGCGCACCGTGCGCATGCACCCGTTCGGTCGCCTCGCTTCGCGCAGCGTGGGCTATGTGCTTCGCGACAGCACCACCCTCGGCCTGGAAGGTGGATACGACAAGTGGCTCAAAGGCGTGACCGGCCGTCGCTTGGAGCGTCGCCTCACCGGAGGTGTGTGGATGCCGGTGGACGACGGTGATGGCGTGGATCCCGTGCCGGGTAGCGATATCCATACGACCATCGACATCAACCTGCAGGACGTGGCCGATGCGGCGTTGGAGCGGCAGCTGATGAAGCATGGCGCCCAATATGGCACCGTGGTGGTGATGGAGGTGGAGACCGGCTACATCAAAGCCATCAGCAACCTCACGCGCCGCAACGACAGCACGTATGTGGAGGACCTGAACTATGCCGTAGCGCACGCCACTGAACCGGGGTCGACGTTCAAGCTCGCCTCATTGATGGTGGGCTTCGAGGATGGTACGATAAAGCCCACCGACACGGTGGATACCAACCGTGGCCGCGTGCGCTTCCGCGATCGCATCATGCGCGATTCGCACGAGGACCTCTATGATAAGATGACCGTTCGCCGGTCGTTCGAGCTCTCCTTGAATACCGGCATCAGCCTGGCCGTGCATAAGGCTTATCAAAAGGAGCCGAAGCGCTTCATAGAAGGGTTGAAGCGCCTGCATCTGCACGAACCCACCGGCGTGGCCATTCCTGGTGAAGCCATCCCCACCCTGCGCGGACCAGGGGAGAAAGGTTGGAGCGGTGTGAGCATGCCGTGGATGAGCATCGGCTATGAAGTGATGGTGACTCCGTTACAGACGCTCACCTTCTACAACGCGGTGGCCAACGGTGGTCGAATGATGCAGCCGCAATTCGTGGACCGCGTCTCGCGCAACGGCAAGACGGTACAGAAGTTCGAGCCGAAGGTGTTGGACGAGAAGATCTGTTCCGAGGCCACCTTGACGTTGGTGCATGATCTGTTGCGTAGCGTGGTGGACACCGGGACGGCCATGAATCTCCGCGCCGCCCACTTCGCCATCGCAGGCAAGACCGGTACGGCGCGCATCGCCCGGAACGGGAACTACAACGACCTCTTGTACCAGGCTTCTTTCGTGGGTTATTTCCCGGCGGATGCACCGAAGTACAGCTGCATCGTGCTGGTGAACGGACCCACGATGAGCGGCATCTACGGCAACGTGGTGGCCGGTCCGGTCTTCAAGGAGATCGCCGATAAGATCTACAGCAACCGATTGGAATTGCAGCAAGGAACCGAACTCGCCGTCTCTTCTGGACCGCGCACCCCGGTCAGCCTGAGCGGACATAGCGGTGATCTGCGCACCGCCTTGGAGGCCCTGCATGTGCCCGTGACCTATGACGGGGAGGGCGAATGGGTCACAACGCTGGCCGGCGATACGGCTGTGGTGCTGAAGGCGCGTGGGATACCGGCCGACGCCATGGACCGTGTTCCGAACGTGTTGGGCATGGGCCTGCGCGACGCCCTCTTCATCCTTGAGAATCGGGGTCTGCGCGTGAAGGTCCAAGGCAATGGCATGGTGAAACGGCAGTCGCTCCAACCGGGATCGAAGGCCTTCCAGGGATCGACCATCGTGATCGAACTGACATGAAGCTGCTGAAGGACATATTGTACCGGGTGCGCATCGAGCAGGTCGTCGGTTCCACGAACACGGCGATCGAGTCCATCGCGTTCGATAGTCGCAAGGTGGTCGCGTTCACCGCCTTCGTAGCCACGCGCGGTACGCAGGTGGATGGTCACAGCTTCATCGCCAAAGCCATCGAGAACGGTGCCAGTGCCATCATCTGCGAAGAGCTACCTGCGGAGTTGAAGGAAGGTGTGACCTATGTGCGCGTGGAGGATGCTGCCGTCGCGCTCGGTGTGCTCGCCGCCAACTTCCATGATCATCCGTCGAAGAAGTTGAAGCTGGTGGGTATCACCGGCACCAACGGGAAGACGAGCACGGCGACGCTGCTCTTCCGTCTCTTCCGGTCGCTCGGGTACAAGTGCGGGTTGATCAGTACGGTGGAGATCCGCATCGGACAGCGCACCATCCCCAGCACGCACACCACGCCTGATGCGGTGCGCCTGAACGAGATCCTCGCGGAGATGGTGGCCGAGAAGGTGACGCACTGCTTCATGGAAGTGAGCAGTCACAGTGTGGTGCAGGAGCGTATCGCAGGACTTCAGTTCGTGGGTGCGGTGTTCATGAACATCACGCACGACCACCTCGACTACCACGGCACGTTCGCCGAGTACATCAAGGCCAAGAAGCGCTTCTTCGATCAGCTGCCGGCTTCCGCCTTCGCCCTGGTGAACGCCGATGATGCCAACAGTGCCGTGATGCTGCAGAACACCAAGGCGAGCAAGCACTCTTTCGCGGTGAAGACCATGGCCGACCACAAGGCCCGCATCGTGGAGAACCAGCTCACCGGTCTTCACCTCAACATCGATGGGCACGACATGTACTCGCGCCTGATCGGGGAGTTCAATGCGAGCAACCTTCTGGCCGTCTACACCGTGGCCACGTTGTTGAACGAGCCGGCGATGAACGTGCTCACGGCCTTGAGTGATCTGCAACCACCGCGTGGTCGCTTCCAGATCGTGCGCAGCACCAGCGGTATCGTGGGTATCGTGGACTACGCCCACACGCCCGATGCCTTGAAGAACGTCCTCACGACGATCAACGAGGTCTGCAGCGACAATGAGCAGGTCATCACCGTGGTGGGCTGCGGTGGCGATCGTGATCGTACCAAGCGTCCGGTGATGGCGCGCATCGCCACCGAGCTGAGCAGTCATGTGGTGCTCACCAGCGATAACCCACGCACGGAGGATCCCATGGCCATCCTCAACGAGATGCGTGCCGGTGTACAGGTGACCGATCAGTCCCGCGTTTGGGTGAACGCTGATCGGCGCGAGGCGATCCGCCAGGCGGTGGGTATGGCCAGGCCCGGTGATGTGGTGCTGCTCGCGGGCAAAGGACATGAGACCTATCAGGAGATCAACGGGGTGAAGCACCCTTTTGACGACGTAGCGGTGTTGCAGGAAACGCTTGAACTCCTCCACAAGTAATGCTGTACCACCTCTTCGATTGGCTCGGCGCCGATGTCCCTGGTTCAGGCCTATTCACCTTCATCTCGTTCCGTGCGGCGATGGCCGTGTTCGTGTCTTTGTTGATCTCGCTGTGGTGGGGAAAAGGCATCATCAACCTGCTGCGCCGTATGCAAGTGGGGGAGACCGTACGCGACCTCGGTCTGGACGGTCAGCTTCAGAAGCAGGGCACGCCGACCATGGGTGGCCTCATCATCCTCTCCGCCACGATCATCCCCACGCTGCTCTTCGCCAAGCTCAACAACATCTACATCATCCTGTTGCTGGTCAGTACGGTGTGGCTCGGTACCATCGGCTTCATCGACGACTACATCAAGGTCTTCAAGAAGGACAAACGTGGCCTGGCCGGCAAGTTCAAGATCGTAGGGCAGGTGGGCGTGGGCATCATCATCGGTGCCACGGTCTACTTCCATCCGGAGATCCGCACACGCGTGGAGATCCCGCAGGTGCTCGCGGATCAGCTTGACCCGTCCGAGTTGCACACCATCACGGAGGAAGACGGAACGGTCCACTACATGTTGAACCGCAAGTCGCCGAACACGACGATCCCCTTCGTGAAGGACAACGAGTTCAACTACTCTTCGATCCTGGGTCTTTTCGGTCGCAGCGCCCGCCAGTACACCTGGGTCGTGTACATCCTCATCGTCATCTTCATCATCACGGCCGTTAGCAACGGTGCCAATATCACTGATGGGGTGGATGGGCTCGCTACCGGTACTTCGGCCATCATGGTGCTCGCCTTGGGCATTCTGGCGTACGTGAGTGGCAACGTCATTTTCGCCCAGTACCTGGACATCATGTACATCCCCGGCAGTGGTGAGCTTGCCGTGTTCATCGGTGCCTTGCTCGGTGCGTGCATCGGTTTCCTCTGGTACAACGCCTATCCCGCGCAAGTGTTCATGGGCGACACGGGAAGTCTTGCGCTCGGCGGCATCATCGCCACGCTCGCGATCCTCGTGCGCAAGGAACTGCTGATCCCTATCCTCTGCGGCATCTTCCTCGTGGAGAACCTCAGCGTGGTGGCGCAGGTCTCCTACTTCAAGTACACGAAGAAGAAATACGGTGAAGGGCGCAGGATCCTGCTGATGTCACCGCTGCACCACCACTACCAGAAGAAGGGCATCCATGAGAGCAAGATCGTGAGCCGCTTCTGGATCGTGGGCATCATGCTCGCCGTGTTGTCCATCGTAACCCTGAAACTGCGATGAAGAAGCTCGTGGTACTCGGTGCACAGGAGAGCGGTGTCGGTGCGGCGCGGCTGGCGCAGCAGCGCGGGCTCGATGTGTTCGTAAGCGACATGGGCGCGATCAAACCGGCGTACCGCGATGAGTTGAAGAAGCACGGCATCGCCTTCGAGGAAGGTGGTCATAGTGCGGGCCGTGTGCTCGGGGCTGATGAGATCGTCAAGAGCCCAGGTATTCCGGATACCGCCTCGCTCGTGAAGGCCGCGGTGGCGCAGGGTATTCCGGTCATCAGCGAGATCGAGTTCGCCTTCCGCTATTGCAACGGGCGCATCGTGGCCATCACCGGTAGCAATGGCAAGACCACGACCACCTTGCTCACGCACCACATCCTGAAGAAGGCAGGGCTCGATGTGGCCGTTGGCGGTAATGTGGGCACCAGCTTCGCCGGGCTCATCGCCGATGGGGATAACGCTCACTACGTACTTGAGCTGAGCAGCTTCCAGCTCGACGGCATCCGTGCTTTCCGTCCGGATATCGCGGTGCTGCTCAATATCACCCCTGACCATCTGGATCGGTACCAATACCGCATGGAGGATTACGTGGCGAGCAAGTTCCGCATCGCCATGAACCAGCGTGAGGAGGACCATTTCATCCACTGTGCCGACGACCCCGAGTCGAACGCGTGGCTCCAGCAGCATTCCGTGAAGGCCCAACGCTGGCCCTTCTCCATCCAACACAGCGTCGAGCGCGGCGCATTCCTGCAAGACGACCAGCTCCACATCACTACGAACCGATCCACCTTCAACATGTCCATCATCGAACTCGCCCTGAAAGGGAAACACAACGTGTACAACTCCATGGCGGCCGGCATCGCAGCGCGCGTGCTCGAGATCCGCAAGGATGTGGTGCGCGAGAGCCTGAGCGATTTCCAGAACGTGGAACACCGGCTCGAACACGTGGCCCTGGTGCACGGCATCGAGTTCATCAACGATTCGAAAGCCACCAACGTGAACTCCGCGTGGTACGCGTTGGAGAGCATGGACAAACCCGTGATCTGGGTGGCCGGTGGTGTGGATAAGGGCAATGATTACGCATCACTCCTCCCACTAGTGAAGGAGAAGGTGAAGGCGATCGTGTGCTTGGGAACCGACAACGCCAAGATCCACCAAGCGTTCGCTGGCGTGGTGCACACGATCATGGATACCGCCAGCGCGGAGGAGGCCGTGATCACCGCCAACAGCATCGCCGAAACAGGTGATGTGGTGCTGCTGAGCCCAGCCTGCGCCAGCTTCGACCTGTTCGAGAACTACGAAGAACGCGGTCGCAAATTCAAGTCCGCTGTGAAGGCTCTCTGACCGATCAACCCGGATCACCATGGAAGAGAACAAACCAACTCCTTCGTTGCGACTGGCCGGCGGTCAGCTGGTGGAAGCACGCAAGGCTGCGCTCGCTACACAAGGACCTGGTCCGCATCGGTTGGAACAGGTGGCTGTGGTGAAAGGCATCCCCTTCATCAACGATTCCAAGGCGACATTCCTCGATGCCACCTTGGAATCGCTCGCGCAGGTGCCCGGCAAGGTCGTGTGGATCCTGGGTGATCTCAGCAGCGAAATGGATGAAGGCTACGTGCAAGACCTGCTGAAGGAGAAGGTGAGTGCCTTGGTGCTCTTCGGTCGTGCCGTGGATGGCGTGGAGCAGGATGGTATGTCGCCGGTGGAGCACCTGTACGTGACCGATGAGCTGCGCACGGCCGTGTTCCTCGCGAACGAACTCGTACGTCCGGGTGAATCCGTGCTCTTCAGCCCGGCCTGCCCGAGCGGCAACGGTTTCGCCAACTACGAGGAGCGCGGTGCGGAATTCAAGCGGGCGGTGAAGGATCTCTAAGTAGAACGATCATGAACACGGTGTTCCAAAAGCTGAAGGGCGATCGCGTGATCTGGATGACGGTCCTGTTCCTGGGACTGATCAGCCTGCTTGCGGTGTACAGCTCCATCAGCTCCCTCGCGTTCAAGCGCGAAGGGGGAAGCACCATGCACTTCCTGATGAAGCATGGCATCATGCTGGTGACAGGTGGCGTGATCATGTACTACGTGTCGAAACAGCAGTTCACCATCTACTCGCGCTTGTCCCAGTTGTTGATCGGTGTCATGGCGGTACTCCTGCTACTCACACTCTTGTTGGGTTCCAACATCAATGATGCGAGCCGCTGGATCACGATCCCCATCATCAATCAGAGCTTCCAGACGAGCGACCCGGCCAAGGTGGTGCTCATCGTCTACCTGGCTCGTGTGCTCGGTAAGAATCAAGGGGAGGAGTGGACCTTGCGTGATGTGCTCATCAAGCTGATGGTGCCGGTCGGTGCGATCTGCGGCCTCATTCTTCCGGCGAATTTCTCTACGGCAGCCGTCCTTTTCGCTGTGTGCATGATCATCATGTTCATCGGTCAGGTGCCGCTCAAGCACATGGCCGTCATCGTCGGTGCTGCGGTGGGCATGTTCGCCCTGCTCCTCGTACTGGCCAAGACCACTCCTGGACTATTGCCGCGCTTGGACACCTGGGTGGGCCGCATCGAATCCTTCGGTGTGGAGGACCACGACGCCAACTACCAAGTGGAACATGCCAAGATCGCCATCGCCTCTGGTGGTTTCCTTCCGAACGGTCCCGGTAGTGGCACTTCACGGAATTTCCTGCCGCACCCGTACTCCGACATGATCTACGCCTTCATCATCGAAGAGTATGGCAGCATCCTCGGCGGACTGGGTCTGCTGCTTCTTTACCTGATCCTGCTTTTCCGGGCGGTGCGTATCGCATCCACTTGTACGAAGCCGTTCGGCGCGCTCGCTGCGATCGGTCTTGGCCTGATGCTCGTGATGCAGGCGATGATCAACATGGCCGTCGCCGTCAACCTCGTGCCCGTCACTGGTCAGCCGCTGCCCTTGGTCAGCATGGGTGGCACCAGTGTCTGGTTCACCTGTCTCGCCATCGGTATCATGCTTAGCGTGAGCCGTGGCGCCGAAGAACAACCCGTTCCCACTTCACCCGATGTCAAACGCCCACGGACAGCTCTCGCTTAGGGTGATGATCTCCGGTGGAGGCACCGGCGGTCACATCTTCCCGGCCATCGCCATCGCCAATGCGGTGCGCGAGCGGGAGGCGCATGCGCAGTTCCTTTTCGTAGGTGCGGAAGGGAAGATGGAGATGGAAAAGGTGCCTGCCGCTGGGTATGCCATCGAAGGGCTTCCCATCCGCGGGTTCCAACGTGGCTCCATCGTGAAGAACCTCGCACTTCCCTGGCGACTGTTGCGCAGCATGATGAAGGCACGTAAGCTGGTGCGCACCTTCAAGCCGCATGTGGCCGTGGGTGTTGGTGGCTATGCGAGCGGTCCCCTTTTGGCGGCTGCCCAGCGCATGAACGTGCCCACCTTGATCCAGGAGCAGAACAGCTTCCCCGGCAAGACCAACATCTACCTCGCTAAACGGGTGGACCGCATCTGCGTGGCTTATGCGGGCATGGAAAAGTTCTTCCCGAAAGAAAAACTCCTGCTGACAGGCAATCCGGTTCGCCAGGAAGTGGTGCGCCTCGCCGGCAAACATCCGCGCGGCCTGGAGCATTTCGGATTGCAAGCGGGCAGGCCGATCCTCTTCGTGACCGGCGGTAGCCTTGGCGCCCGTGGTGTGAACAAGGGTATCGAAGCGGCGCTGAAGGATCTCCAGGCCGCTGGTATCCAAGTGATCTGGCAGACCGGTACACCCTATCTGAAGCAAGCGCAGGAAGCCGTCGCCAAGTTGAATTACAGCGATTGCAAGGTGCATGAGTTCGTGAGCAAAATGGACTACGCTTATGCGGTTGCCGATCTGGTGGTGTCGCGCGCAGGTGCCATCAGTGTGAGCGAGCTGTGCCTGGTGCAGAAGCCGGCGATCCTCGTACCGCTCCCTAGCGCGGCGGAGGATCATCAAACGCACAACGCGCGGGCATTGACCGATCGTGGTGCTGCTGTTCTGGTAAAGGACGTCGATGCCGTGGCGGAATTGGGCAAGACGGTACTTCGCTTGATCAACGATAAGGAAGCGCTCGATGGCCTCCACGCCGCGATCGCTGGACTTGGAACGCTCAACGCCGCAGAGATGATCGCGGCGGAGGTGATACGACTCGCAAAACGATGACAAAGCGCGACTTCTTCATAGTAGCACTTAGGCTTTTCGGTTTGTATTCAGCCGTATTGACGCTATTCTCGTTCATGCCTCAAGCCGTCTCATGGTTCCTCTACCAAGGTTTGGACGCTATGGATATAGTAATGGTGATCTTGAGCGTTGTCATAACGATCGGTCTTTTCGCACTGCTCATCTTGAAGGCTCCCTGGCTCGTATCGGTTCTACGTTTAGACAGAGGTTTCGATGATGAGAGGATTGCGGTGGCGTCAACTACGTCTATCCGTCTATTCGCTATGGGCGTCTTTGTGGTTGGCGGATTGATGTTCGTCGAGAATGTCCCCGTTTTTCTGAGCAACAGCTTTTTCGCATTCCGTGGTGACTTGGTTGGTATGGAACACCGGACCGAAGACAATGTCAACTGGTTCTTGAGTGCATTGAATGTGATCGTTGGATACGTGCTTGTGACCTTCCATGAAAGGATAGCTGATAGACTCGTGAAACCATGAACTCGCTCAAAGGGAATAAGCTCTACTTCATCGGTGTCGGTGGCATCGGCATGAGCGGCCTTGCGCGCTATTTCCGCCGTCGAGGCGCAGAGGTGGCCGGCTATGACCGTACACCGAGCGAGCTGACCAACCAGTTGCAGAGCGAGGGGATCGATGTGCAGTTCAACGAGGATGTCCGCATGATCCCGGCCGAGTTCCGCGAAGCGCCGCCCGCCGAGGTGATGGTGGTGCGCACACCTGCGGTGCCTGTGAGCAGCCCGCTGCTGAAATACTGGGAGGACCGTGGTGCGCGCATTCTGAAGCGTGCCGATGTCCTGGGGATGGTGACCGAGGATAAGCGCACCGTGGCCGTTGCGGGTACCCACGGAAAAACGACCGTGAGCACCATGATCGCCCACTTGCTCACTGTTGGTAAGGTGCGGTGCAACGCATTCCTTGGTGGCATCGCGGCGAACTACGGCACCAACGTGCTCTTGAACGATGATGCGGTGGTGAACGTGGTGGAAGCCGATGAGTACGACCGCAGCTTCCTCAAGCTCTGCCCCAGCGAATCGGTGATCACGGCGATGGACCCCGACCACCTCGATATCTACGGCACACCGGAGGCCATGTTCGATGCGTACACCCAGTTCGCCATCCTTTGCGACGGTCCTGTCCTGGTGCACGAGCGTATCGCTCACCATTTCAAGGAGCGTGCGCAGGTCACCACTTACGCGCTCGGCAGCAACGGTGTGCCCCGTGCGGAGAACCTGCGCGTGGTCAATGGCGCGTATGAGTTCGACCTGCATGCCGAAGGCATCGTGCTGGAAGGGCTTCGACTGGGCATGCCCGGAAGGCACAATGTGGAGAACGCCATCGCGGCGAGCACCGTGGCCTTGCGCCTTGGAGTGACGCCGGAGCTGCTGCGCGCCGGACTGGCTTCCTTCCGCGGCGTATCCCGCCGGTTCGAGACACGCATCGCCGGGCCGCGCGTTGTGTTCATCGACGACTACGCGCATCATCCGAAAGAGCTCGATGCGTGTATCGCCAGCGTGCGCGAGATGTATCCTGGCAAGCGCATCACCGGCATCTTCCAGCCCCACCTGTTCACCCGCACCCGCGATCTCGCGGACGATTTCGGGAAGAGTCTTGCCGCGTTGGATGAACTGCTGTTGCTCGATATCTACCCGGCGCGCGAAGAGCCGATCGTGGGCGTTACCTCGCAATGGCTGCTGACCAAGGTCCCCTTGGATGCGAAGGTCTGCGTGAGCAAGGAAGAACTCCTCAAGGAATTCCAGCAACGGCCAGTGGAAGTAGTGGTCACCCTCGGAGCCGGTGACATCGACCGTCTCGTGCCTCAGATCGAACGCCTCTTGAACGAACGCTACCGACCATGAACAAGTTGAAACGCATCCTGCGCCCATTGGGTATCGCCCTGGCCGTGATCGGTGTGATCGTGGCGCTCGGCTTCGTGGAACGCACCGCCGACCGTGCGCCCATCAATGACCTGGACGTGACCGTGGAGGGAGCGGAGGGTGTGCATTTCATCGATGAGGCATCGGTCCGCCGGGAGATCCTTGACCAAGGCATCGCCGTGATGGGCTCGCCAACGGCTGACGTGGACATCACCGGCATCGAAGAGCGGCTGAAGAGCATTCCATGCGTGGCCAAGGCCGAAGTGTACCACACCATGGATGGCAAGCTCCACGCCCGGGTGCAGCAGCGTATGCCCATCGTCAGGGTCTTCAACCAGGACGGGAACAGCTTCTACATCGACAAGGAAGGCTGGACGATGCCCACGAGCAACAACTACACCGCACGTGTGCTGGTGGTGACCGGTCAGCTGAACGAGCCCGGTGCTGTCAACGGGGTGTATTCCGTGTACGCCTCCGACAGCCTCAAGCAGCACTGCCGCTCCGATGATATCCACCGACTGGCCAGCTTCATCGCAGCCGATCCACTGTGGAGCGCATTGGTCGACCAGGTGGTGGTGAACGCTGATGGCGAATTCGAACTGATCCCGCGTGTGGGCGTGCAACGCGTCCTGATCGGTGATGGAAGCGCGCTTGCGGAACGCTTCGAGAAGCTCCGCATCTTCTACGAGAAAGGAATACCCAAAGCCGACTGGCGCCGCTATGCGCGGATCGATCTCCGCTTCGCAGACCAGATCGTGTGCACCAAACGAACAACGCTGTAACACTCCACCAATACCATGGACCATAACCAAGACATCGTCGCCGGGCTCGATATCGGAACGACGAAGATCGCCTGCATCGTCGGGCGCAAGAACGAGCAGGGGAAGATCGAGATCCTCGGCATGGGCAAAGCCAAGAGCGACGGCGTGAGCCGCGGCGTGGTGGCCAACATCCAGAAGACGGTGGAGAGCATCAAGGCAGCGGTGCGCGAAGCGGGCGACAATGCAGGGGTGGACATCGGCACCGTGAACGTGGGCATCGCCGGACAGCACATCCGCAGCATGCAGCACCGCGGCATGAAGATGCGCGAGAGCCTCGAGGAGGAGATCACCCAGGTGGATATCGATATGCTGATCGATGAGACCTACCGCCTGGTGATGCCTCCGGGCGAGGAGATCATCCACGTGCTGCCCCAGGAGTACATCGTGGACAACGAGCAGGGCATCCGCGATCCGATCGGCATGAGCGGCATCCGCATGGAGGCCAACTTCCACATCATCAGCGGCCAGGTGACCGCTGCACGCAACATCAATAAGTGCGTGCATCGGGCGGGCCTCAACGTCACCGAACTGATCCTGGAGCCACTGGCCAGCGCCGATGCCGTGCTGAGCGCGGAAGAGAAGGAAGCCGGTGTGGTCCTCGTGGACATCGGCGGGGGCACCACCGATATCGCCATCTTCTTCGACAACATCATCCGCCACACCGCGGTGATCCCTTTCGGTGGCAACGTGGTCACGGAGGATATCCGCCAGGGTTGCGGCATCATGCGCGACCAGGCCGAACTGCTCAAGACCAAATTCGGAAGTGCCCTGGCTTCCGAGAACAAGGAGAACGAAGTGGTCTGTATCCCGGGCCTGCGCGGTCGTGAGCCGAAGGAGATCAGCCTGCGCACGCTGGCCGAGATCATCCAGAGCCGCATGGAGGAGATCCTCGAGCACGTGTACTTCGAGATCAAGAACAGCGGCATCGAGAAGCAGCTCATCGCAGGCATCGTGCTCACCGGTGGTGGCGCGCAGCTCAAGCACCTGAAGCACCTGGTGGAGGTGATGACCGGCATGAGCACGCGCATCGGGTACCCCAACGAGCACCTCGCCAAGAGCAATGTGGAGGCCGTGACCAGTCCGCTCTACGCCACCGGCGTGGGTCTGGTGATGAAAGGCTTCGACTACCTGGAGCGTCGCCGCCCCAAACACTTCGAAGTGGCCAACGAGCGCGCCGCCAAAGTGGCCGTGAAAGGACACTCCAAAGGGCCGTTGAGCGGCTTCTTCAGCAACATCATCAACAGCGCGTCCGAGATCCTCAAGGACGACGAGAACTGAGCACGAACCTTCCCGTTCACCTTCCAATCCCTAACGTCATGAAATTCGACCTTCCAAAAGAGC
>JAEUTC010000204.1 GCA_016787985.1 Flavobacteriales bacterium | reverse complement strand
AGAGCGGCGTGCACATCACCAAGATGCCGGAGAAGGTCTTCTGGGGCGGCTACAGTGGCTACTTCACCGATCCGGACGGACACCTGTGGGAGATCGCATTCAACCCGTTCCTGGTGCTGGATGCTGATGGCGATGTGCTGGGGATGGCCGATTCGTGAATACTGGACTCAACAGGTCACGGCCGCACAAGCTTGTAACTCCGCACCACTTCGCCGTCGGTGATGCGCGCGAAGTAGATGCCCGGTGCAAAGGGCCGCAGATCCACTTCCTGTGAAGGCCCGTTGCTGAAACGGGTGGCTTTTACTGGCTGCCCCGCAGTGGTGAAGAGTTCGAGCGTCGCGGTGCTGGGCACATCGCACAAGAGCACGAAGAGCCCATCGGCCTCCACGGTGCGGACCGAACATTCTTCCACCTTCCGGTTCACATTCTCCAACACGATGACCGCTGAATACGCCGCGCTGCCATCAGTGTCCACCTGTTTTAAACGATAATAGTTGAGGCCGGACAGCGGTTCGGTGTCGATGAGGTGGTAGTGCGTGACCTGTTGGCTGTTGCCGATCGCTTCCACATCTGCCAACCACTCGAAATCAATGCCGTCAGCACTGCGTTCCACTTCGAACCGATCATTATCGGTCTCCGTGGCGGTACTCCACCACAATCGGTTCTGCTCGCCTTCCACCGCACCATCGAAGGCGATCAATTCCACGGGCAATGGCGTGCTAGCGAAGTTCGTTGTGGCCAGGGTGAAGAAGGAACCCGTGGGGATCGACACCCCGCTGAACACGATCCTCCCGCCCGAAGAGCTGGCGCCGGAAACCACCGTGGCGTTGGACCAGTCGTCGCCGTCATCGTCCACCAAAAGACGTAGGTTGGCGACGGGCGATTCCCCAACCAAAGCGCTTTCATCGAAGGCGATGGTCACGGTCTGGCTGAAGTCGGTCGCCTGTGTTTTCCAGCGGCGTTGGATGCGGGCCTCCACTCCCGTGGGAAGTTGGGAGAAGCAGTCGGGGTCGTTGAACACGGTGTTGGCGGCGCCTCCGTCGTGGCCCCAGATCAAGAACGAGCGGTCCAGGCTGAAGGTGCTGGCATTGGCGAGGTTGCTGGCGGCGATGGTACCCAGTGCGATGGTGGCGGCACTGTTGCCGGAGACGTTGGTGGATTGCCGTTGATCCAGCCGTGAAGCATCATCGCGGCCGATACCGGTGATGTCGTTGTTGTAGCCAGTGTTGCTGGTCTTGTTCCAGATGGTGTTGCCCTGGGAGTCGAGGTAGTTGTAAGTGGCACTGGTACCGCCGTTGCCCCCGAGCGTGATGCCATGTTTCAGGCAGAGGTAGGTCTCCACCTGCTTGCGTTCCGTCGTGTTCAAACTTCGCTTGTACCAGATCACTTCCTGCAGGTCGCCGGGCAAGGCGCCCACCACGGTGAGGTTGCCGTAGCCGATCATGAGGATGTCGCCGCGCATACCTCCACCGGCGGTGATCGTGGTGGTGCGATAGTCCCCATCGACTCCAACGCCAAGGCTGGTGCCAGAGGTGTAGGAGGAGAAGATGCCGGAGCGACCCACCGTGGCATCCAACGGGCTGGTGTAGTTCACCGTGCTTGTGCTCACACGGTGGAAACGCGGGCTGGCGTCATCGATGCTCAGTCCAGGATCACCACCGTTGTTGTTGCCATCGTCCATGCCCATGATGCGGCCGTCGGCAGTGGTGCTGTTCAACCGGGCAACGGCGAACAGGGTGACCTCCGTGGCTTGGAAGGCATCCTGTGGGGCGAGTGAACTGTTGCTGTCCTTGAAGTGATTGCTCGAACTGAAGTTGTTGAAGAACGGTTGGAAGTTGTGGGCAGCATCGGCGTGTTGAAGGGTACGTGTGCCCACCGTTTCCACCGGGTTGCTGGTCTTTGACAGGTCGTCCCAGTCCGGTGCGTTGCTTCCGGAGGCCACGCCCACCGCGTCCGACGCGAGCCAGAGCCCAAGGTCCAGGAATTGCCCGCCGGGAGCGAGGATGTTCGTGGCGAAGGTGAAGTACTGCCCACTGCTCAGGTCCACATTGGCTTGGCGATACGAAACGCCATTGATGGTGACGGCGGAGCTGGCATAGGCGTTATCCGAGCCATCGAAGGTGGCATCATTACTCACCACGAGCCGGATGTTCGCATCCGTATCGGGCCATGCCACGGTCACGGTACCCACAGTGCCGGTCTCTTGCACCCTCCAGATGCGACCCAGCCGCGCCGTGAGCCCTGAGATGCCGTTCAGCGCCGTGGTGAAGGTGGTGGCCCCATTATCGGAACCGGCGATGAGGAAGCTGTTGTTGGTGCCGAGGTCGGTGCCGGAGCTGTTCAGGTTCACCAAGGTGGAGCCATGGCCGATGACCGGTTGAAGACCTCCATTGATCGAGATGCTCTGGCGTTGATGCAGGCCACTGGTGTTGTCCCGACCGATGCCGAAGATGTTCGCGTTGTAGCCCGTGTTGGTGGTGATGTTCCAGATGGTGGTCCCCGCACTGTTCAGGTAGTTCGTACCACCATTGTTGAGGGTGATGCCGTATTTCAACGCGAGATAGCTCCACACGCGTTGGCGATCACCGGCGCTCAGGTCGGCATTGTACATGATCACCTCCGCGATGTTCCCACCATCGAAACCGTACGCATCGCCATCGAAGCCCACGCGCAAAGCCACGTTGCTGCTGGTCTTGGTGCTCGTGTTGGTGGCCACTGAAGTGCCGTTGTTGCAGACCGAGACCACGTTGGTGGTGGCACCACTGCCGAAACCACTGGCGATGTAGGGCACCGCAGTGGGCACCCCTGTCTGTTTGGCCACGTTCGTCGTGCC
>JAEUTC010000179.1 GCA_016787985.1 Flavobacteriales bacterium | reverse complement strand
ACCATCTTCCTGCACATCATCGTCACGGAGAAACCCCGGCTTTCGCGCTTCAAGTTCGAAGGGGTATCCAAGAGCGAAGGCGACAAGCTGCGCGAGGAGATCCAGTTGGTGCGCGGCCAGCAGGTGAACGATGCCGTGCTGGCGAACACGCGCTCGATGATCCGGAAATTCTTCGTGGACAAAGGATTCCAGAAGACGAAGGTCACCATCATCCAACGCGCGGACACCGCCAAGACCGCACCCGAGAACAGCGACCTGCTCATCATCGATGTGGACAAAGGCCCCAAAGTGAAGATCAAGGATGTGACCTTCGAGGGCAACGACAACATCAAGGACAAGCGCCTGCGCCGGGCCATGAAGAAGACCAAGCGCAAACGCTGGTACAACCTCTTCGGGGGAAGCAAATTCATCTCCACCGAGTACAAGGCGGACAAGAACGCGGTGCTCGACCTCTACAACGAGAAAGGCTTCCGCAACGCGGCCATCGTGAAGGACACCATGTACTATGTGAACGACAGCCGCGTTCGCATCGACATCACGGTGGACGAGGGCAACAAGTTCCACTGGCGCAACGTGCACATCACCGGCAACACGAAGCATGATGCCGATACGCTGCTGGGCATCCTTAACATCAAGAAGGGTGATGTGTACAACAAGAAGTTGTTGGACAGCCGCCTGTACATGAACCCGAGCGGGCGCGACATCAGTTCGTTGTACATGGATGATGGCTACCTGAGCTTCTACCCGGATCCCGTGGAACTGCTGGTGGAAGGCGACAGCATCGACCTCGACCTGCGCATCCGCGAAGGACGGCAGTTCCGGATCCGCAGCATCCTGATCAAAGGCAATAGCAAGACGAACGAACACGTGATCCGGCGCGAGATCCGCACCAAACCCGGACAGCTCTTCAACCGCAGTGATGTGATGCGCACGCAGCGCGAACTGAGCACCTTGGGCTACTTCAACCCGGAGACCTTGGGCGTGAACCCGATCCAGGATGCGCGCACGGGGACCGTGGACCTGGAGTACACGGTGGAAGAAAAGCCGAGCGACAGGCTGGAATTGAGCGGTGGTTGGGGTGCCGGTCGCGTGGTATTGTCGCTGGGTGTCTCGTTCACCAACTTCAGCCTGCGCAACACCTTCAAGAAAGGCGCGTGGACACCGCTACCCGCCGGTGATGGACAGACCTTGAATCTGCGTGCCCAGACCAATGGCCGCTTCTTCCAGAGCTACAGCGTGAGCTTCGTGGAGCCCTGGCTCGGTGGTCGCAAGCCGAACTCGCTGAGCTTCTCCGGCTATTTCTCACGCCAGTCCAACGGGGAGACCAAATTCATCGACGGCAGCGAGGGCCGGATCCGCAACCCGAACCTGCAGCAGCTGGACATCTGGGGAGCTACCCTCGGTCTTGGCAAACGCCTGACCTGGCCGGACGACTACTTCATCCTGCGCCAGAACCTGAGCTACCAGAACTACGAGCTGCGCAATTTCAGCAGCGGTGGTGTGGTGTTCGATTTCGTCAACGGCAACAGCAACGTGCTCGCCTACCAGTTCCAGGTCTCCCGCAACTCGGTGGACCAACCGTTCTTCGCGCGTACGGGATCCGATATCAGCTTCAGTGTGAAAGCCACCCCGCCCTTCTCGTTGTGGTTCCCAGGCGGCCGCGATTTCCGCACCCTGCCACCCGAGCAGCGCTACCAGTGGGCGGAGTTCCACAAGTGGAAGTTCACCACGCAATGGTTCAACATGCTCACCCGCAGCAAGAGCGGACACAACCTGGTGTTGATGGCCCGCGCGGGCTTCGGCTTCCTGGGTCGCTACAACGATGCGGTGGGCAACTCGCCGTTCGAGCGCTTCTACCTGGGTGGTGCGGCGCTCACGGGCTTCCAGCTCGATGGTCGCGAAGTGGTGGGCCTGCGTGGCTACGATGACTTCTCCCTTTCACCGAACACGGGGAATTTCGTGGTGGCCAAATACACCACCGAATTGCGCTTCCCGGTATCGTTGAACCCCTCGGCCACCATCTACACCCTGGCTTTCGCACAGGCCGGTAACACCTGGGGCTCGTTCGACACCTTCGACCCCTTCAAACTCTACCGATCCGCCGGGGTTGGCCTGCGCTTGTTCCTGCCCATGTTCGGTCCCATGGGCCTTGACTACGGCTGGCGTCTGGACGACGTTCCTGGACAGCCGAACATGGCGCGCAGCCAGTTCCACTTCACGATCGGCATAGATCTTGGCGAACTGTGATCCGTACCGTAACGGATCGCCTACTTTCGACGGCTTCCGCATGACACGCAAGACCCTCCAGATCATCACCCTGCTCACCGCGCTGGCGCTCGTTCACGTGGCGCAGGGGCAGCGCATCGCGTTCGTGAACACGCGGTACATCCTGGACCAGATGCCCGAGTACGAGTCGGCTCAAAAAGAGCTGGATCGCTTCTCGAAGCAATGGCAGGAGGAGATCGACGAGCGCTACCAGCAGATCAAGCGGATGCGCGATGCGTACAATGCCGAAGCCATCCTCCTGACTGAGGAAATGAAGCGCACGCGGTTGGACGAGATCGATCGGCGTGAGCGCGAAGCACGGGATCTGCAGAAGAAGCGCTTCGGCCCGGACGGTGACCTGTTCAAGAAGCGCACCGAGTTGATCCAGCCCATCCAGGACCGGGTCTACAACGCGGTGAAGGAAGTGGCCGGGCAGAGTTACGTGGCGGTCTTCGACTTGGGCGGCCAGGCGAGCAACCTGCTTTTCGCCAGCGAGAAATACGACAAGAGCGACAGTGTCCTGCGCAAGCTGGGCATCCGTCCCAACAAGGACAAGAACAGCGGCGACACACGCGACGACGAGGAGTTCGGCGAGCCGCCCGCAGAAGAGACACCCAACCAGCCGAAGGACGGTGGTGGCAATGAGACCTCGCCCCAACGGATGGACGATGGCGGTGGACAACCGATGAAAACCAAATGACGATGAAACGTTTCGTACTCGCTTGCGCGATCGCCCTTACCAGCCTTCCCGCAGCCTTCTCGCAGACCTTGAAGCTGGGCCATATCGACCGGCAGCAGCTGATGTTGATGCTCCCGGAGCGCAAGGATGCCGAGACCAAGATGCAA
Organism: Flavobacteriales bacterium; assembly: GCA_016787985.1. Taxonomy (GTDB): domain Bacteria; phylum Bacteroidota; class Bacteroidia; order Flavobacteriales_F; family PHOS-HE28; genus PHOS-HE28. The sequence goes on along the minus strand of JAEUTC010000179.1, from coordinate 1,546 downwards.
GCCTTCGCGAAGACGCTGGATGAGCGCCTCAAGGCCATGGGCAACGAATACCAGACCAAGGTGGCCGACGCACAAGGCCGCGCGGAGACCATGACGCAGACCGAGAAGGAAATGGCGTTGCGCGAGATCAGCGATCTGGAACAACGCATCCAAGCGGCGCAGGAGAAAGCCCAAGAGGACCTGGCCAAGCAGGAAGAGGAGCTGTTGCGCCCGATGGTGGAACGCACGAACGCCGCCATCGCCGATGTGGCCGCAGCGAATGGATTCACCTACGTGTTCGACGTGAGCACAGGAGTAGTGCTCTACCATGCCAAAGGCGAGGACATCCTGCCGCTGGTGAAGGCCAAGCTCGGTATCCAGTAAGCGGTGATGTACGGTAAAGTCATGCGCATCCTTCCGATACTGTCCGGTCTGCTGTTGGCGACGCTCCCGATGATGGAGGTCTCCGCCCAGTCGGTGAAGCTGGGGCACATCGACCGGAATGCGTTGGTGATGGCGATGCCCGAGCGGACCGCAGCGAGCACGAAGCTGGATGCCTTCGCGAAGACCTTGGAAGGACGTCTGAAGGCGATGGGCGATGAGTACACCGGCAAGAGAGCCGTACTGGAAAACCCTCCCGCCACGATGACACAGACGGAACTGGGTATCGCTGCACGCGAGCTCCAAGAGTTGGAAACGAGGATCGTGGACGCGCAGGAAAAGGCCCAGGAAGACTTGGCCAAGATGGAACAAGAGCTGTTGAAGCCCATCATCGAACGCGTGGATTCGGCGATCTCCACCGTCGCGATCGAACAGAGCTTCAACTATGTCCTTGATGCGAGCGGAGGTGTGCTCTTGCACATGGCCGGCGGCATCGATCTTCTGCCTGCGGTGAAGACCCGTCTCGGCATCAAATGACGAGCGATACGATCAAGTGAGCACGGAACGTTCGACCCCGCCTCGCCCGTGGCTTCGCGAAGGCCCGGTCGGCATCTTCGATTCCGGTATCGGTGGACTTACGGTCACCGCAACGATCATGCAGGCGCTCCCCTCGGAGCGCCTGCTCTATTTCGGGGATGGTGCACATGTCCCCTACGGGCCACGTTCGTTGGAGGAAGTGCGCGGCTTCAGCTTCGGCATCACGGAAGCGCTGCTGGCCAAAGGCGCCAAAGTGATCGTGATCGCCTGCAACACGGCCTCCGCCGCCGCTTTGCGGGCCTTGCGCGAAGCCTACCCCGATGTGGCTTTCGTGGGGATGGAGCCCGCCGTGAAGCCTGCGGTCGAACATACACGCACCGGCGTGGTGGGCGTGATCGCCACGGTGGCCACCTTCCAAAGCGAACTCTACGCGACCATCGTGGAGCGCTTCGCTCACGGTGTTGAGGTGCTACACCAGCCTTGCCCGGGACTGGTCAAGCAGATAGAGGCCGGCGAATTCGACACACCGACCACGGAAACCATGCTTCGCGGGTGGTTGGAGCCCCTGCTGGAGCGCAACATCGATGCGTTGGTGCTCGGCTGCACCCACTACCCCATCGTGCGACCCTTGATCGAGCGCATCGTTGGG
>JAEUTC010000177.1 GCA_016787985.1 Flavobacteriales bacterium | reverse complement strand
CGGTTGGCGGACGTTTTTGGTAGCTTCGCGGCCGGTCCGAAAACCCTGATCACCACGGAGAAAGACGCCGCAAGGCTTCGGTCTCTGATCCCTGGAAGTCCGCTCGAAGGGCTACCCTTGGCGGTGATCGGCATGCGGACCATGATCCTGAACGACCCCGAACGCTTCGCAGACCTCATCCGCACCCATGTTGCAACGCATCCAGCACATCGCTGACCACCTGAAGAAGACCACCGGTTTCGCTCCGGAAACAGGCATCATCCTCGGCACCGGCCTGAGCGGCTTGGGCAAGGAGATCGAGGTGAAGCACGCCATCGCCTACAAGGACATCCCCGAATTCCCCGTGAGCACGGTGGAAGGCCATCCCGGCAAACTGCTCTTCGGCTACCTCGGCGGGAAACCCGTGGTGGCCATGCAAGGTCGTTTCCACTTCTACGAGGGGTGGGACATGGGCGATGTGGTGCTGCCGGTACGGGTATTCAAATTCCTCGGCATCAAGCGCCTCTTCGTGAGCAACGCCTGCGGAGGCGTGAACCCGGCCTTCGAGACCGGCGACCTGATGATCCTGAACGATCACATCAACCTCTTCCCCAACCCGCTGATCGGAAAGAACATCGACGAGCTCGGACCGCGTTTCCCCGACATGAGCGAACCCTATGACCATGGCTTCATCGCCCGGGCAAAGGACATCGCCGCGAAGAACAACATTCCCGTTCAGGTGGGTTGTTACGTAGGCCTTACCGGACCTACGCTGGAGACACCAGCTGAATACCGCTACGTGCGCAACATCGGCGGTGATGCCGTGGGTATGAGCACCGTGCCCGAAGTGATCGCCGCGCGACACATGGGCATCCCTTGTTTCGCGATGAGCGTGATCACCGACATGGGCGTGGAAGGGCGGATCGAGAAGACCACGCACGAGATGGTGCAACGTGTAGCCGAGAAGGCCGAACCCAAACTCACGCTGATCATGCGTGAACTGATCGCGAGTTTCTGATGAACGAGAAGAAGGAGGTGGTGACGGGTTCCGATGCACCGCACTGGAGCGAGAAGTACGAGCTGGTGGTCGGCTTGGAAGTGCATGCGCAATTGATCACCGACAGCAAAGCGTACAGCAGCGACCCCAACGCTTATGGCGATCACCCGAACACGAACGTGAGCGTGATCACGCTTGGCCACCCGGGCACCCTGCCGGTGGCGAACAAGAAGGTGATCGAGTTGGCCGTGCGGATGGGGCTGGCCACGAACTGCACCATCGCGCCTTGGATGCACTATGCCCGTAAGAACTACTTCTATCCCGACCTGCCGAAGGGCTACCAGATCACCCAAGATAATACACCGATCTGCACGCAGGGGTATGTGGATATCCCGAACAGTAGGGCGGATGCTGACTCCTCACGAGATCCCGTCGCTCCGCTCGGGATGACTCGTATCGGCATCACACGCATCCACATGGAGGAGGATGCGGGCAAGAGCATCCACGATGTGGATCCCTTCAACACGTTGGTCGACCTGAACCGCGCGGGAGTGCCGTTGATCGAGATCGTGAGCGAACCGGACATCCGCAGCGGACAAGAGGCGTATGACTATCTGGTGGAGATCCGTCGCCTGGTGCGTTACCTGGACATCTGCGACGGCAACATGGAAGAAGGCAGCTTGCGTTGCGATGCGAACATCAGCCTTCGCCCGATCGGCGCCAAGGAATTCGGCACGCGCTGCGAAGTGAAGAACATGAACAGCTTCCGCAACGTGATGCGCGCGATCGAGTACGAAGCGCAACGGCAAAGTGAAGTACTGGATGCTGGTGGTGTGATCCACATGGAGACCCGCACCTTCGATGCCGCAAAAGGAAGCACCATCGGCATGCGCAGCAAGGAGTTGGCGCATGACTATCGCTACTTCCCCGAGCCCGACCTGCAGCCCATCACGGTAAGCGAGGCCATGAAGGAGGCCATCCGCCGGGAGATGCCACCACTGCCGCGTGAACTGCGGGCGAAGTACACCACGACCCTTGGTCTGAGCGATTACGACGCCGGGATACTCACCGACGACAAGGCCACAGCGCTCTACTACGAAGGTGTGATCGCCCACACGGCCAACTACAAAGGCGCCGCCAACTGGGTGATGGGCGATGTGCGCAGCTGGATGAATGAACGTGGCCTCACCATGGAGCAATTCCCGATCAGCGCGGAGCGGCTCGCAGGGTTGGTGCAGTTGATCGACGCTGGCCAAGTGAGCCACAGCATCGCCAGCCAGAAGCTCTTCCCTGCCATGCTGGAGGACACCACGTTGAGCGCGGCCGAACTCGCGGCCAAGCACGACCTCGTGCAGAACACCGACGAAGGCTTGATCGAACGCATCATGCAACAGGCCATGGCCGCCTATCCCGACAAGGTGGAAGCCTATCGCAGCGGCAACAAAGGGCTGCTGGGCTTGTTCATGGGTGAAGTGATGAAAGGAACCAAAGGCAAGGCCGACCCCAAGCGTGCGAACGAAGTGGTCCGCCGCATACTCGAACAGAACTGATGGAACGCATGACACGCAACCCGATCCTGGGCATCGCACT
>JAEUTC010000161.1 GCA_016787985.1 Flavobacteriales bacterium | reverse complement strand
CGGTGGGCGTCGGTTCGCGGGCTGGTGGACCCGGCAGAAGCGCAGCTACTTCGTGCTGAAGTTGCCGCATGGCTGGTGGCTGGTGGGCAGCGATGGCCAATTGCAGAGCGACATGGACGTGCCGCAGATCGAGCACTTCCGCGAGATCGCCGAGCGGCACATGAAGCCCGGCGACAAGGTGATCCTCTGCCTGTCGCTGCCCGTTTGGGTGTACGCCCAGAAGTACCGCGCCATGGGCCGCACCTTCGATGAGACCGACCTCATCCACCTGCGTGAAGAGGTCTTCGCCAAACGCGGCATCGATGTGAAAGTCTACCTCACAGGTGACCTGCACCACTATCGGCGCCACGAAGAGACACCCGAGAGCGCGGCCGGTGCACAACCGGTGCAGAAGATCACGGCTGGCGGTGGTGGCGCCTTCCTACACCCCACGCACGAAGAGGACGTGAGCCTGCTGGTGGAAGAACCGATGACGCCCGGCGCACGTCCACGCAGCTACGCAGTGAAGGCCACCTATCCGGACATGCAACGTTCGGCGCGCATCGCTTACGGCAACCTGCTCTTCCTCTTCAAGAACCCGCGCTTCGGCATCGTGCCCGCCGTGCTCTATCTGCTTACCGCGTGGTTGGTGGGCAGCTCAGTAGGCGATGCCATACCGCGCACACCGTGGAGCGCGCTGCTGTCCACCATCAACGCCTTCAGCGGTCATCCCGGTCTGGCCTTGTGGATCATCGGCATCGTGGCGGCCTTCCTTGCCTTCACCGACACGCACAGCAAGGTGTATCGTGTGCTTGGCGGGCTTGGTCACAGCGCCGCACACCTGGCGGCCATGTTCTACATCGGCTGGGGCGCGCTCAACCTGGCGACCCTCTTGTTCACAGCACACACCTTCCTGCACAGCGTGCTCACTGGTGTGCTCATCTTCGGCGGCGGCTGGGTGGCGGGTTCCATCATCATGGGCCTGTACTTGCTCATCTCCATCAACGTCTTCGGGCGTCACAGCGAAGAAGCGTTCAGTGGCTTGAAGCACCAGGACCACAAACACTTCCTGCGCTTGAACATCGACCAACAGGGTGTGCTCACCATCTGGCCCATCAAGATCGAACGGGTGCCGCGTGCCTGGCGGAGCAGGAAGGACGGCGATGCCACCCATTCCACAGTGGTGCCCACCACACCGTTGAAGGCCGAGTTGATCGAGCGACCGATCGTACTGCGCTGATCACTTCAGCACCTCGTCGAGGAGGCGCTCCAAGGTGCTTTCGCCGAAGAAGATGTTCATGCCCACCATCACGTTCACCCCGCCATCGATCGAGTAGCGTTGCAGGTCGTTGTTCGCATCGGGGATGCGCAGGGCATGTACCGGCAACCCGTTCACCTCGGCCCGCAGTTGCAGCGTGTTCGAGAGTTTGTGGCGTACGAGCAGGAAGGCGCGTAGTGCTGTGTAATTCAGGTTCACGCGCTGGTCGCCCGCCGCAAAGCCACTGCGGAACCCATCAGCGCCGATGCCTGCCGAGAACCGCGTACGCTGCGATGCCTTGTAGCCCACCGCCAGTTGTACCGGCAGGATGTACTGGAAGCTCCACCGCTCGCCCATCGGCTCCTGTCCACCCACGAAGGGCAGCGGCAGGTTGAGGCCATCGCTGGCAGACACCGCAAGGCCATAGAACACCTGTCGGCGTAGGCCCTTCACCTGCATCTTACCGATGATGCCATTGAAGCGCGGCACCGCTTCATCCAGCGTGGTAGCCGATTCGCTCACGTTCGCGTTCACGCTCCAGAACAGCACGCGGTACTTCTTCGTGAGGCTGATGCCCAACGCACCGATGGATGCGGAATGCAGCGTATGTAGCTCATCGCCGATGCGCAGTTCGCGCGGAGTGTAGCGCGCGTTCAGCAACACTTGCGAAGCCCTGACCCGCACACTGTTCTTCAGCAGGTCCTTCCACGAATTGCCCAGCAGGTTGAGCTCCACACCGGCGGTCCACTTCTTCCACAGCGGAATGGTGAGCACACCCGTGGCCGAACGATCCTCGAAGCTTCCGGGTCGGTCGCTGAAGGCCACACCCGGCGTGTACCGCGCGTCCAGCCGCAGACGTGGGCGGAAGAGTTGATCGAACTGCTCGAGGTCAAAGGACTGGGCGCGGGTGGCCGTAACCAGGGCGCACAATGCAAGAACCGCCAGCGAAAGGTTCAGTGAACGCATGATGATCGTGCGAGTACCAGGAACAAAGGTCGACCTTAAGACCTGTTGGCACACGTACGTCACTCTGGCATACGATGTGACCGGATGCGATGGCCCACCCGCACCTTCTTCCGACCTTCGGCCCGTGGCCATCGCATTGCTGCTCATCGCGCTCATCTCAGGTGTCCTCACCCTGGGAATCCTGCTTGCGCAGCGAAAGCACCGATCGGCCAACCAATGGCTGAGCGCACTGGTGGTGGTGTTCATGGGTTCGCTGACCCACAACCTGTTGCTGGAAGCGGGCGTGTACGAACGCAACCAATGGCTCTACTTCATCCCCATCAATGGGCAATTACTGATCGGACCCTTGCTGTGGTTCTATGTGCTGCGCATGCTGGACCATCGCCTACCCGCTTGGTGGGGCCGCCTTGCGCACATGGCTCCGGGACTGATACAGCTTGCCGTGCACGGTGCTGCCTTCTTCCTTAACGATGCGGACAAGTACCAGTTCTGGATCGGGACGTATGAGCCTTGGTTGAAGCCCTTCTTCTTCTGGGGAAGCCAACTGGGGCTGATCATCTACCTCCTGCTCTCGCATCGCACCTTGGAGCGTTGGCGTGATATCACGGAGGCCCAATTCTCCGATACACGTCCGGTGGCGATGCAGTGGCTCCACCGCTTGATCCTGCTCTTCGCCGTGTTCGCCGCGGTGGCGATCACACTCGGCCTCGTGCCGGACGCTTTCCACAGTACCGGCATCATTCTGCCCACTGACGTATTGAAGTTGCTGATCGTTTGCGCCATCGGTTGGCAAGGGTATCGGCAAGTGGAAGTGGTCCGCATCACCCAACCGACCGAAGCATCATCATCTCCTTTAGCGACGAGCGGTCATCCTGCTGATGTCCCATCTCCACCAGCGCCAACGCCTGTGGAGGTCATGGAGCTTCCCGGGGAACCCGCATCGGTCAAGTTCGACCCTTTGTTGCTCCAGCAGATCGTGGAGACCATGAAGGATCAGGCGCTCTTCCGCCAGCCCGACCTGACGCTCATGGACCTCGCCTTAGCGGTGAAACTGCCCGCCAAAGTGGTGTCCACCACCATCAATAGCGGAACTGGAAGCACCTTCCTCCGGTGGGTGAACAGCTATCGGGTGGAAGCGGTCAAGGCCGCGATCGCTGCCGGCGAACATCGGTCCAAGAGCTTACTGGGCATCGCGCTCGATGCGGGCTTCAGCGCCAAATCCACCTTCAACCGCGCTTTCCGGGAACACGAAGGATGTTCCCCCAGCGAGTGGGTGGAGCGCTCCGCGCAGGGTGGATCCAGCAGTTCGGGACCCGAGTCCTGAACAAGCACGGCCCACTTTCTTCTGAAGCACTGATGACCAATGGGTTATCGCACACGTGCCACAACCGGTTCCGGGGCGATAAAGGCGTTGGAAAGAGGCTGTTTTGCATCCTCAACACACCACACCATGCGCACCGCGAACACCCTCCTGCTCCTCTTGGTCATTGCCATGATCCATGTCGGTTGCCAACAACAGAACACCCTTTCACCCGCACCTGCGCTTGAGGCCGATGACACCGAAGCCGACCGGCTCCTACCAAAGCTCCTGCGCGGCTTGCCGGTGGGCCTTGTCGGCGCACACGACCCCAACCCCGTCAACGCCGTGTTCGAGGATAGCATGTATGTCTGGAAGCACAACACCACGATCCGGTCAGTGGTCGGCGATGTGAAGTTGATCGAGTTCGGCAGCTTCGTATGGACCGATGCAGGCTGGTACCATCGCTTGGCCGACACGCCCGAGCAGTTCGCCACCATCTACGATTGCCCCAACGCGGAGCTCAAAGGCGGCGTGGTGTACACGGACCCCAGCAGTTGGCGCAGGCAGGAGACCCTTTCGGGTGGCGATGCCCTGTGGTACTACATCGTGGAAGATGCGAACGGTAAGCGCTGGAAAGGGACCGCACTGGTGGAGACCGAAGCCACACTGGAGCCCGCGGTCCGCGACAGTGGCACGTACACCTTCCTACCGGGCCTAAGTTCACTGCAATGGACCGGCTACGGCGAGGTCGGCGACTACAGCTTGACCGGGCAGTTGAAGGTCAGCTCAAGTCATATCCGTTTCGCTGCCAACACGATCACCCATGGAGAGGTGGTGGCTGATATGCGGAGCCTGCATCATGAGGATGCGAATTTGATGGAGCACTTGAAAAGCCCGGACTTCTTCGATGTGGAGCGCTTTTCCGAGGCCCGGTTCTCCGTGAGCGGATCCACCCCCATCGTGAACGACACCTGCACCGTGCTGGGCAGCCTGACGATACGCGGAACCACCAACCCCGTGAAGTTCGCCGCACGCATCTCCCGGCAGGGCGAGCGAAGCACCGTGACCGGCACCTTGGAATTGGACCGCACCCGCTTCGGCATCAAGTACGGCTCGAACTCGTTCTTCGATGACCTGGGCGATCAGGCGATCAGCAACGTGATGCGGGTGGAGTTTAACCTAGTGGCTGAATAGAACTACCCGATCGTCCAAGTCCTCCCCCCGCTCAACAAGGCATCCAGATCGCCCACGCCCTTCTTCGCGATGGCTTCTTCCACCTGCGCGTTGATGCGACTTTCCACGGTGCTGCGCTCAGCGATGTAGAACACACCGAAAGGTCGCGGCATGGCACCTTCGTGCCCTTGGTCATCGAAGAGGCGGACCAGAATGCTGGCCTTGAAGCTGTCGCGCTCGTCGTGGATCCAGAGGTCCTCCAGTGAAGCGGTTCCATCGGTGAGGTCCACGATCACCGGCGTCATGCCATCGAGCTTGATGCCCTTGGTGCCATTGGCGAAGACCAGCGGCTTGCCGTGCTCCACAAAGAGCGTGTGGAAGGGCTTGGTGGCTTTCTCCGTGAAGACCTCGAAGGCACCATCATTGAAGACGTTGCAGTTCTGGTAGATCTCGATGAGGCTGGTGCCGCGGTGGGCATCGGCCTTCACCAGCACCTCGCGCAGTTGCTTGGGATCGCGGTCCATGGCGCGGGCGATGAAGGTGGCATCGGCCCCCTTGCACAACGCGAGCGGGTTGAACGGATGGTCCACGCTGCCCATGGGCGTGCTCTTGGTCACGGCACCTTCTGGTGAAGTAGGCGAGTACTGCCCTTTAGTGAGACCGTAGATCTCGTTGTTGAAGAGCAGCACGTTCACATCCACATTACGGCGCAGCAGGTGGATGAGGTGGTTGCCGCCGATGCTGAGCGAGTCGCCATCACCGGTGATCATCCACACGCTGAGATCGGGTCGCACGGCGCGCAGTCCGCTGACGATGGCGGGTGCACGGCCGTGGATGCTGTGCATGCCGTATGTATCCAGGTAGTACGGGAAGCGTGAGCTGCAGCCAATGCCGCTGATGAACACGATCTCCTCCTTGGGCTTGCCTTGTTCCTTCAGCACGGTCTCCACCTGTTTCAGGATGGAGTAGTCGCCACAACCGGGACACCAGCGCACCTCCTGGTCACTGGCGTAGTTCACCTTGGCGGGTGCGGCACTGCCGTTCACGACTTCGTTGGCGGTGGTCATTGCTTCAGGTATTCATTGGCGGCGGCCTTGATCTCCGCAGCGGTGAAAGGCATGCCCTGGATCTTGTTCAACCCTTTCGCATCCACGAGGAACTCGGCACGGATCAGCTGACGCAGTTGGCCGCTGTTCATCTCGGGGATCAGCACACGCTTGTAGCGGGAAAGGATCGCACCGAGCTCTTTGCGGAAGGGGAAGAGGTAACGCAGATGGAGGTGGCCTACGGTATGTCCTTCCGCTGCCATTTCGTTCACGGCTGTGCGGATGGCGCCGTACGTGCTGCCCCAACCGAGGATCAGCAGGTCGCCGCTGTCCACGCCATTGCTGATGTCCAGCGGCGGCACGTTCTCCACCACCTTGCGCACCTTCTCAGCGCGCAGGCGCACCATCTTCTCGTGGTTCAGCGGATCGTAGCTGATGTTGCCCGTTCCGTCCTCCTTCTCGATGCCACCAATGCGGTGCTGCAAACCGGCCATGCCGGGAACGGCCCAAGGACGCACGCCCTTTTCGTCCCGCAGGTAGGGCAGGAACTTCTCCATGTCACCTGCCACTTTCGGCGTTGCGAACGGGGGTGTGATCGGCTTCAGGTCCTTTGCCTGCGGGAATTGCCAGGGCTCTGCGCCGTTGGCGATGTAGCCATCGGTGAGCAGGATCACGGGTGTCATGTGCTCTACGGCGATGCGCACCGCCTCGTAGGCCATCTCGAAACAATCCGTGGGAGTGCTGGCCGCAAGGACCGGGATCGGCGCTTCGCCATTGCGACCATGCACGGCCTGGAACAGGTCGGCCTGTTCGGTCTTGGTGGGCAGGCCGGTGCTGGGCCCACCGCGCTGCACGTTCACGATCACCAACGGTATCTCCAGCATGAAGGCCAAGCCCATGGCCTCGCCCTTCAACGCGATGCCCGGACCACTGCTGGCCGTGATGCCGAGCGCACCGCCATAACTCGCGCCAATGGCCGAGCAGATCGCGGCGATCTCATCCTCCGCTTGGAAGGTCTTCACCCCGAAATTCTTGTGGCGCGCCAGTTCGTGCAGGATGTCACTGGCCGGTGTGATGGGATAGCTGCCATAGAACAGGTCCAGCCCGGCCTTCTGCGCCCCCGCGATCAAGCCGAGCGCTGTGCCCTGGTTGCCGGTGATGCTGCGGTACGTGCCCTTGGGCATCGGAGCAGGCTTCACCTCGAAGCGCGTGGTGAAGGTCTCGCTGGTATCGCCGTAGTTGTAGCCCGCGAGCAACGCTTTTTTGTTCGCCTCCAGCAGCTCGGGCTTTTTGCCGAATTTGCCTTCGAGGAACTTCTCACTGTTCTCCAGGCTGCGGCTGTACATCCAGTTCACGAAGCCGAGCACGAACATGTTCTTGCAGCGGTCCTTCTCCTTCATGCCCAGCGTCATGCCTTCGAGGGCATTGCGGGTCATCTTGGTCACGTCCACGGAATGCACCGTGTAGTTGGCCAGGGAGCCGTCGGTCAGCGGATCTTGTTGATCGATGTAGCCCGCGAGGCGCAGGTTCTTGCTATCGAAGCCGTCGCTGTTGGCGATGATGGTGCCGCCCTTCTTCAACTTGCCCAGATTGGCCCGAAGCGCAGCGGCGTTCATCACCACGAGCACATCGCACTGGTCGCCTGCGGTGAAGAGCTCCACACTACCGAAGTGCAGCTGGTAGCCGCTGACACCAGCGAGGGTCCCTTGTGGCGCACGGATCTCGGCAGGGAAGTTCGGGAAGGTGCTGACGTCGTTGCCGAAGAGCGCATTGGTGTCGGTGAACTGGCTGCCAGTAAGCTGGATGCCGTCGCCGCTGTCACCAGCGAAGAGGATGACCACATTACGCCGCTCTTCGACGGTCTTGGTCCGGGTGGGTGTTTCCATGGGGGAAATGCGCGGCAAAGGTACGGGCGCGCGAGGTGGTGAGCGTGATGGTGGTCACGCTCGGCGATAGGAACAGGTGAACCCGTTCAATGTTCTAAGAACGACGGCCTTCCGTGCGGAATGTCCTGTGTTCGCGGTATCTTTGGGAGAGCAACCGCATTCGACAATGCTTGACTGGCGCGATCATATCTCATCGGACCCGAAGGTGATGCTTGGCAAACCTTGTTTCAAGGGCACGCGTATCCCTGTGGACCTGATCCTCGAGAAAATGGCCTATGGTGAGTTGGAGGCAGAGATCCTTGAGGGCTACCCAAAACTGACGAACGAAAGCATCCGGGCGGCACTGCTGTATGCCGTGGATTCGGTGCGGAACGACATCACCTACGCGGATTGATCAAGGTCGATGCGTCTAGTAGCCGATGAAAGTGTCGAGTTCTTTGTTGTTGCTGCATTGCGCACGGCTGGACATGAGGTCTATTCCATTGCAGAGGAGGATCATGGCATAACTGATGTAGAAGTTCTCGGGTTGGCCTATGAACGCGGCGAAGTCCTATTGACCGAGGACAAGGATTTTGGGGAATTGGTGTTCTCCCACGACCGACCCCACCGTGGTGTGGTGCTGCTGCGCATGCACGGGATGCGACCACACGACAAGACCGCTCGTATCGTCATGCTGTTCAGCGTTCATGGATACGAGTTCTCGAACGCGATCACTACCGTGGGACCGCGTTCGATCCGCATCAGACCGAGGGCTTAAGCAACATCTTGTCGGAAAAGGCCGACGAGATCGACCCCCGGGTGGTCGATATGGCTCAGGCTTGAACGACGTTGTGATGGACTCACACCACCACACCCAAACCCGCCTGCGTAACGGACAGGTTCACCGCCTCCACCAGCTTGATCTGCGGCGCCACACGCTTGATGGCCTCCTCCACCCCGGCCTTCATGGTCATGGGACTCATGGCGCAATTGGTGCAGGCGCCGTGCAAGCGAACGCGTGCGATACCGTCGGCGGTCACTTCCTCCAGGGAGATATCACCACCATCGGCCTCCAGGAACGGGCGTAGTTCGTTCAACGCTTCGCGGATGCGTTGTTCGCACAGTTCGAGTTCGGTGGCGTTCATGGTCTCAGGCATGGCTGGCGGGCGCTTTGGCGTGGACCACTTCTTCCAAACGCGCTTGCACTGCACGGCAAAGGTCGGTGAACGCAGTGGAAACCAACGTGGAATCCTGCAGCACGGCGGGACGGCCCACATCACCGGCCTCGCGGATACTTTGCACCAACGGCACTTCACCCAGGAGCGGCACGTTCAGCTCTCCGGCCAGGGCACGCGCACCGCCTTGTCCGAAGATGTAGTACTTGTTGTTCGGTAGCTCCGCGGGCGTGAACCAGGCCATGTTCTCCACGATACCGAGCACGGGCACGTTCACGCTGGGCAATTGGAAGAAGCCCACGCCTTTGCGGGCATCGGCCAGGGCTACGGGTTGCGGCGTGCTCACCACGATGGCACCGGTGAGCGGCACGGCCTGCACCAAGGACAAGTGGATGTCACTGGTACCGGGTGGAAGGTCCACCAGCATGATGTCCAGCTCTCCCCAGTCGGCATCCTTGAAGAGTTGTTCCAAGGCCTTGCTGGCCATGGGTCCGCGCCAGGCGATGGCTTGTGACGGATCCGCGAAGAAGCCGATGCTGAGCAGTTTCACGCCATGGCTCTCCACCGGCACGATCCATCGCTTGCCGTTCTTCTCGATGGTCGTGGGGCGCTCGTGAACGGTATCGAACATGATGGGCATGCTGGGCCCGTGGATATCGGCATCCACCAGGCCCACCTTCCAACCCAGCCGTGCCAAGCCCACGGCGAGGTTCGCGGTGATGGTGCTCTTGCCTACGCCGCCCTTCCCCGAGGCTACGGCCACGATGTACTTCACGTCGGGCAGCACCTTACGCAGGTTGCCGCGCTCGCCGCTCAAGGGCGTCACGTTGGCCACCACCTTCACCTCTTTGCCCAGTGCCTGTTGCAGGTTGAAGACCACGGCCTCTTCCATGCGTTTGCGGCTGTGCATGGCCGGGTTGCTCACTTCCACGTGGACGTGAACGGTATTCTCGTCCACGGTGACATCGCGCACGAGGTCGAGCTCAACGATATCCTTCTTCAGGTCCGGTTCGATGATGCGCGAGAGGGCGCTGAGGATGGCTTCTTGGGTGATGGGCATGATGGGGCGACAAAAGTAGAGGCCAGCACCCACCAAGACTCAACAATGACCTTTGATAGCCTACTTCCTTATCCTCAGGTTTTTCGGGTTTCGGCGAGGATCCCATAAGGTCAGGACCAAAATGGTCTCTTGGTCGATGCTGTAGTACAACTGATGATCACCCACGGACTTTACGCGGACGCCTCTGATGCTCGTGGGACGCCCGATCAGTGGTTCACGGGCGATCAACTTCAAGGCACTTCTGAAACGACTGTCGAGTTTGATGGAATAGAGTGGTGAACCGGTCCGCTTCAACCAATAAGCCAGTACCCGCTTACGCTCAGCCTGGGCTGGAGCTGTCCAGACTATTCGGAAAGCCATTCGTCGATCTCTCGATCAGCTTCCTTGGATGGTATCACCTTACCTTCCTTAGCGGCCTTCACCCCTTTTTCGATCGCCTTCCGCTGCTCTGGCGAAACTTTGTATACCTCCAAGTCGTCGGTATCTGTTCCCATCAATTGATACGCTTCTTTGAGGAGATCCGGGCGTCGAGAACGTTTGATCCGTTCGATCAATCGCTTTCTGAGTTCGGCGGTGGACATGGCAGTGAAGATAAGTCGAAAACCACCGGAACTACAGATCCAACTCCACCGCCGGGTCCCAGAATTTCTTGCCGAAGTCGACCACCTGATCGTTCTTCACCTTCACCCCTTCCTTCTTCAGGAGGTCTTCCATGGCGGTGGGTGAAGCGAAGTGATGTTTACCGGTGAGCATGCCGATCCGATTGACCACCCTGTGCGCCGGCACTTTGGGTTTGACAACATGGGAGTTGTTCATGCAATACCCCACGATCCGGCTACTCCGCGCGGCACCGAGGTACTTGGCAATAGCGCCATAGCTCGTCACCCGCCCCTTGGGGATCTGGCGCACCACGGACATCACGTCGGCGAAGAAGTCGCGCCTGCCTCCCGGGAGGGACGGTTCTTGGACCGCTTCGTTGATGAGTGTTCGTTTGGGCATGGGTCAATTCATCCCGAACCTCACATAATGGATCGTCCGCCCTTCCTCCAACCACATCTGCTCATAATAGGTCTTGATGTTCAGCACGGCTTGCTCTTCGGGGGAGACGCGTGGCACGAGCTCAGCGTAGACCTCGTTACTCTGCTCGTAGATCGGGAGCTTGTGCTCTGCGATCTGCTCCAGCGTGTATTCATACAGC
Organism: Flavobacteriales bacterium; assembly: GCA_016787985.1. GTDB lineage: Bacteria > Bacteroidota > Bacteroidia > Flavobacteriales_F > PHOS-HE28 > PHOS-HE28. Next base: position 5,276 of record JAEUTC010000161.1, on the reverse strand, counting down.
AGCGGGCTGTCGGTCTTCAGGTGGATGAACCCGCCGGGCTTGAGCACCTCTTTGTAACGCGCTAAGAAAAGCGGACTGGTCAAGCGTTTGCGCGCCTTTCCGATCTGCGGATCGCTGAAGGTGAGCCAGATCTCGTCCACCTCCTGTGGGCCGAAACACTTCAACAGGTGGTCCACATGGGTGCGGAGAAAGCCAACGTTGTGCAAACCTTCCTCTTTCGCGGTGCGGGCTCCTCGCCACAAACGGGCGCCTTTGATGTCCACTCCGAGGTAGTTGCGATCGGGGTTCAAGCGTGCGAGACCCACGGTGTACTCGCCACCACCACAGCCCAGCTCCAATACCAAGGGGGCATCGCGCTTGAAGAGCAGTTCGTTCCAACGGCCACGTTGCGGAAGTCCTTCGTGTACAAGCTGCGTGAAGGTGGGCTGCACCACATGGTCGAAGGTGAGGTTCTCGGCGAAACGACTGATCTTGTTCTTGCCCATGAAGGCCCTGCCTTCACGGATAGTTCGAGCAGGCAGGCGCGAAAATAGGGCTCCTCCCCAAGCTTCATCCAAGCTTTACACCGAGGTGCGACCTTTGGGGCGTGTTCAACGGCAAGCGCATCCTCGTGGCTCCGCTCGATTGGGGCTTGGGCCACAGCACGCGGTGCATCCCGATCATCCAGGCGTTACTGCAACGCCGGGCCGTGCCGGTAATCGGTGCGGACAACGGTCCTCTAGCCCTGCTGCGCGCCGAGTTCCCTGCATTGGAGCACGTGCGCATCCCCGGCGCTACGATCCGCTACTCGAAAGGCGGCAGCCAGCTGTGGAGCATGGTGCGGCAATTCCCGGAAATGGTGCGGAGTGTACGCGTGGAGAACGCGCTGTTCGAGCGTATCCGTCGCGACCTGCACCTCGACGCGGTGATCAGTGATCAGCGTTTTGGACTGCGGGCGCGTGAACTACCCAGCGTGCTGATCACCCATCAGGTCTTCCCTTTCACGCCGATCGCACAAGGTGCATTGCGCAAGCTGAACCTGCGGCACGTGGGCCGTTTCGACCGCTGCTGGATCATGGATGAACCTGAAGCGCCAGGGCTCGCCGGAGAGCTCTCCCATGGCCGCGATCTTCCGGCGAACGCCCGATACATCGGTACGGTGAGCCGCATGCGATCCGGCGCCGTGCGCAATGAAGCCCGCTTCCGCATCGTGGCCGTGATCAGTGGGCCGGAACCCCATCGCACGTTGCTGGACGGGATCCTGACCGAACAGCTGCAACGGATCGAAGGGCAGCACCTGCTGGTACGGGGACTCCCCGGAAAGGCCGAAGAAGAACAACGCGGCAACGTGAAGTGTGTACCGCATGGGGGCAGTGCAGAGCTTGCTGCCGCCATGGCCGCTGCCGAACTGGTGGTATCGCGCAGCGGGTACACCACCTTGATGGACCTGGTAGCGTTGGGTCGGAGCGCACTGGTGATCCCCACACCTGGTCAGGCTGAACAGGAGTACTTGGGAGCCCTGCATGCACGGACCGGGCGATTCCTCGTGCAAGCGCAGCACCAAGTGGACATCCAAGCGGCTCTCGGTGACCCAGCGGCCAAAGCGCATTTCAAGCCCATGGCGGGCCATGAAGGTTTGGAACGAGCTTTGGATGAGTTCGGAGACCTTCTCCGTTGATCGGAGTCCGCTACTTTTAGCCAGCTATGATCGTACCTCGCCCTCTGCTCCTCTCGCTCTTCGCGCTTTCCTGTAGCATCAGCTTCGCCCAGCTCGATCTGGAGCAACGGCTCAAGAAGCTCGAAGCCGAACGCAGCTCCATGGAAGAACAACGGGTTCGCTTGACCGCCCGGGTCGATAGTGTGAAGCTCGCGATCATCCGCCGCGACCTCGAGCGCATCGGGCTGCCGAAGTTGGAACCTGGGGACGAAGTGATCACACATCCCGGACACCTGCTGGTCTACAGTGAGAAGCACGAGCAGCCGAAGTGGACGGCACACATCGCCACGCCCGACCTGATCACCGGGAACCTCGCGCGGATCGACTCCTTCCTTCCGGACCCCTTGGTGAAGACGGGCAGTGCTGTGACCGCGGACTATTGGAACAGCGGCTATGACCGGGGACACTTGGTACCGAGCGCGGATATGCGTTGGAACTACGATGCGCTGAAAGCCACGTACTACTACTCGAACATCAGTCCGCAAGTACCAGAGTTGAACCGCGAGACCTGGGCAGACTTGGAGGATTGGGGTCGTCGGTATGTGAACTTCAGCAAGCGACGTGTTTTCGTGATCACCGGACCAGTGCTGCGTGATGGGCTGCCCACGCTGCAGAAGGCCGACCGGAAGAACGAAGTGAGTATCCCCGAACTATTCTGGAAGGTGATCGCGGACTTGGATGGTGACCAACCCAAGGCCATCGCTTTCGTGATGCGTAACACGAAACTCGATGGGCCGCCGATCAGCTTCGCCGTGCCGGTGGACAGTGTGGAGAAGCTGACGGGGTATGACTTCCTTTCTTCGTTGGATGACGCCGTGGAGGCCAGGGTGGAAGCGGCGCGGGAGTTGAAGGACTGGTACGCTGAAGGCGACCCGAACTTCGGTGAAGTGGAGCCCTTGCGAGCCCCCCTGCCCAAGGGGATGATCAACAGCGTGCAGGCCAAGTACCACATCGGAAAAACGACTACGGTCTGTGGCACGGTGGTGAGCACGCGCAAGACCGCGAAGGCCAAAGCCATCTACCTCAATTTCGATCGCATGCACCCCAACCAGGAGTTCTATGCAACGATCTGGGAGTACAACGGTCCGAACTTCAGCTACGATCCGGAGGTGTGGTTGCTGAACAAGAAAGTATGCGTCACCGGCAAGCTCACCATCTTCGATGATATTCCGCGCATCAGCATCAACAACGAGAAGGAAGTGGTGCTTTATGAAGACGCGGTGCGCTGACAGTGCCTCACATCGCCCGCTCCAGCGTGAAGGAGAAGGTGGAGCCCTGACCTTCGGTGCTCTTGACAGTAATGGAGCCGCCGTGGACATCGATGATATGCTTTACGATGGCCAGACCAAGTCCTGAACCGCCTTCGTTGCGGGCGCGACTTTTCCCTACGCGATAGAAACGCTCGAATAAGCGCGGCAGGTGTTCGGGGCTTATGCCGATCCCATCGTCGGAGACCTCCACCACCACTCGATCCTCCAATCCATAGCTGCGCACCGTACAACGACCACCATCGCGACCATAGTTGATCGCGTTGGTGAACAGGTTCGTGAAGACCTGCGCCAAGCGGTTCCTGTCGGCCATCACCACGGTGCCGGGTTCAAGGTCGTTCACCAGTTTGAAGTTGCGGCCCTGCGCGAGGATCTCCATGTTCTCGATGGTGTCCTTCACCAGGTCATGCAGGTCCATGCGCGTGGTGCGTAGGTCCATCACACCGCTTTCCAGCTTGGTGATCAGGTCGAGGTCTTCCACGATCTTCATGAGGCGATCCACCCCGTTCGAGGCCCGCTGCAGGAAGTCGCGGTTCACCTTTTCATCCTCCAAGCCGCCCTCCAACAGCGTGAGGATATAACCTTGGATGTTGAAGATGGGTGTCTTCAACTCGTGCGCCAGGTTCCCGATGAATTCGCGGCGGAACTCCTCCCGCTCCTGGAGTTCACGGATCTCCGTGCGCCGTTCCGAAGCCCAAGCGGAAACCTCGGCATTGACCCGCCCGAGTACATCGCCCTTCAGTTCGATCCGGTCATCGCCCTTCCGGGTGCGGCGCAGGTCGTGCACCGTGCGGTAGAGGAGCTTCAGGCGGGCATGAACGAAACGGTCGATCCCATAGGCGAACGCACCGTAGGCCGAAGCGAAGAGCAACACCAAACCCAGGGCACTCCACGAAAGCGGTAGGATCAATGTACCTGCCCACTTGGCGATACCGACCAGGCACCCGGCCACCAAGGCCACCGCCAATGCGGCCATCAAAGCGACCTGCCGGGGAGAAAGTTGACCCATGCGTCCGTTATGCGATCCTTCGCGGACAAAGGTAGCCGGACCGGTATCGCGTTCGGGAACCCGCGCATGGCGGAGGATACCGCGATCCCTTAACATCCCGGAAACATGGCGTTGATAGCTTGCGCCCCGCGCGACCGCGCCTCCCATGCGTTTCGGCATCATCGAATTCCTCACCCTTGCGGGTTCCCTGGGGCTCTTCATCTATGGCATGAAAGCCATGAGCGAGGGCCTGCAGAAAGTGGCCGGTGCGCGCATGCGCGATGTGCTGAAGGTGATGACCGCGAACCGCTTCCTCAGTGTGTTCACTGGCTTCGTCACCACGGTGCTCATCCAACTCTCGTCGGTGACCTCTGTGATGGTGGTCAGCTTCGCGAACGCCGGCCTGATCACGGTGCGGCAGTCCATCGGCGTTCTGATGGGGGCGAACATCGGCACCACGGTGAAAGCCCTGCTCTTCAGCGCGCTCGGTTTCGCCTCCATAGACATCCATGTGTTCGCCCTGCCGATCATCGGTCTTGCATTCCCCTTGTTGTTCCTGAAGGGACGACACTCCAAGCCCATCGGCGACTTCATGGTGGGTTTCGCCATCCTCTTCCTGGGACTGGAATTCCTCAAGAACGTGGTGCCCGTGCCGGACAGCGATGGCGTTGCGGTGCTCGAACGCATCACCGGCCATGGCGTTTTCTCGGTCCTCCTCTTCACGGGGCTGGGCATGCTCTTCACCATGATGGTACAGAGCAGCAGTGTGGCCCTGGCGGCGACCATGGTACTTTGCCAGCGCGGCATCATCGGGTATGAGATGGCCGCCGCGTCGGTGCTGGGCATGAACCTGGGAACGACCATCACGGCGAACCTGGCGGCACTGGTGGCGAACGTGTGGGGCCGACGCGCCGCACGCGCGCACTTCGTGATCAAGGCGCTGGGCCTTGTGTGGGCCCTGCTGCTCTTCGGGCCGTACCTCCATCTGCTGGACCGCTACGTGACCAGCATACACGGTGCATCACCCTATGTCGATACCGATGTGCTGGTGTGGGCGCTGACCTACCTACACATCTCCTTCAATGTGGTGAATACCCTCCTGCTCATCGGCTTCGTACCGCAGATCGAGCGCATTGTTACGCGCATGGTGCCGAGCCGCACGGATGACGACAAGGAATTCCGGCTGGAGTACATCAACGATCCGGTGATGGCCGTCTCGCCCGAACTCTCGTTGATCGAAGCGCGGAAGGAGATCACCAAGTTCGGCAAGCTCACCGCGAGCATGACCGGCATGGTGAACCAGCTGCTGGTGAGCACCAACGAT
>JAEUTC010000147.1 GCA_016787985.1 Flavobacteriales bacterium | reverse complement strand
ACGATCTCCTCCTGCCGGGGTCTGAATTGCGAATAGCCCCAAACCCGCCGCAGCACGGCATGGATGTCCTCGACGGTTCCCGGGTTGGTTGACATGGGCCAGGGCGGTCGGCGGTGCTCACTAGACCAAAGGGTTACCTTTGTTCCAACCCAAACGATTGGTTTGATGATCACGACCGGGCAAAAGATAGCGACACAACGCGTGGAGCGTTCGCGATTGCAGGATACCGACCTCAATAACATCAAGTTCGGCCGTGTCTTCAGCGACCATATGCTGGTGATGGACTTCGAGGATGGTGCGTGGAAAGCGCCAGCCATCGTCCCCTTCGCGGATCTGGAGTTGAGTCCGGCGGCGCTGGTATTGCACTACAGCCAGACCATCTTCGAGGGGTTGAAGGCCTACCGCACGGCGAACGGTGGTGTGAGCATCTTCCGACCGCAAGCGAACATCGCGCGCATGAACCGCAGTGCCAAGCGCATGTGCATGCCGCAGATCCCCGAAGACCTCTTCCTGGAAGCGTTGGTGCAACTCGTGCAGCTGGATAAGGACTGGTTGCCCGAAGGTGATGAGGCCTCCTTGTACATCCGCCCCTTCCTCTTCGCCAGCGACGAGTACATCGGTGTGAAGCCGAGCGATAACTACAAGTTCATCATCTTCACCTGCCCGGTACGCAGCTACTACAGCGAGCCGGTGCGCGTGAAGATCGAGACCAACTACAGCCGCGCGTTCCCGGGCGGCACCGGAGAGGCCAAGTGCGGTGGCAACTACGCCGGTGGTCTTTATCCTGCCAAGATGGGACAGGATCAAGGCTACCACCAACTCATCTGGACCGATGGCTTGACCCATCAGTTCATCGAGGAGAGCGGAACCATGAACGTCTTCTTCAACATTGAAGGCACCCTGATCACGCCGGCTTTGGACGGTACCATCCTGCATGGCATCACGCGGGAGAGCATCATCCGCATCGCGCAAGATGAAGGGATCCGAGTGGAGGAACGCCCGGTGACGGTGGAGGAGGTCGTAAGCGCAGCACGCAACGGACGTCTGCGTTCAGCCTTCGGGGCAGGCACGGCGGCCACCATCGCACACATCGCAACCATCGCCTTCGGTGATGAGGAGTTCACCCTGCCCGAGATCGCGGAGCGCCGCTTGGCGAACCAAGTGGGACAACGATTGGATGACATCCGCCGTGGACGCGTGGCCGATCCTTACGGCTGGCTCGTACCGGTGGCTTAAGTAGGAAGGACCTATTGAATGAAGACCCCGGCGACGGGGTCTTCTCATTTCGTGCGCAAACCAGCGATGCTATCCGGGATCACCACCACACCGGGAGCGATGAAGATGATGGTGTAGAGCGGCCAATGCATGAAGGTGATGCCCAGCAGGATGCCGCCCACCAGAGCGACGCCGAAAAAGAGACCGGTAAGGTGCAAACCGAAGAAGGCGAAGCGGTTCACGGGGCGCTGAGCCGCACGGGCGTAACGCGGCGCGTGATGTTCGGGAGGCCGTGCCCGTTGCTCCTGCACCGGACGATACCCTGAAAGGCGCTCATCGTAGATCCGACGGCGTTCCGCATCGCGCAAGGTCTCGTACGCATCGTGCACGGCATGGAAGAGGGTGTTCGCCTGGGGAGACGCGTTACGGTCGGGGTGGCAGGTCTTCACCCGGTCGCGATAGGCCTGTTTCACCTGCTGTGGAGTGGCATCACGAGCAATGCCGAGCACGCGGTAGTGGTCGTATCGGATGGTGCCGTGCATCGGTGGTGGGGTGGAAGCGGCCGTTGCCCGAAGTGAATTTATGCGATCATGACCATTCCGGTATCTTACCAACGGAACGCATGAAGTACCTCCTCAGTATGATCATGGTCATTCTTGGCCTGCTGCTCCCGCTCGGAGCTGGGGCGCAACGGACCGTGCTGAAGGGTGTGATCCTCGATGATGCGACCAGCAAGCCGCTCGGCGAAGTGCACATCCGGATGAAAGGGACATCGTTGGTGGCTGTCTCGGACGACCAAGGCCGCTTCGAATTTGCCCTTGATCGACCGAAAGTGCTGGCATTGGAAGTGAGCCGGATCGGTTATGCGAGCCAGGAAGTTCAGGTATCAGCCTACGCCATGGCCACTGGTGAGCCGATCCTCATCCGGATGGTGCCCAGCGCGGTGCAACTGCCCGAGGTGACCATCCAACGGTCGGCCCCCGAGGTGGTTTACGAGCGCAACGATCTGCATGTAGGCGACTACCTCACGAACGACGAAGGCGTATGGATCCTCACGTACGAACGTCCCAAGTTGGTACACCGCGAGAACGAGCAGGGCAAGCAGGTCTTCCGAGAGGGTCGTCTGCACATGCTGGACACCAACTTCGTGGAGCTGGCCAGTGTTCGTTTACCCACGGATGTCTGCCGCCTTCGGCACGACGCTGCGCACCGCGTGATCGTGGAGGGAACCGTGTGCGCCTGGGTGGCCGCCCCAGCCGAAGAGGGCATCGCGCTGGAGCAGATCAGCTTGAAAACACTGCACGAACAGGTATTGCCGTGGACGGACAGCATTCCTGGCAATCTCTTGGGCAGCAACTTCGATGCGACCTTCCCGGCGTTCGACCACTTCGCCTTCGATGTGCGGCAACAGACCTCGCGACGCATCTGCAGTGTGCAGGACGACTTCGTAATGGAACTGTTCCGGAGCCAGTACAAATACATGAGTGGTCACGATAAGGTGGTGGCCATGGACCTCGCGCGCGAGACCGGCGTGGATGCGGAGATCATCGCGGGGTACATGACGGGCTTCCACAACGACCTCTACTTCAAACCGCCCTACGCACCGCTGTTCGTGGTGAACGACACCTTGTGTGTCTTCGATCATCACAAGGAGATGATCCGTCGCTTCCTACCCGACCTCACGGCGGTGGATGAGGTCCCCATCACCTACCACAAGGAACGCACTTGGAAGACCCGGCTCTTGCAGGATGCCCGCGATGGAACCGTGTACGCGGTCTTCGCCCGGAACCTACGCACTTGGCTGCGCAGTATCGATCCGAACACGGGGCAGCTGGGCCCGGAGCGCGCGTTGGATCATCCTTTTCCCGAGGAGGTGCAGGTACATGATGGGCACGCGTACTTCATCTACCGGGTATCCGGTACGTTGCAGCACCGCACCTTGTACCGCCAACGCATTAAATGATCAGCCCTGGCCCGGATGTCGCTTGGGGTAGTCGAACCACACGAGCGTACCGCTGCCCTTGATGATGTGTTGCCACTCGTTCACCGCGAAGTCGATGCGCACGATGCCGCAGGTGGGCAGGTTGGCGATACCCGCGTCGCTCAAGTGGTTCAGCACATCGGTGAACCCGGGGTTGTGACCGAACAGCATCACGCGGTCCGCATGCTCCGGAAGGCCATTGACCAGGTGGGCGAGGGTGCTGCGTTCCGCGAGGTAGATGGCCCGCTCTTCACGGAAGCGATCACCAGTGAGACCCAAGGCCGTCGCAAACGACCGTGCGGTGGTGATGGCCCTATTGGCCGGACTGCTCACGATGAGGTCCACGGGTTCGCCGCGTTCCTTGAAGACCTTCGCCATGAAGGGCGCATTGCGTTGACCGCGTTCGTTCAGCGGTCGATCGAAGTCGTCCATCCCTGCATCCGCCCAGCTGCTCTTGGCGTGGCGGCAGAGGTAGAGCGTCTTCATGATGAAATGGATCAGTGGCCGAAGCGGTTCAATCCATCGAGGATGGCCAGCAGCAGGCGGTTGTGGTCCATGTTCACGCCGAGGGTCACATGGGCCATGCGCGCATCGCTGAACTGTTCGGGGCGTCGGAAGCCTTTGGAGATGGTGAGGAAGAGCGTGTCCGGGTAGTCGCCGGTGAAGTGCAGGTTGAGCACATCGCCTCCGGCCAAGCGCAGGAGGTAGAGCGGGTAATGGTTCACGCTGTCGGTGAAGGTGTGGTCCTCTTCCAGGATATGGCCGAGCGCTTTCAGGTCCTTGGCCACCTCATCCATAACGTAGTGGAGCACATCCTCCACGAAGATCTCCGGGTCGGAAGGCAGCTGCAGCTGGCGCTGGTCCAAGGGGGCCAGCATGCGCGCACGGGTGTGGCGCATCGCCGTCTGCAGCTCGTTCAATTGGGCTACGAAACTCATTCAAAGGGTGTTCTTACGGAAGGCAAACTAGCCCCTTGGGGGATCCATTGCCCCGTGGTGACGAACGGGTTTTGAACGATCCAATGAACGATCGAGACAGGCAGCGTGAACGGGGTGGTCCGGGCGATGGGTTGGAGAGGCTTGGATGGAGCAGGTACTTGGGGATCCGCTGATCTGCGTGCACTATCCGATGGCTCCTTCAGCCCAACTCACTCCTCCTCGTAGTAATACGAGTGGTCGATGCCTTTCATGTACATCTCGCGGCTATCGATCTGGTCGGTCAGTGCGTTCTTCAGCAGCTTCTTCAGCATGCGTGCGTCCACGGGACTTTGGATCACAGCGTCCATGTAGTCCCGTTTTCCGATCCTACTCCAATCCACGCATCGCTTCATGCGTTTCTTTAGGATCAGGTCAAGCCAGATCCGCGTGCTCCGGCCATTGCCCTCCATGAACGGGTGCGCCACGTTCATCTCGACGTACTTGGCTACGATCCGGTCGAAGGTGTCCTCGGGCATTGCGTCGATCTGTTTCAGGGTGGCCCCGAGGAAGTGTGAGGTCGCGAACTGGAAACCGCCTTTGGAGATGTTCTTCTGTCGGATCTGCCCGGCGAAGGGGTAGAGGCCGCCGAAGAGATAGGCATGGATCTGTTGCAGGCCCTTGGCGGTGCCCACCTCGATGCTGTCGATGAACGAGCTCTCGAACAGGGCGTAGGCCTTCGTCCGGCTCTTTCCGTCAATGCTTTCCTCGCTGTGGGTGAACCACTGGATGAAGCGGTTCGCCTTCTTGCTCGGGAATTCCTTGCCCAGAGCGATGATGCCGTCGTGATCCAGCACATCGGTCAGGCGCCTCTTGCCGTCCGGGGCAAGCAATTTCAACTGGGTAGTGGCACTAACCACTTTGCTGCCCTCCCGCTTCAGCTTGGCCTTGAGGTATTTCCAATAGTTGCGGGTCTTGTCGTAGTCGTCCTGGTCGGTGAGCACGGCCAACATGTCCAGCACCGAGAACCACCACTTGGCGTGCTCCTCGTCCCACACGGCACGCACCTCGCGGTCGTCGAAGAAGCGGATGGAGATCTTGGTCATGGGTGGGCGAGGATCGGCCATGGGATATGCCGCTCTTTGCAAGAGCCAAGGTAGGAGAGGGTGGGGTACATAGGCCTGCTATATGCAAGCGCTCAGGCTTCCACCTTCTTCCTCGCCTTCCCATTCCCGTTGCTCTCCTTCTCATCGATCGGCTTCCGCAACACGATCCGCCCATCGAACACATCGATCACCTGAGGTTTTCCAGTCTCCAGCGTTCCCGCGATGATCTGCTTGCTCAACTCGTTCAACAGTTCCTTCTGGATCATCCGCTTTATGGGGCGTGCGCCGAATTGAGGATCGAAGCCCGTGCTTGAGATGTGTGCGATCAGCTCCTCGCTGGGGATGAGGTGGATGTCTTTCTCCTCCAGCTTGTGCATCAGCAAGTGCAGCTGCAGCTTCACGATCTCCCGCACATCGCCCTGGCTCAGCGGACGGAACATGATCAGCTCGTCCACGCGGTTGAGGAACTCGGGGCGCACGGTCTTGCGCAGCAGCTCCATCACCTCGCGCTGGGTCTTCTCGATCACCTCTTCGGCGTTATTGTCCTTGAGGTTCTCGAAGTTCTCTTGGATGATGTGCGAGCCGATGTTGCTCGTCATGATCACGATGGTGTTCTTGAAGTTCACCACGCGGCCCTTGTTGTCGGTGAGGCGGCCATCGTCGAGCACCTGCAGCAGGATGTTCCACACGTCGGGGTGGGCCTTCTCGATCTCGTCCAGCAGCACCACGCTGTAGGGCTTGCGGCGCACGGCCTCGGTGAGCTGGCCGCCCTCGTCGTAGCCCACGTAGCCCGGAGGCGCCCCGACCAGTCGGCTCACGCTGTGGCGCTCCTGGTACTCGCTCATGTCGATGCGCGTCATGGCGTGCTCGTCGTTGAAGAGGATCTCGCTGAGCGCCTTGGCCAACTCGGTCTTACCGACACCTGTGGTACCGAGGAAGATGAAGCTGCCGATGGGACGGCGCTCATCGCCCATGCCGGCGCGGCTGCGGCGCACCGCATCGGCCACGGCGCGCACGGCTTCCTCTTGACCGATCACACGCTTGTGCAGTTCGTCCTCCAACTTCAGGAGCTTCATGCGTTCCGCTTCGAGCATGCGTGTGACGGGCACACCGGTCCAGCGGCTCACCACGGCGGCGATCTCCTCCACGTCCACCTCCTCCTTGATCATTTTGCTCTCGGCCTGCAGCAGAAGCAGTTCATCCTTGGCGGCCAGCAGTTCCTTCTCGGTCTCCTGGATGCGGCCGTAGCGTATCTCGGCCACCTTGCCGAAGTCGCCCTCGCGCTCGTATTGCGCGGCTTGGTGCTTTAGGGATTCGATCTGGTCCTTGGCGCTGTTGATGCGTTCGACCAAAGCACGCTCGCTTTCCCATCGGGCCTTGAAGCCGTCGCGCTGGCCACTGAGTTCTGCGAGCTCCTTGTTCAGTTCGGCGAGTTTGGCCTCGTCGTTCTCGCGCTTGATCGCCTCGCGCTCGATCTCCAACTGCATGATGCGGCGGTCGATCTCGTCAAGCTCCTCTGGCTTGGAGTTGATCTCCATGCGCAGTTTGCTGGCGGCCTCGTCGATCAGGTCGATGGCCTTGTCCGGCAGGAAGCGGTCGGCGATGTAGCGCGTGCTCAGCTCCACGGCGGCGATGATCGCGGCGTCCTTGATCAGCACCTTGTGGTGGCTCTCGTACTTTTCCTTTAGGCCGCGCAGGATGGAGATGGCGTCCTCGCGGCTGGGCTCGTCCACTATCACCTTCTGGAAGCGGCGCTCCAGGGCCTTGTCCTTCTCGAAGTACTTCTGGTATTCGTTCAGCGTGGTAGCCCCGATGCTGCGCAGATCGCCGCGCGCGAGCGCAGGCTTCAGGATGTTGGCCGCGTCCATGGCGCCTTCGCCACCGCCAGCACCCACCAGCGTGTGGATCTCGTCGATGAAGAGGATGATGCTGCCCTCCGCACTGATCACTTCCTTCACCACGGCTTTCAAGCGCTCCTCGAATTCACCCTTGTATTTCGCGCCGGCGATCAGCGCGGAAATGTCCAAGCTGAACACTTGCTTGCCTTTGAGGTCCTCAGGGATGTCGCCACTGACGATGCGTTGCGCGATGCCTTCGGCGATGGCAGTCTTACCCACGCCGGGCTCACCGATCAAGATCGGGTTGTTCTTGGTGCGACGGCTCAGGATCTGCAGCACGCGGCGGATCTCCTCGTCGCGGCCGATGACCGGATCGAGCTTGTTGTCCTTGGCGAGCTGGTTGAGGTTCTTGGCGTACTTGTTCAGCGCGTTGTAGGTCTCCTCCTGGCTCTGGCTCGTGACCTTGCTGCCCTTGCGCAATTCCTTGATGGCCGCGATCAGGTCCTTCTTGGTGACGCCGTTGTCCTTCAGCAGTTGGCTTACGGTGTCGCCGCTGTCTAGGATGCCGATGAGCATGTGCTCCACGCTGGCGAACTCATCGCCGAACTCCTTGAGCGCGGCGAGGGCTTTCGTGAGCGCATCGCTGCTGTAGCGCGAAAGGCTGATCTGCCCGCCGCTCACTTTCGGGTAGCCCTGCACGATGCGATCCAATGCTTGCGTCATCGCGGGCACGTTCACATTGAGCTTCTTCAGCAGGAAGGGCGTCACGTCAGGGTCCACCTCCAGAATGCCTTTCAGCAGGTGGCCGTTCTCGAGCATCTGCTGGCCATATCCGGTGGCGATGGTCTGCGCCTGTTGGATGGCTTGCTGGGAGCGGATGGTGAATTTGTTCAGGTCCATGTTCGTTGCGCATTGGGCGCCACCGTGATGATCAAACGTCGCTCCGGTCTGATCTATTGGTATTTTCCTGTCTTTCCGGCAGTTCAGTGGTATTGTGAACGGTCATTTCGTCGTCGACGGGTCATTTGTGAAGGACAAAATTTCACACTTCGGCGGTTCTGAGGCATCTTTATGCGGAGTTGGTCTGTCTCCATAACGCTACGAATGCCACTTATTCCTTCAACGTTTTGGTCGGCGGCACGCCTGAGTTTCATGCTCGTGGTCGGGCTCGCTGGTTCGCTCCAGCTGCTGGCACAGCCATTCTGGGTGAAGGATGTCGGGGGCATCGGCAACGATCAGGTGGCGGATGTGAAGGTGGATACCGACGGCATGATCTACATGACGGGGGAGTTCGGCGGCACCATGACGGTGGATGGTGAAACCTACACGAGCGCTGGTAGCATCGATCTGTTCGTGGCCAAGATCGATCCGAGTGGCGAGGTGCTGTGGTTCCGGACGGGTGGCGGCACTGGCATCGATCGCGGGTTGAAAGTGGCGCTTGGAACGGGAGCCCAACTCACCTTCACCGGTGAATTCCTGGGAACGGCGAGCTTCCAATCGCAAACGCTAACGAGCGCCGGTGGCACTGCGGACATGTTCGTAGCGGTACTGGACAAGAGCGATGGTTCGTTGCAGTGGATCAGGCAGGGCGGCGGCACTACTGGTACGGATCGTCCGTATGGTGTAAGCCTCGCCGCGGACGGCCGGGTGGCAGTGGCGGGCGAATTCAGAGGCTCGGCGACATGGAGCGGCAACACCATCACCAGCGCCACGGATCCCACCACGGGTGAGCCGGATACGGATGTGTTCATCGCCACGTACACACCCACGGGCGACCTGGCTTGGCTCAAGCAAGGCACCGCCAAATTCGCCGACCGCGCGATCGACCTGGTGCATGATCCATCAGGGGCGCTGTATGTCACCGGGCAGTTCAGCGACACGATCACGTTCGATCAAGAACATCCCAATGCCTTGCTGAACGCCTCATTCCTGACCAAGTTCGATGCCGCGGGCAATGAGGTCTGGTTCCGGCGGATGGGTGGCGGGGGATTCAATCATGTGCGTGACCTGGTGATCAAAGGGGATGGGCGGCTGGTGCTCGTGGGTGATCTACAAGGCACCATGATCTACTTCGGTGCAGCGCAGACCAACGTCGCTAGTGGAGAGCCCTTCGCGTACTACCTCCTGGATATCGATGGGAATGGTGCGCTGGTCGGCCATACCACCGTAGGTTCCACCAGTGGCGTAAGTGCTGCGGGGCTCTCGGTCCAAGGGAACGACATTGCAGTACTGGGCCAGTTCAACTGCCGTTTCAGTGATCTGAGCGCGCTGTACGGTCAGGGTGTGTTCATGGCCGTAGGTCCGGAAGACCTGTTCGTCAGCCGTCACCAAGCTTCGAACTTGGCCTTGTTGGAGGGCCAGCAGTTCGGCGGTCGATCGGCGAAGAGCGCCACGGCCATCGCACACCTCAGTGATGGTCAAGTGGTCTTCACGGGTTCCTATCAAGGCAATCTGATCTTCCCCGCTGTGGCAGGTATGCAAGGTGATATCTCCACGGGATCAGGGTTACAAGGGAACGGCATCGGGACGTATTGTGGCGATGCGGACTATGGCTTTTTCGTGGCGAACCTCGCGGCCGCCTTGACCGATGGGTTCATCGCACGCGGCTATGTGCCCGGCCGCGAGCCCTACGACTGGTGGCGCCGGACCGATAGCGGTTGCGACAGGGTCGAGCTTGAGCCTTGTATCAGGCAAGGCACTGGTGCAGTATGTCCGGATACGGTGCGAGCGTGTGGTTCCTTGTTGCTGAACGTGGACCTGAAGTACAGCCACTCGCCAGGGCAAGCGAGCAACTACCTCGGACCTGCAGTGACCTACCTCTGGTCTTCCGGGAGTACGGCTGCCACGATCGGTGTGGTCAACACGGGTGCTTATTGGGTGCGTGTCACCTCCACCAACGGTTGTTACATGTGGACGGACACCATCCAGGTCATCATCGATCCGGCCCCACCGATCCCGTTGATCTCGGACGATGTGGTCCTGAACACGGCTTCGAACAACACGCAGACGATCGAACTCTGCGACCCCGAGACGCACTGGGTGTGGACTCCGAACGGTGGATCGCAGAGCGCGGTGTTCTGGACATTGCCAGATGCTACCGTGGTCCAGAACGATTCCGTTCAGGTGGACACCACCGGCCTTTACACCGTCACAAGTGTCGCCGCGAATGGCTGCACGCGATCCAATTCGGTGAACGTGGTGGACTATCCCACCATCCCGCTGCCAGCTATCGATGTGGACCTTCTCATCTCCTTTCCCGACGATACCGATGGCAATGACTCGCTCCAGCTTTGTCCGGGGGATATCTTCGAGTTCACCTACACGCCCACATGGACGGTGAACGGTGTAGCCGGTGCATCGCTCCCAGAAGGCTTGCTTGTGAATTGGGGTTTCGACGTTCCCGTTATAGGAGAGGGGGATGACGGTCCGCAAACAACCAGCCTGTCGGCCGACGCCAGTGGATGGATCGTGCGCGAACTGGTGGTGATGGTGAGCAACAAGCCCTGCGGCGAGGATAGCGTGCTTTTCTTCCGAACGGATAGCATCTATGTGGAGGTGTTCACCACCGCGAATACCCAAGTTACGATCACGGGGCCAACGGTTCTGTGCGATGGCGATAGTGCTGTCATCGTGGGCAATTGTACCGGCTGTGATCAGCTGGAATGGAGTGGTCCTGACTACACGCAGTTGACACCGAACAGCATCGTGGTCTTCTCGCCGGGAACGTATTCCGTTCAAGGTTCGGCGGATGATCCCAATGGTTGCGCTACCTCCAGTCAGGCTTCGATCACGCTCACCACACCGCCAGGCATCGTGCTTTCGGCCTCCCCAGGCGATGGCATCATATGTCCAGGTGGTACAGCCACGCTAGCCACCGTGTCCACGGGCACCGATCATGTATGGTTCGGACCAGAAGGCCCGATCACCGGTCAAGGCGCCTCGTTGGTCATCGGTGTGCCTGGCGACTATTACCTCGAGATGAACGTGGGTGGTTGCACGGTCACAAGCAACAGTGCCACCTTGGTCAACTATGGAACCCCCTTCTTGGACGTCTCGCCACAGCCGGTACTTTGTTCCCTGGAGGATGAGGTGGACTTGATCGTCGTGGCTACTCCAGGCTCCGTTATCGTATGGAATGCCCCGCTCACTGGTGGTTCCATCACCCAGCCCGTCAGCGCACCCGGGAATTACAGCGTTAGCGTCACCGCTTGCGATATCACCACCACGTTAAGCATCGAGGTCACCTTGTCCACGGTGGACGCCACGGTCACCACACCGGGACCATTCATCTTGTGCAACGGCGACAGCGTTCTATTGCAAGGCGTCGCCGACCAACCTAGCGCGTATTGGATGCCCGGCACAGTGGAAGGTAGTTCCATCTGGGTGTCGGAAACGGGCAACTATTACTTCGTGGCGGAGGACGCCGCCGGGTGCGCGGATTCGACCGCTTCGATCCAAGTGACCGCGATCGGCTTCCCAGAACCTGTTGTGGCTACCGGAGGTGCCGTGTGTGCGGGTGACGCCATCGTGCTGGAGGCCACAGGATCCGGAACCATCACCTGGTTCGCCGATGCGGCGGGTACCCAGCAATTGGGCGTTGGTACCAGCTTGTCCTTCGTGCCTAGCGGAAGCACCACGATCTATGCCGTGCAAAGCCAAAGTGGATGTACCGGAACCACCGATGCCGTGCCCGTGGAGGTGCTGCCCCGCCCAGCACCCTTGCAGATCACGGGTCCCACAGTGGTGTGTGAGGGTACTCCTTTCAGCGTTTCGGTGAGCGCACCCGACACGGTCTCACTGGCGTGGACGACACCGGGTGGTGCCTTCAACGGTCCTGTGATCTCGATCCCAGCCGCCGCGATCGACGATGGTGGCATTTACAGCTGCGTGGCCGTTTACAACGGATGCACTTCACCCGTCGCTTCCCAGACCATCGGCGTGTTCGCTAGGGTACCCTTGGGCTTACCGGATGAGGCTATTCTGTGCCTGGGAGGGGCGCTCACGTTGACCGTGCCTTCCACTTTCACCGCTATTCAATGGTCTACAGGCAGCACCGCACCCAGTACGGTCATCACCTCCGGGCAGGTGGTCACCGTTAATGCTACGGACCAGTTCGGATGTGCTGCGGCGGCCACGGTGCAGGTGGTGGCTGACGATTGTGAACTGGTGGTCCCCAACATCTTCTCCCCGAACGGCGACGGACAGAACGAGACCTGGCTACCTGAAGGCGGCTTCATCGGGGCAAGGGCCAGCATCTACAACCGCTGGGGCAACCTCGTTTTCGAAGGGGATATGCTCACCAAGGCCTGGGCCGGCAAACACTACAAGAACGCGGAGCTGTGTAGTGAAGGTGTTTACTTCTATGTGATCCAGTTCGAACGGGTGGATGGTTCGATCAAGGAACAGAGCGGTTATGTGCAGTTGATCCGCTGACCGCGCTCCTCTAGGCGTGTTGTGGTGGAACGATCGCTGATCCACGAACGGTCAACACGGAGGATCGCTTCATTCTACTTTCGGCCCGCTATCCCACATGGACTTCGCCCCCATAGCCGCTGGTGACCGCAATGCCTTCGAGGTGTTGTTCCGATCGCACTACCGGCCGTTGTGTGCGTTCGCCATGCAGTATGTGAAGGATGGCGACAAGGCGGAGGATCTCGTGCAAGACCTCTTCTTCCGGCTGTGGATGGATCGCGAGAAGACCAAGGTGACCACTTCCTTGAAGGCTTACCTGTTCCAAGCGGTGCGCAACCGCTGTTTGAACGCGGTGAAAGTGCAGGGGCGGGTCCGTAGCTTGAATGAAGAGGCGGATGATGGCATCGCGCAGGATGAACGGACGGAGGATGAGCATACCGAGCGCGCCGCCCGGGTGAACGCGGCCATAGAACAGTTGCCAGAGGAGCGGCGCAAGGTGTTCAAGCTGAGCCGGCATGAGGGGTTGAAGTACCAGGAGATCGCAGAGCGGTTGGGGATCTCGGTGAAGACCGTGGAGAACCAGATGGGTAAAGCGCTGAAGACCCTACGCGAGGAGCTGGCGGACCTGATGCCGGTGACCATTCTCGGCTGGTTGTGGTGGTGGCTGAACAAGTAGGATAGGGGTATTCGGAGGCATCGTTGTCATAGGGACGTACACATTGAACGAAGGGACACATAACACGAGCGAGAAGCTGGCCCGCTACCTCAGCGGCGAAGCCGATGCTGCCGAACGCCTAGCCGTAGAGACTTGGGCCGCCGAGCATCCGGACAATGCCGCTGAATTGGAGCGTATGCGCGGTATCTGGGAGCTCAGCGCCGATGCCACGTGGCCTGCGGTGGACGTGGACAAGGCATGGGCCCGACTGGACGCGTGGATCAACGAGGCCTCATCGACCAATGGGGCGCGTGTGGTGCCGTTCCGTGCTCAACGCCCGATGGTCCGCTGGGTGGCTGCAGCGGCCGTGTTGACAGGTCTCTTCTTCGGTGTGCGTAGCTGGTACGATCAACGCCCCCAAGAATTCATGGCATCCAATGAACATGTACGCACTGTGCTGCAGGACAACAGCAGCGTGGTGCTCTCCCCAGGTTCACGCGTGAACGTGCGGATGAAGGACGATCGACACATCGACCTGAACGGCGAAGCCTACTTCGAGGTGCAACGCGACGAGGAAAGGCCATTCGTGGTGCAGACAGGTGATGTCACCGTCACCGTGCTCGGCACGGCCTTCGAGGTCAGTGCCTTCGATACCTCCTCCAGCGTATTGGTGCGCGTCCGACATGGGAAAGTGCGCGTGATGGCCGAAGGGGACAGTGTGGTCCTGGAAGCCGGCGGGTATGCACGGTTCAACAGGACCGCGCAT
The DNA here is from genome assembly GCA_016787985.1 of Flavobacteriales bacterium. GTDB lineage: Bacteria > Bacteroidota > Bacteroidia > Flavobacteriales_F > PHOS-HE28 > PHOS-HE28. The sequence continues at coordinate 7,421 of JAEUTC010000147.1, read as the reverse complement.
CTGTTGGAGCGCTTGGCCGCACCTCCGGCCGAAGTATTCGGCGATCGCATCATCCAGTTCAACGAAGCGCCGATGACCGCGGTGGTGGATCAGTTGCAAAAACTCTTCAACGTGAAGGTGGAACTGGCCAACGAAGGTCTAAAGGGGTGCACGCTCACCGCCACGTTCGAGGATGAACCGGTCGATTACATCCTGCGCGTGATCGCGGACACCTATCGACTCACCCTCACCCAAGGAGCACCTGGAACCTACTTGCTCGATGGCAAGGGTTGTTAAGCGCCTCGTGTGGTCGCTGCTGGCGGTGGGTCTGCCCTGCCTGGCCATGGCCCAGCCGATCCTGAAGCGCACCGTACGCGTGGATGCCCAACGGGTTCGCCTTTCCGAGGCGCTTTCGCTGATCGCGCGTGACGGGCGATTCAAGCTGAGCTACAACGCGGCGGCGGTCAACGGCGACAGTTTGGTGGACGTTTCAACGAACGGAACGGTGGAGGCTGCGCTGCGCGGTCTGATCGGATCACGGTTCGAACTCAAGGAGACCGGCAACCATATCATCCTTCTCGACCAAGGTGGGGTCCGCAGGAAGTTCGTCATCACCGGAGCCATCTACGACGCGAAGTCCGGTGGGCCAGTAGCGCAAGCCTCCGTGCACGAGGTCGATGGGAAGAACGCGACATCCAGCGATGCACTGGGCACCTTCACGCTCGATGTCGGCGGCGAGCGCGATCGCACAGCCCTGCTCGTGATGCGGAGGGAGTACCACGATACGGTGGTCTATGTGGGGCGCGATGGTGTGATGCCACGTCTTGCGCTGCAGAAACGAGCCATCCTGGAACCCGTGGAGCCCATCTGCTTGTATGATCGCTGTGGGGTGGAAGACCTTGGAGTAGCCAGGTTACTGGTTCCGAACAGTCAGTTCAACCTCGCTTCGAACCTCGATATCATCGAGTACCGCAAGTGGCAGATCTCCTTTGTTCCCAACGTGAGCAGTAACCAGGATATCGCTCCCGTGGCCGTCAACGACTTCTCGTTCAACGTGCTGGCAGGGTATTCGCGAGGCTTGAAAGGATTCGAGGTGGGCGGTATCGCGAACATCGAAAGCCACGATGTTGAAGGGTTGCAGATCGCAGGCGTCACGAACCTCGTGGGCCGGAACACGAAAGGGGTGCAGATCGCAGGGACCATCAACCATACCATGGGCACCTTGGAGGGCGTGCAGATCGCTGGGTTCGGCAATACCGTCTGGGATACGCTCGCCGGTGTGCAGATCGCGGGTGGCGCCAACGTGGTGAAGGGCGGATTGACCGGTGTTCAGATCGCAGGTGCATGCAATGTGGCGACGCAGGACGTGGACGGCACCCAGATCGCAGGCGCGGTGAATGTCACACCTAAGGATGTGAAGAAAGCCCAGATCGCGGGCGCCTTGAACATCGGACGGCAGGTAAGTGGTGCACAGATCGCAGGAGGAGTGAACGTGGCGGTGGATTCCGTGGGTGGTGGGCAGGTCGGCTTCGGTGCCAATTATGCGAAACATGTCTCCGGTGGCCAGGTGTCCTTCGGAGTCAATGTGGTGTCCGGGGATGTGAGTGGTGGGCAGGTGGGCTTCGGTGCCAACTACGCGCATGATGTCACGGGTGGACAATTCTCCTTCGGCATGAACGTGGTGCCCGGTAAGGTGAATGCCGGTCAGGTGGGCTTCGGCCTCAACTATGCTCATGAGTTGCAAGGCGGTCAGTTCTCATTCGGCGTGAATGCGGTGAGCGGCACGGCCAAGGGTGGGCAGGTCGGTAGCTTGAACTACGCCACACGTTGCGAGGGCTGGCAGATCGGTGTGGTCAACATCAGCGATACCATAACCGGGACCAGCATCGGCATCTTCAGCTTCGCGCGACGTGGTTACCACCGCTTAGATGTGAGCACAACGGATGTCTTTCCGCTCTCCTTGATGATCCGCACGGGTACCAAGCAGTTCCACAACATCTTCGGCATCTCCACCTCCGCGCAGGATGATGGTCGCTGGGGGTTCCTGTACGGCTTCGGATCCGAGATCCGCTTGGGGAAGCAGAACCACCTGAACATCGAACTTACCGGTGAGCAGGTCCAAGAGCAGGCACGTTGGATCGAAGCGGTGAACATCCTGGGTCGTTTCGGTGCTCACTATTCCCACGATATCGGGAAGCACCTATTGCTGAGCGCAGGCCCGAATTTCAACCTGCTGGTGAGCGATTGGAGGAATACCGATCGCACGGCCTATTTGAGCGAACTGGCCCCCGATGATCCGCTCTACGAACAGGTGCGCGGAGCGATGAACCTGCAAGGCTGGCTGGGCTTCAGGGCCGGTGTTGGGCTTCGCTTCTGACCCTTCCATCGGGCACGTCAACGGAACCCATTGAGCGGTGAATGACCGCTCCTTCGCCTCGTGGTGGTCGTCCGTCCCCATTCAAGATGGAATTTCACATCATCGAGTAGGGGTATCGCGGATGTTCGTTGTCCCATGGGAAACAGCACCACCGATGTCTCTTCGAGCTTTTCTATCCCTGTTCGTTTTCCTGTGGTTCGTCTTCAGCGGTCATGTCATGGCCCAAGGCAACACCCAGACCATCCGCGGCACCATCCTGGACACCGACACCCGCCAACCGTTGATCGGAGCCACCGTCATGGTCGTCGGTTCGGATCCGATCCGCGGCGCCACCACGGACTTCGATGGCCGCTTCGTGATCAACGATGTTCCTACCGGTCGTGTCGACCTACAGGTCCGCATGGTCGGCTTCGAGGAGCAGCGGATGGCCAACCTGCTATTGACCAGTGCCAAGGAACTGGTGCTGGAGGTGCGCCTTCTCGAGAGTGTCACCCAACTCAAGGAGTTCGAGGTGAAAGCCCCGGAACGCAAGGGCGAGTTGCGGAACGACATGGCCACCTTGAGCGCGCGCAAGATCAGTGTGGAGGAGACGTCGCGTATCGCTGGCGGCATCAACGATCCGGCGCGGATGGTCGGCACCTTCCCAGGTGTGGCCGGCGATCCTTCCGGCAACAACACCGTGGTGGTTCGTGGGAATTCACCCAAAGGCGTGCAGTGGCGCTTGGAAGGGGTGGAGATCCCCAATCCGAACCACTTCGCCGATGATGGCAGCACCGGCGGTCCGATCAACGTGCTCAACAGCGACATGATCGACGATTCGGAGTTCTACACCGGTGCCTTCTCCGCAGAGTACGGCAATGTGTACAGTGCCGTGTTCGACATGCGCCTGCGCGATGGAAACGACCGCGAACGGGAGTATACCTTGAAGGTGGGTGTGCTGGGCACGGACCTCACCGCCGAAGGGCCGATCCCCGGCACGAATGGTGGATCCTACCTGGCCAACTATAGGTACAGTACCCTGGCCTTGTTGGATGGGGCGGGTATCGTGGACTATGGTGGCGTGCCGCGCTACACCGACGCGGCGTTCAAGGTGAAGCTGCCCTCCGTGAAGTATGGAACGATCTCGCTCTACGGACTGGGTGGTCGCAGCGCCATCGTGGAAGAGGACAAGGGTGTCTCTGGTGATACGCTGTTTTCACGGGCCGATTTCGGATCGCGCATGGGTGTACTGGGTATCAGCCATACGAAGACGATCGGTGACAACAGCTTCGTGTACACCAACCTTTCACTGAGCGGGAACGGCAGTGGCACCGACTACACGGAGAGCCTTGCGGCAGGCGAAGGACCGATGGCACTGCGCCACGAGGACGACCTCTCCAAATGGACGGTCCGTCTTTCGAGCACCTTGAACACACGGATCAACGCGCACCATAAACTGCGCTCCGGGATCATCGTTTCCACCGAACGGTTCCGCATGTACTCCAATTCGTACGATCCAGAACGCGATCGACTGATCGTGAACCTCGATCGCACTGGTTCTGCGAGCACCATGCAGGCCTTCACCAGTTGGAAGTGGCGCATGAACGAGCGATGGACGATCACCAGCGGGGTGCATGTGCTGTACTTCGATCTGAACAAAGCGGCCAGCGTGGAGCCCCGGATCGCTGCGCGCTACCAACTGCGCCCGGATCGTGCCTTCACGCTGGGGACCGGGTTGCACGCCAAGACCGAAGGGCTGATGACCTACCTGGCCCAGGATATCGATGCCACAGGTCAGGTGATCCGCCCGAACCAAGGACTCGGTCTCACGCGCGCGGCACATGTGGTAGCGGGCTACGAACAACAGGTGACCGAGGATGTACAACTGAAAGCGGAGGTCTACTATCAGCACCTCTACGATCTGCCGGTGGAGAACGATCCCACGAGCGCCTTCATGGTGAACAACATGGCGGAATGGTTCACGAACAAGGCCCTGACGAACAAGGGCATCGGGTACAACCGAGGCGTGGAGTTGAGCGTGGAGAAGTTCTTCACACGGGGCTACCACTACATGATAACAGCCTCCTACAGCGAGTCGAAGTACAAAGCGTTGGATGGCCAATGGCACAACTCCCGGTTCAACTTGGGGCCAGTGGGCAATGTGCTGGCCGGCAAGGAGTGGAAGCTCGGTCCCGAAGGCAAGGACCGCACGTTGATGGCCGGCTTCCGGTATTCGGTGCAGGGTGGGCAGTACTCCACGCCGATCGATCTGCAGGCCAGCATCGCCGCAGGCACTCAGAAGGAGGGCACACCGGTCTGGAGTGAGAAGGGTGGTGCGATCCACAAGATTGATCTGGTGGCGAGCTATCGCGTCGGTCGCCCGAAAGTGAACCACGAGTTCAAGCTGGATGTCCAGAACGTCATGAACGCGGCGACCACGGTCTTCAACTATTACGATGACCGGTCCGGCACGATCAAGACGGTGCCTCAATTGCCGATCCTTCCCGTGATGCAGTACACGTTGCGTTTCTGATCGGTGCTCAGGTGCGTAACGCAGAAGCGGGATCCGAAAGGGTCCCGCTTCTTCATTCCAGTCGTTGAAGAGGTTCAGAGCACCCGACGCACCATGCGCATGCGGTGCGAATACTTGCCATCTTCCGCGTTGAAGATGCCTTGCTGGTCCAGCTTGTCGATGCGCACGCGACCGCTCGAATGGGCCACGCGCAGGTCGCCTTCATCGTTCCGGGTCAGGATCACGCCGACGTGGATGATGCGGCCTTCATCGTTGTCGAAGAATACGAGATCACCGGGCTCACAGAGATCGAGCAGTTCGATCGGATCGCCCTCCATGGCCTGTTGGGAGGCGTCGCGTGGCAGGTAGATACCCATCAGGATGAAGAGCATCTGGGTGAGGCCGCTGCAATCCACCCCGGCTGGTGTGCGCCCGCCCCAGAGGTACGGTGCGCCCAGGAACGTGTGCAGGTAGAGTTCGAGGAGGTCGGCGCGTTCGAGGTCGGGTTTGTGGTTCGTCACCGCGCTCACGGGTACGCGTTCGTCGTTCCAAAGGATCGTGCCCTGCTCATAGAACGGAACAACGCCGCCATAAGGCACCAACACCTGCCGGTCGCCCAGGTCCACCAGTGTGTTCAAGTCGATCACCCGCAGGTCGGGATCATAGTTCGGCGTAAGGCAGGGGGCGATCTGCTTGTTGTCCACCCATCCCTCGTACCCATCGTGGTCGAACTTCAGGCGGCTCCATTTCTCGGAGCGTTCCAAGACCTCGGCGGTCTCGCCGAAGAGCCACTGGGTCACCATTTCAGCGCGGTCGTTCGGCTCTTTGCGGACCGGAACGATGGAGAGCGGGCAGATGACGGATGGCATGGCTCAGAGCGCTTCGATCACGATGGCGCTGGCACCTCCACCGCCGTTGCAGATACCGGCCGCACCGTACTTCGCGCCGTTCTGTTTCAACACGTTGATCAGCGTGACGATGATGCGTGCGCCACTGCAGCCCAAGGGATGCCCGAGGGACACAGCGCCACCGTTCACGTTCACTTTTGCCGGATCGAGGTTCATCAGTCGGGTGTTGGCGATACCCACCACCGAGAACGCTTCGTTCAGCTCGAAGTAGCCGATGTCGCTCATCTTCAGGCCGGCTTTTTCCACGGCGCGCGGCACGGCCTTGGCCGGTGTAGTGGTGAACCATTCCGGGGCTTGTTCCGCGTCGGCATAGCTCAGCACTTTCGCGATCGGTTTCAGCCCGAGGGCCTTCGCTTTGTCAGCGCTCATCAACACCAAAGCCGCAGCACCATCGTTGATCGTGCTGGCGTTGGCGGCGGTGACGGTACCGTCCTTACTGAACACCGCTTTCAAGCCGGGGATCTTATCGAAGCTCACGTTCTTGTATTCCTCGTCGTGGTCCACGACGACATCCCCCTTGCGCGTTTTCACGGTCACAGGCACCACCTCATCCTTGAATTTGCCTGCGGCCCAAGCGGCAGCGCTGCGTTTGTAGCTCTCGATGGCGAAGGCATCCTGTTCCTCGCGGGAGATGTTGTGCTCCTTGGCCGTGTTGTCGGCGCTCACACCCATGGCGGTCTGATGGTATACGTCGGTAAGGCCGTCCTTGCCGATACCATCGATCACACTGCCGTTACCGAAACGATAGCCGTAACGGGCCTGCTCCAGGTAGAATGGCGTGCGGCTCATGCTCTCCATTCCACCGGCCACCACTACCTCGGCATCACCGAGCAGGATGTCCTGGGTGGCCATCATCACGGCTTTCATGCCGCTGGCGCAGACCTTGTTCACCGTGGTGGCCTGCACGGTATCGGGCAGTCCGGCGAATTTGGAGGCTTGCCGGGCTGGCGCCTGTCCGAGATTGGCTTGCAGCACACTGCCCATGATCACCTCCTGCACGGCCTCCGGTGCTACACCAGCGCGTTCAACGGCGGCTTTCACGGCTGTTGCGCCGAGCTGGGTAGCGCTCACTTCGGCCAAGCTTCCGCCGAAACTGCCGATGGGTGTGCGTACTGCGGAAACGATGACGACTTCGCGGGCCATGGAAAGTGGGTTAGGTGTTGAACGAGGCGCAAAAGTAACCGTGACCGGGGTGGTCACAGGCGATCGCGCGATGCGACCCCGGTTGGATTCGAACCAACGGCCGGCAGCTTAGAAGGCTGCTGCTCTATCCAGCTGAGCTACGGGGTCAAGGCTGCAAAGGTCACAAAGCCTGTGGAATATGCCTTGCTAGAAAATAGAAGAGCCGATCGAATGATCGGCTCTTGTCGGGGCGGCCAGATTCGAACTGACGACCTCCTGCTCCCAAAGCAGGCGCGATACCGGGCTACGCTACGCCCCGAGAACCCCTTTCCACGTATTCGGCTGACGACCTTCCCGCCTAAGCGGGACGCGATACCGGGCTACGCTACGCCCCGAAAAAGAAGCCCGGGTCGCGGGCCTTGGCGGAGAGGGGGGGATTCGAACCCCCGGTACAGAATAACCCGTACGGCAGTTTAGCAAACTACTGGTTTAAGCCACTCACCCACCTCTCCAAGGTGTCCCACCACGGTCGGCGGGGCGGCAA
>JAEUTC010000140.1 GCA_016787985.1 Flavobacteriales bacterium | reverse complement strand
TTACCGTGGCACCGAGTTCCCACGGTTGTTCGGCCGGTATTTCTACACCGATTACTGCCCTACACCGTACTTCTCCCTACGGCCCGACGGAGCAGGAGGATGGATCCGTGAGCAGGCGCGGCCCAATAACGGAGGCACCGGGACCTCATGCATCGCCGAGAACAGCGCCTTAGAACTGTTCGTGGCCAACGTGAACAATGGCACGATCAAGCGCATCGTGGATCAGTGCCCCATGCCAGCACCGGACATCACCTTGAACGGATTTGAGATCACCAGTACGGAGGCCGACACGTACACCTGGTTCTTGGACGGTGTGGAGATCCCCGGTGCCGAAACACAGACCATCACAGCCCAGGCTGCTGGTGACTACTACGTGGTAGGGACTTTCGGTACCTGCTCGTTGATCAGCGACACGGTGCAAGTCGTGGGAACAGCCGTCTCGAGCCTTGGTGCGGAAGATCTCAAGGTGATCCCCGTTCCTGCCCGTGATCGGATCACCCTGCAAGGTGTGCCTGCAGAAACTGAGCGGGTCGAACTCGTCGATCTCACCGGCCGTGTGGTGTTGAGCCGCTCCTGGAATGGTTCCGGGCAAGGTGTCATCGAACTCGGCCAGTTGGAGAGTGCCACCTACATTCTACGACTCAACGATGCTACCGGTGCGGTCATCGCACAGCGCAACGTTCAAGTTCAGCACTGAACGATAGCCCCGCTTCTAAGCCGCTCCCGAAAGGGGGCGGCTTTTTTGTTCTTTGGTCTTCCGGCAGCAACGACCTTGGTATGGACGGTTCAGACCGATACTGTCGTGTTCACCGGCATACCTACCGGGTACCCAAACGCGCAAGCAAATAGCAGCAAGACCGGTTCAGGTCTATCCGTGCTGGTCGCATCAAGAGGGCTGTTCCTGTCCGGCGGGTTGTCGTCCATAGCGGATGCCGGTTGCATGAAGGCACCGCACCAAAGAAGAACGGCCCCAGCTCTTCAGCTGAGGCCGTTCCATCTAGTGGTATCGCCTTATGGTTGTACGACCAGGCGTTCGGTGTACGTTTTCGATCCAGCGGTGACGGTCACCAAGTAAAGACCGGCGGACACTTCGGTACCGAGTTCTAGGCTGGTGTTCACGTGGCCGTCGTGCACAGCGAGGGTACGTGCGACCACGCGCTTTCCGGTCATGTCGAAGATGTCCACGTCCACGTTGCCCACAGTGCTATCCACTCCACGCATGTTCAGGAAGAGCTGTTGGCCTCGGTTGGGGTTCGGGTACATGGTGAACCCGGCATTGCCAGTGCCGGCCATGCTGTTGGCACCTCCATTCGCTTCAGCACATGGATTGATGCTGACCGTGCAGACTTTGCCCCAAGCCTCTGGATCGGAGCAAGCAGCTGCTTCATCGGCCGTAGCAGGACCGAAACACCACGTCGCACCACCGTTCAGGCTCACGCGGACATCGACTTCGTATGTGCGGCTGCACTCCAGTGGTGTACCGTTGGTCCAATTGAGGACCAGGCGAGCGCTGGTTTGCGGCGGTCGAACGATACAAACATTCTCTCCTGGGATACGGAAGCGGAACTGGTAGCGCACCGCACTGCTGGCCACGGCCGGAAAAGGTTGCGGCGGATTCGCCGTGATCCGGTTGTTCGGGTTGCTGGCACCGCCGAAGTTCCGGAGCACGCCACAACTGAAGTCGGATGGGTTGGAAGGATCATCCTGGAGTTTCACGCGCGGGCATGCGGCGAGGACGGGGTCGATGCGGAAGAGGCAAGCCTGTCCGAACGGAAGGTTCGTACCAGCCACACGACCGCGTACGCGCACGTTCAGAAGCACGTTGGCAGGAAGGTGAGGAGTGGCGACGCTGTTCGTCCAGCCGTTCACCTTGAAGTGGCAGGCACGAGTGGCGCCAGTGCCGAATCCATCGCTGGTCGCATGGCCGCGGAAGCGACGGTAGCTGTACGTGCCGTTCGGATCGAAGAACCAGAATTCGTACCCGCTCGTGGTATTGGTCACTCCGAATTGGGCGGAGACAGCCGTGTTGGCGCTGGCCACGATGAACTTGTTGTTCACCCAGTCCTGTCGGTCGCAACTGCTGAAGATGAGCTTATCATCACCGATCGGGACGCAGAAAGCACCGTTCTCGTAGGTCGCTGCCAAAGCGCTCGTGCTACCCGAGGTGAAGTTGCCCGAGTTGTCGATGATCCGACGCCCTTGTGCCCCGGACTCGCGCAGTTGGTAGCCGCCGGTCACGAAACCATCACCACCGCTATCGTTCACGCGCAGGCGGAAACATCCGATGGGCAGGCAGCAGGCCTCCACGATGGGGTCGGTGATGCTGGTGATGTAACTACCACCACTGCAAACCACCGTACCGTCGTTCTGGTAGAGGATCTCCCAGCTGATCTGGTCGCTGTTCACATCGGAGCGCAGGTCGAGCACCACGTTCTGCGAGCAGGGTGTACCCACGCAGGAGCAGTTGGCCTGCCACGTCTCATCGTTCGTGCTCGGATCGAAGTCATTACACGGAGCTCCAGGCAAGTTGGGGCCACCCGGGATACCAAGGCAATCCACGATCACGCCGGCACAGGTGCAATCCAGCTGGTACACATCGTCGATGGTGCCAGGGTTGAAGTCATCGCAAGGGGTGCCCGGCACAGCGCCGCCACCGGGTGTGCCTTCACAATCCACGGGAGTGCCAGCGCAGGAGCAATCGCCTTGTACCACGTCATCAGCGGTGCTTGCGAGGCCATCATCGCAGGGCGAACCTGGTTCTGGTCCTCCGGGGCAGAGGTCGAGGCAATCGGGGGTGCCATCTTCATCCGCATCGGACTGTGTGTTGGCTGCACCCGGTGTGGAGCACCCGCGGATGAAGTCCAGGCTGTTGTCATCCGTGTCATTCCCATCAGGAACGCGCGAGATGGAAACGCCGGCGACGCCGCCCAGATCGGTGGTGGTTCCGGTTCCTTCCGTGGTGGACATGGTTCCACCGTAGCTCATCTGGTCGATGATGATGCCTCCCGTGGTGCGAAGGATGATACCGTCCGGGTTCCCATTCTGTATGGAGTTGGAGGTGAAGGTCGTTTGATCCACATTCGGGACACTGGCACTGCCGACCACATAGTAGTCGCCCGCAGCAAGCGTCACGTTGTTCAGCGCGACCGCGAGGTATTGGGCATCACCGGACCCGTTGATCAACAACAGTTCCAGGCCATCCAAGCTGACCGGGAAAGCACCTGCGTTCTTCAGTTCGATGAACTCCTGGGTATCCGTGCTGGGTTGGTCATAATCCACCTCGTTGATCACCAGCGTCGGCAAAGGGTCACATGAGGGTGCTGAACCCGAGACCACCTCGATGGAACAGTCACCGCTCAAGCTGATCGAATAACCGTCAGCCTCATTGATGCCAGTGATGAGGATGGTACCGTTGGGCGTCGTCGCAGGATCATCACCTGCCACCGTTCCCGATGCACCGTTGTTCACCACGCTGATACCAGCTTGCGAACCCGTGTAGGGGATACTGACGTCGTATGTATCGGCGTCACCCGGAGTGACTCCGTTGCACGTTGCTGTGGCGGCACCCAAAGTGATGTCGCAACCGACCACTGGTGCGAAGCTCCCACCGATCGCCAATCCATAGATCCCACTGGAGGGAGAATTGAAGCCCCATCCCCCAGTAGTGGTTTGACCGCTGGCATAGTAGCGGAGGGTAATGGTGGTGGATGGCCCGACATTCTGCAGGGCGGCGATCCCGGTGAGATCGATCTGAGGCAGCGTTGCGGGCTGTCCGATCGTCACGACCGGCGAACCGATCAAGGTGAAGTTGGACCCATCCAAGCTGTAGGCGAACTGGCTCGTCACACCAGGGCTGGCGGCGAAGCTGGCGGTACCGTTGAAGAGGGCGTCGATCGAACTCAGGGAAACACTCTGGCCCGAAACCGACGACAGGGTCACTTCGAAATAGTCGCTATTGGTGGTAGCGATGCCATTGTTCTGGAATCCAGTGGTGCGGAAGGAGTTCGCACCTGCACTGGGGCCTGCACCACCGCCACGCGTCATCAAAGGCGCTGCATCCAAGTTGGCGTTGCTGAGGTCAGCGGTCGAAGAAGCTAAGTTGTTCTCTCCCGTGAAGTCCCATGCGGCGATCGGAAGCGGGGTGCATCCAGGTGCACTGCCGCTGGTCACCACGGCGCCACAAGGGGCAGAAAGGGAGACCGAGTAACCGTCCGTTTCATTGATGCCGGAGATCACGATGGTGCCGTTAGCTACCACGGCAGGGTCATCACCACCGACCGTTCCGGAAAGTCCACCGTTGATCACGGTGACACCCGCCTGCGATCCGGTGTACGGGATGCTCACGTCATAAGTGTCGCTGGATCCGATGGTGACGGTATTGCACGTGGCCACGGCTGTTCCGAACGAGATCGTACAAGGGGGTTCGCAGGTAGGAGAGCCACCCGTCACCGAAAGCAGCTCACACGGTGTGGTGAACCCGACGTCGTAGCTGGTGCCTTCAGTGATGCCGGAGATGGTAATGGTTCCATCGGTGACCAAGCTGGGGTCATCACCGCCGATCACGCCCGAACTGCCGTTGTTAACGACGGTAACACCGGCTTGTCCTCCGGTGTAAGGGATGGAAAGCGTGTACGAATCGATCCCCATCGTCGTGGCATCGCAACTCGTGCTGGGTGTGCCAAGGGTCAACGAGCAGCTGCCGACCGGGGTCAAGGAACCATCGATGGCAAGGCCGTAGACACCAGGAGTGGCACTGCTGAAGCCCCAACCACCTGTTCCGGTTTGGCCGCTGGCGTAGTACCGCAGTGTGACCGTTGTGCCAGCGCTCACGTTCTGCAAAGCAGGCACCGTGCTCAGGTCGATCTGGAGGGTGGCAGGTGAACCAATTGTCACTGTGGGCGATCCGATCAGCGTGAAGTTGGTGCCGTCCAAGCTGTAGGCGAACTGATTCGAAACCCCAGGTGAAGCTGCGAATGTGGTAGTGCCTGCAAGGATGGCGTCAATGGACGAAAGCGAGAGCAGGAAACCAGCGTTCGCGGAAAGCGTCGCCTCGAAATAGTCCGTATTGGTCGTAGCGATGCCGTTGTTCTGGAACCCCGTGGTCCGGAACGAGTTGGCTGCACTGCTAGCGGCAGCCGTGGCTCCGCGCGTAAGGAGGTTGGAAGCGTCCAGGTCGACGTTGTAGATGTCGGCGGTCGAGGTGGCCACGCCCGGGCTGCCTTCACCGTTGAAGTCCCACGCGGCCAGTGGAAGTGGATCACAGACCGGAGCACTGCCACTAGCCACCTGAGCAGCACAAGGAGCTGAAAGTGTCACCGAATACGAATCACTTTCGTTGATGCCACTGATCACGATGGTACCATTCGTCGTCACCGCTGGATCGTCACCACCGATGGTGCCGGAAAGTCCATTGTTCACGACGGTGACACCCGCCTCCACACCGGTATAGGGGATGCTCACATCGTACGTATCGCCAGGGCCGGCGGTGATGGAATTGCAGACCGCACTAGCCGTTCCGAACACGATACCGCAAGCCGGTGCGCACGTCGGCGAAGGTCCCGAGACCGTCAAGGTATTGCAAGGAGCTGTGAAGGTGACGGAGTATGCGTCGCCTTCCGTGATGCCAGAGACCACGATCGTGCCATTGGTGACACTGGCCGGGTCATCACCACCAACAGTGCCGGATAAGGAGTTGTTGACCACCGATGTCGTAGCATCCAAGCCGGTATAAGGGATCGAGAGCGTGTAGCTGTCTACCCCAACGGTATTCGCATCACAGGCGGTGAAAGCCGTTCCCAGCGTTATCCCGCAAGGTGCACCAGCGAATCCGGTCAATAGGATATCATCCAACCGGGGTTGGTTACTGGCAGATGCGTTGGTCCATCGAAGGCTCAGAGTGGCACTAGCTGGAATAGTACCACCGTTGATGGTGATCAAGCGCCAGTTGCTCGTACCCGAACCCGTTGGCTGAGCCGGGAACGTGAGCGGAGACCAAAGTGTTCCGTTGGTGCTGTACTCAACGAGCAGATCGGTCAGGTCATTGGGGTTGCTGCTCTTAAACACACCGAACGACAGGTTAATGTTGGTGTAGCCAGTGGTCACGATCCCATCGATCTGGAAGAATCGATCCGGATCACCAGTGGTGAGGAATACGTTACCACCGCCTGATGCACCCGCATAGCCTGCTGAACCGGAGGAAGTACGCACATCACCTGTTCCGGTGAAGGTGAACGCGGCCGAGTTCTGGAATCCATTGTTCGTGTCATGGGTGGCGATGGCCGTGGTACCCGAAGGTGTGCCCATATTCTCTGTGAAAATGGTCACTTGGGCGTGCGTAGTGAAGCCCATTAGAAGGGCGCATCCGACCACGGCCGATCTCCAATGGAGTAGTCGTGTATCGGAGGTGGACAGCAGTGTAGGTCTATCTGTCATGGTTGGGGAAGGATTTGGTTTCGATCGGGGCAAAGCTGAGGTTCCAACTCGGCCTCAGCGTTAAGGATGGATAAACTTACGAGGATCAAGCCGGGTCGCGGCTCGATTTTTCTTCGCTGTTGATAGGTGCTTGGATCGTTCACAAGTTGTGCAAAATCCGAGGTCCGAAATATTGGTCGTCCTTGGGCCTTTGGGATAGTTTCGTGACGCTGCGTCGTTCTTTCATGGGTCCTAAGGACCTGAACGTCATCGGGAATGGAAGTGGTCATCGCTGGCAGCGCCCTTGGGTGTAGCCAGGCCTGGTAAGAGGTCATGCGGAAAGACGCTCCGGTCGCGTGCCAGTTATGCGACAGGACCAGGATGATGGTTCATGCGCTGATCCAAGGATCGGTCGCCATGGCAGAATGCACAGTGCTCGTCCAAGGTCACGACCGCGGACCGGCAGAAGCGGGGATCGCCGACCGGTGGTCCCCGCTTCGCTTTTTAAGCCCGAATTCATCCCACCATCACATGCACGTCGCATTGGAATGAGGGCACGATCGATCGTGGATAAGTGCACGATAGGGGGGCCGGACAACGGAAGTCGACCCAGATACTTTTGATCAACACCGTTCCTTGATCGAATGAAGAAGAAAGACCGGAAGATCTTCGTACTGGATACATCAGTCATCCTCTACGACCACTCGGCCATCGAGAACTTCGCAGAACACGATGTGGCCATCCCGATACAAGTACTCGAAGAACTGGACACCTTCAAGAAAGGCAACGATACGATCAACTACGAGGCGCGCGAATTCATCCGCCACCTCGACGACATAGCGAAGCTGGACGTCCTCTCGGACTGGCAGCCACTGAACGGCCCCACGCGGGGCAAGTTCAAGGTGGTGGCCAAGCACGACCTGAATGGCGTGGACGCCACCAAAGTCTTCCAGGACGGCAAGAACGACCACCAGATCCTGAACGCCACCCTCACCATCCAGCGCCAGAACAAGGACAAGAAGGTGATCCTGGTGACCAAGGACATCGCCCTTCGGTTGAAGGCGAAGAGCTTGAACATCATCGCGGAGGATTACCTCACCGGCAAGGTGCGTGATGTAAGGGAGAAACTGTATACCGGGCGCACCGTGGTTGAGGATTTCAGCGAGGAGAAGATCGACGCCCTCTTCGCGCATGGCACAGCCACTGTGGAAGAGCTGGGCGTGGAGAAACCCAAGGGGAACCACTTCTTCATCCTCAAGCACAAGAAGAAGAGCATCCTGGCGAAGTTCGATCCCCGCAGCGGTAACGTCGGTCGTGTGGAGAAGCAAAGTGTGTTCGGGATCGGACCGAAGAACGCGGAGCAGGCTTTGGCGATGGCCGCCCTCCTCGATCCGGAGATCAAGCTGGTCACCTTGCAAGGAGCAGCCGGTACGGGAAAGACCCTTCTGGCGCTGGCTTGCGCGTTGGAGCAGCGTCGCGAGTACCGCCAGATCTACGTGACGCGTCCGGTGGTGCCCTTGAGCAACAAGGACATCGGCTATCTGCCGGGCGACATCCAGAGCAAGCTGGACCCCTACATGCAGCCCTTGTGGGACAATCTCAAACTGATCAAGAGCCAGTTCGAGAAACACGATAGCACGCCCAAACGGATCGATGAGATGCTCGAGAACGAGAAGATCGCCATCGCGCCGCTCGCCTACATACGAGGCCGAAGCTTGAGTAATATCTTCTTCATCGTGGACGAGGCACAGAACCTTACTCCACTTGAGATCAAGACCGTGATCAGCAGGGCCGGCGAAGGCACCAAGATCGTCTTCACCGGTGATGTGCACCAGATCGACACGCCTTTCCTGGATACGGAGAGCAACGGTCTGAGCTACTTGATCGACAAGGCCAAAGGCGATCCGCTCTTCGCGCATATCACCTTGGAGAAAGGGGAGCGCAGCCCGCTAGCGAATCTGGCCAACGACCTTCTATAGACCGAAAACCACAAATCCCCGGACCGCGAACAAGAACGTTCGCCGTCCGGGGATTTGCGTTTGGGGTTCGTTGACAAAGAGTCCGCTGAACGGTCCGCGGATGGAAGGAGGGGAGTTGGTCTCAGAAGAGCTCCTCGACCTCGATGAAGGAGAAATCCATCTTGAACAGGCTCTCGTAATCCTTGCCGGTCTCGGCCATCTCCTCGTCACCGGTCTCGTAGTGCCAGTTCACCTTCACCGGCCGGCCTTGCGCGGTAACGGCATCAAGGCGTGAAAAGATGTTGTAGATGTGCTTGCTGGAACTCGTGTCCAAATAATCCAGCCGCATGTTCACCGTGGTCTCTCCTTTGGCACTTTGGAGGTATTCATCCAACCAACCGTACACCCTGGAGTAGAACAGCTCGGAGTTGTGCGGAAGGGAGCGACCGATGAACTCCATCACCCCATTGTCCACGTCGAGGTCGATCTGAGGCGAGTTCTCGGTACGATCGATGTGGTAGTGCTTTGTTGGCATGTCGCGAATGACTTGCCCAAAAGTGGCCAACGATATGCGCCTTGCGACGTCGGGATGAAATTGGCCATGAACATTCTGCGGTGGAAAAAGAAAAGCCGGGCATGGCCCGGCTCCGTTAAGCGTCCTGGACTAGCGCGACCGGTACTCCGTTAAGATCTCCTGGTCGCTTGGGAGT
Source organism: Flavobacteriales bacterium (assembly GCA_016787985.1). Classification (GTDB taxonomy): domain Bacteria; phylum Bacteroidota; class Bacteroidia; order Flavobacteriales_F; family PHOS-HE28; genus PHOS-HE28. The sequence goes on along the minus strand of JAEUTC010000140.1, from coordinate 13,741 downwards.
ACGATCTCGGTGTCGTTCACCCGGCGGACCCAATACATGTATTTGCCACTCCCTTGGCAGGCGAACGCGGTCATGGTCTCTTTGGGTCCAAGTGCCTTTATCGGGAATGTTCGCCAAGTGCCATTCTTCTCCTGCATCGCCACCTTCACCTCGATGAGGTCGGAACAGGCGTTCTGAAGGTCCACTTGGTATGTACCGCTGAAATCACGCTTGTACATGTCCTTGTAGCTCTCGCACTTCTCGCACGGCGCTCCCCACCGGCTGGCCACCTTCGTGAGGCAATCGGCATAGCTCTGGTCCTGCGCACCGGCCCAGAAGGCTACGAGCAGTAGCACGATGAGGATCAGGGTCTTTTTCAGGTTCATTTGCAACGGTTGTTGGTCAGGATGATCTTGGCCTCGGCGTTGCCCATCTTCTTGCTCGTGCTCCAATCCTTGCACGCGCCCGGAAGGTCGCCTGTGGATTTACGTGCCCAGCCTCTGTTGTTGAAGGCTTCCTCGTTCTTGGGATCGAGTGCGATGACACGGTTGAAATCGGCGATGGCCTGGTCGTATTTGCCCAACTTGGCATAGGCGCTGCCGCGGCTCGTGTAGGCCCAAGTATGATCGGCTTTCTGGTCGATCACAGCCGAGAAGTCGGCTACTGCCTGTTCATAGTTGGCGGTGAGGCTATGGCAGAAGCCCCGTTGCAAATGGGCGTTCATGTGGTTCGGTTCCGCCTCCAATACCTGGCTGAAAAGGGTGATGGCCGCGGCGTGGTCTCCTGCCCGATAGGCGCGTTCACCAGCTTCGTAGACCGGCCCGGTTCCGGTGGAAGTCGTATTGTCGGCCAGGTATTGTGCCGATGCTCCCATTCCGGACATCACCGTCATCAGCACCATGGGGATCACTCGCAAGTTCATGTGGTTCAACGTTCAGAGTTGTTTTTACGGGAAGGTGATGCGCTTGTTTCAGCGGCGATGGGTGCGATGGTGGCTTCCCGTGGAGCCAATAGCTCCTGGAACAGCGCGATGGTGTTTGCGCCGGACTCATCCTGTGGAGGCCGTGGCACGGTGATCCGACTCGAAAGACGCACCACATCGAGTTTGAAGATCTCTTTCGAGAAGCATTGGCCTTTTTCCGCCTTGCATTTCAGGGCGATCGCATCCTCCTCGGAGGAGAAGGAGGTAAGACCAGGGTCGATCTGTTCCATCGGCACCACGTCCTGTCTGAATCGGGAGCCTTGGTCGTAATGGTCCATGACCAACCGACCATGTTTATCGACCTTGAAAATGACCGAGCCGTTGAAAGCGGCATTCAATGGACCCAAGTCCGGTGTTTGGGCTTGGATGCTTTTCTGGGAGAGGAGAACGATGGTGGAGGCGAGTAGGAGTCTCTTCATCGGTAACCTGTGTAGGCGTGTTACGTACACAGGTGCCAACAAGTTCCACTCCGATGGCGATCCGCCCCAGGACGACACCTCGATCGATCCTGCTCCTTTTCTTGCTGTTCCTCGGTTCGCTCAGTGCGCAGGCTCAAGGACGCTTCACCGTCAATGGCCGCATGAAGATCGAGGGAGGCGACCTGTCCAATACGAGGGCCGTGGTCTACAAGAATGGCGCGAAAGAACGGACGCTCACCAAAGACCTCAACAAGTTCTCCCTCGACCTCGAGATCGGTCATAGCTACGTGATCTCGTTCGAGAAGGATGGCTATGTCTCCAAAAAGATTTCCTTCAATACCAATGCTCCGGCCGAGGCCGCGGCGAACGGGTTCACGCCGTTCGACTTCGCGGTTTCACTCTTCAAGCAGTACGACGACATCAACATCGTGGTCTTCAACCAACCGGTGGGCATGATCCGCTACGACGATAAGACGGGCGATTTCGACTACGACACGGATTACACCAAGTCCATCCAATCCCAGCTGCAGCAAGTCCTCGCGCAGGTGGAGCAAAAGCAGGCGCAAGAAGTAAAAGCCGAAAAGGACGGCGCGGTGCGTGCGGCCGAAGAAGCGAAGGCGAAGGCCAAGGCCGACGCAGAAGCCCAAAAGCAAGCGACCGCAAAAGCGAAAGCCGAAGCCGAGGCGAAGAAACAAGCCGACGCCAAAGCGAAAGCGGAGGCGGAAGCCGCCAAGCGCGCAGCCGACGAACAGGCGAAAGCCGCCGAGGAGGCAGCCCGGAGAACACCGCCACCAGCGCCGAAGCCCACGAAGGAAGAGGTTGTGAAGGCGGAGAAACCGCAACCGGCCCCAAAGCCTGTGGAAAAGAAGACGCCACCACCACCTGCGCCAGCGCGGACGGTCACCGCGAGCAAAGCCACCACGGGCGAAGACCAGCGCCGTACAATAACCCCCGTTGTCCAGGAAGAGGCGTCACGCATGGCAAAAGCACGCATGAACGTGCAGGAAGAGCAACGGCCGCAGGAGGAGGTGTCCGAGGTTCATGTAGAGATGGACCAGCAGACCTTGGTAGAGCCCACTCGTGTGACCACCGTGGTGACCGTAAAGGTGGGGGATATGACCGATGAATACCGGAAGGTGATCCACAAATGGGGTGGCTTGTTCTACTTCAAGAATGGGGAGACCTGCACGCAGGAAGCCTTTCAACGCGGTACGCAGGCCGAGCAGTTGGCAGGTACCACGCCGCGCAGCAAGATGGATTGAAGGTGAAGTAGCTTTCGGCCATGGCGTATATCCGCGATGGCCGCGCACCGGTGCCCACCAACGAGCAGGTGAGCGCCACGATGAGCCGCATCAAGGCGAAGAACACGAAGCCTGAGCGGGTGCTGCGAAACTTGCTGCGAGAGGCGGGTGAACGGGGTTACCGCCTGCACTACGCCAAGATCCCTGGAAAGCCTGATATCGCCTTCGTCAAACACCACCTGGCCCTGTTCGTCCATGGGTGTTTCTGGCATGGGTGCCCGTATTGCCGTCCCCGCACGCCAAAGACCAACTCCACGTTCTGGTCGCACAAGGTGGCGACGAACCAGGCGAGGGATAAGCGGAAGAACGCGGCTCTGCGCGAGTTAGGTTGGACGGTCCTCGTCATCCGCGAATGCCAGCTGCGCACACGGCCGAAAGTTCAACTCAGCCGGGTACTAAAAGCGTTGCACGCCACACGCTGATCACCCCCGCTTGCGGCCAAGAAGCCGACCGAAGAACCGCTTCTCGAACGCCCAGAAGAACGAGAACTGCCCGAACAGTGCGCCGTAAAGGAGGAGCAGGACGTTGTACACCGGTAGGATCAGCACATAATACACCACGGTGAATAGCACCGGTTGTTCGCCCTCTCCAGCGAAATAGGCCACGATCGGTCTTTTCAGGAACAATACGGTGAAGCCGGTGCAGGCGAAAACGAGCAGGATAAGCACGACCCTTCCCGGGCTCACTCCCCAGCGCGAGCTCAGGCGGTCCATCCATCCTTTGCGTTCCGGCATCACGGGCTTACTACGTCGCGTCGGGAAGAAAGAAGGAAGGTTCGTGCTGCCATGGCGGAGAACGCGATCAATCCTGCCATTCGGCAAGGAACAGGTTCGTCTCCCGCGTTCCACCGTTCGCCCGGTTGCTGCTGAACACAAGGTGCTTACCATCGGGGCTGAAGACCGGGAAGGCATCGAACTGATCGCTGAAGCTGACCTGTTCCAAGCCGGTTCCATCGATGTTGATGAGGTACAGGGTGAAAGGGAACCCACGTTTGGCGGTATGGTTGCTCGCGAAAATGATCTTCTCTCCGCTCGGATGCCAGAAGGGTGCCCAATTGGCCTGCGTCAGTTCGGTAATCTTCCGAGCTTCACTTCCGTCCGCGTTGGCCACGTACAATTCCATGTTGGTGGGCGTCACAAGGCCTTCCTTCAACAACTGCTTGTATTCGGCCTCCTCTTCCTTGGTCTTCATGCGGCTGGCGCGCCAGAGAAGTTTGCTGCCATCAGGGCTGAAAAAGGCTCCACCGTCATAGCCCAACGTGCTCGTCACACGCTTCACATCGCTGCCATCGATGTTCATGGTGTAGAGATCCAGGTCGCCATCGCGCATGCTGGTGAACACGATGCGGTCCCCTTTCGGTGATACGGTGGCTTCAGCGTCGTACCCTGGTGTGTTGGTCAACTGGCCGCGTAAGTTGCCCTCCAGATCGCTCACATAGATGTCGAAGGTGGGATAGATGGGCCATACGTATTTGCCATCGCTCCGGTGCTCTGGATGGGCGGGGCAGGCGGCGTCGCCTTGGTGTGTGCTGCCGAAAAGCACAAGGCTATCGCCGGGCAGGAAGTAGCTGCAGGTGGTGCGCCCGCCGTTGATGCTCACCTTTTTGGGCGGTGAGGTGCGGAGGTCATCCGTAAAGGGGTTGAAGACGTAGATCTGGTCACAACTCTCTCCCCAGGCCGCGTTGTTCGCTTGAAACACCAACTTGTCTCCGGAAAAGCTCCAATACGCTTCGGCATTGTCGCCGCCGAAAGTGAGTTTCTTCAGGCTTTTGAAGTGCTTCTCACCGGGGGCGATGAGGGTGTCATTCACCGCCAAGGTGTCGGCGGTGGCCGCGGTGGTGGCGGAGTCCGTTGCCGGGGTGGAGCATGCGATGATCAGGAGGGGCAGGAGGGCGAGAGCAGGTTTCATAGGCTGATTTGCGGGCGCGAAACTACCGATAGTGGCAAGACCCGACTGTCAGGAAAGAGCCATTGCTATCTTATCCGCATGGCGATCGACAAGAAGTCCGTCAATGGCCGTGGTGCGCTGGACCAGATCCCTAACCGTTTTTTACAGCGGTCCTACGGAGTTGTTCATCAAGAAGGTGTGGATGCGGTCGAGCTCGAAGAGAGCGATAACGCGACCCGCTTCATCGACTCGTTCCCACGATCGATCATCAACAAGGTGGATAGTGCGGACCTGCCTTTCTCTTGGAGTTTGAACCCTTACCAAGGCTGCGAACACGGTTGCAGCTACTGCTATGCTCGTCCCACTCATGAGTACTGGGGATATAGTGCGGGGTTGGACTTCGAGCGCGTCATTCTGCTGAAGCGGAATGCGCCAGAGTTGTTCAAGGCACGGTTGCGCGATGGACGATGGACCGGCGAGCCCGTGAACATTTCCGGAGTCACCGACCCGTATCAGCCCCGCGAACGGGTGGAACGGTTGACACGTCGGATCCTTGAGATCGCGTTGGACCATGGGCAGCCCATCCAGTTGATCACGAAGAACGCGTTGGTCCTTAGGGATCTCGATGTCCTAACGAGCATGGCCGAGTTGCGGTTGGTCCAGGTGGCCATCAGCCTCACGACGTTGAATGAGGACCTGCGCCGTGTGCTGGAACCGCGGACAAGCACGGGTGCAAAGCGGCTACAGGCCATGGCCGAGCTCTCCAGTGCTGGAGTCCCCATCATGGCGATGATCGCCCCGATCATACCTGCGCTGAATGAACCAGAGATCCCATTGCTCTTGCGTTCTGCTGCGGAAGCCGGTGCCCATAGCGCTAGTTACACGGTCCTGCGCACCAATGGAGCGGTGAAGCCCGTCTTCGAATCCTGGTTGCACCGCCATTTCCCCGATAGGGCTGCGAAGGTGATGGCCCAAACGAAGGATCTGCATGGTGGCACCATGAATGACAGCGTGGTGGGAAGGCGGATGCGGGGTACGGGGGTCTATGCGGCCAACATCCACCGGCTCTTCCGGGTGCTGCATGAACGGTACTTCAAGGGTAGGACCGCTCCAACCTTCGATCGGACGCTTTTCAACGGGCAACGGTCCGGCCAATTGGACCTGTTCGCTTGAAACAGCGCGCTGAAGCCACCAGCGGGCCGCTCCGCAGGTACCTAGCGCCGGGACACTTGACCTCGGGGCTTGTTCTGACCTAAATTCGACGGCGTTTCCGACGCCTTCATCGACAATGGATGGTCGTTCGTGGAACTGATGACGACAATGCGTATGACCACCACACTGGCGAATTGTGTACTCGGTATCACAGTTGGCCTCCTCCTCACGCCAAGTACCGAAGCACAGACCTTCCTGCCTGATTTCAGCCAATCCACCCTGGCAGGAGGCACCTTCAACCAACCCGTGGGTGTGACATGGGATGCGAATGGTCGGCAGTATGTATGGGAGAAGGGGGGTAAAGTGTGGATCGTGGCAAACGGAGTGCGTTTGGCGAACCCCTTGATCGATATCAGCGAGGAAGTGGGCAATTGGCGTGACCATGGTTTCCTGGGTTTCGCGCTGGACCCGGACTTCCTGAGCAATGGTCGGATCTACATGATGTACGCGGTGGACCGCCATCACTTGATGAACTTCGGTACGGGCAGCTACAGCGCCACAACCAACGAATACTATGCCGCCACGATCATGCGGATCACGCGGTATACGGCGATCGGACCTGCCTTCAACAGCGTTGACTATGGCAGCCGCGTGGTGCTTATGGGAGAGACCCGTCAAACGGGTGCCGTTCTACTTCATGAATCCCACAGCACCGGTTCATTGGCGTTCGGTTCGGATGGCACCTTGATGGCCACCATCGGCGATGCAGCGAGTTACTCCAGTGTGGATGTCGGGAATGCTCCGGAGACGTACCAAACAGTGGCGTTGAACGATGGCATGATGCGGCCCGCGGAGAATGTGGGGGCCATGCGTTCCCAACTGTTGAACAGCCATAACGGAAAGATGCTCCGCCTCGATCCGAACACGGGGAATGGTGTACCGAGCAATCCGTTCTATGATGCGTCCGCACCGCGTTCGCCGAAGTCCCGCGTGTGGGCATTGGGTTTCCGGAACCCATTCCGCATGACGCACAAGCCCGGGTCTGGAAGCACGAACCCGGCCGATGGGGATCCAGGGGTCTTCTATGTGGGTGATGTGGGGTGGAATGCTTGGGAGGAGTTGAACATCTGCGACGAGGGCGGACTCAATTTCGGGTGGCCACTGTTCGAGGGCATGTGGCCCATTTCGGCGTACATGAACTCCACGGTCTACAACCTGGATGTCCCCAATCCGCACTATGATGGGGTGAACTGCACCCAGACCCATTTGAGCTTTCAGGACCTGTTGAAGCAAGCCACCCTGCGCGTGTTGAACACGCATATGAGCCCTTGTCTGCCAGGTGTACCGTTGCCCAGCACGGTGCCCACCTTCCTACACGCTCGGCCAAGCATCGACTGGGCCCACGGGAATAATTCGAGGGTGGGGGGCTACGTGAACGACGAAGCATTCTCTTACGACCTCGATGCGGCGAACAGCCCAGTGCCAGGTCCACGTTTTGGTGGCTATGCGGGCCTTGGTGGTCCGTTCATCGCCACGCCGAGCATGCCCATCGAGTTCCACAATTCGGCGTTCCACGGCGACTATGCGAGCGGCTGGATCCGACGGTTCAAGTACAATGCGAACGATGAAGTGGTCAGCGTGCACGACTTCGCATCGGGTCTTGGGCCGATAACGTGGATCGGCGCCGGGCCTGATGGTTGCGTGAGCTACATCAAGTACGATTCGAACAACATCCGGCGCATCTGCTACAATGGAGCGGTGAACTTGCCGCCCATTGCCGTGGCCACACAAAGTGTGCAGTACGGTCCAGGACCACTTACCGTGAATTTCACCGGCAGTGGAAGTAGCGATCCGGAGAACGGCCCATTGACCTATTCGTGGAACTTCGGAAACGGCACCAGCACCCTTCCGAACCCCACGCGCGTGTTCACCGCACCGGCCGGGGTGCCCACGAGCTACACGGTGGTGTTGACGGTCACGGACAACGCCGGGCAATCGGCCACACAAACGATGCTGGTATCCGTGAACAATACCCCGCCAGTGGTGGACATCACGAGTATTCCGGAGAACACGTTCTATCCGCTCGGGGTGGACACCACCTATCAGCTGCAAGCCGCTGTAACGGATGCGGAGCATGGTCCTGCGCAGCTCTCCTATGCGTGGAGAACGACCCTTTACCACAATACGCACAACCACCCCGAACCCATCGATGCCAACGTGAACACCAGTACGGTCATCAGTGGAGTCGGCTGCACTGATGAGACGTTCTACTACACGGTCACCCTCACGGTGACGGATGCGGCCGGACTCGCCACGACCGCGGAGCGTACTCTTCAACCGCGCTGTTTCGCGATAGCGCCACAAGCAGTGATCACCAGCGATGTATCTGCCGGCATCGGCCCGCTGCTCGTCAATCTGGATGGCTCGTTGTCCTATGATCCTGGGACGATCGTGAGCTACCACTGGGACCTTGGCGATGGCACTTTCAGCACGGCACCGCAGCTGAGCAAGGTGTTCTCCGAAACGGGCGCCTACCAGGTAACCCTTACCGTAACGGATGATGACGGTCTGATCGGCCAGACCACGCGTGCGATCACCGTGCTGTCCTTGGATCCGCCCCAGTGCGTGGGCGCGGCAGGTTCTGTGCTCCGCGAGGTCTGGACCGGTGTTAGTGGAAGCACCGTGAATGACCTGCTGAGCAGTCCGAACTATCCGAACACCCCTTCGAGCAGTTCCTTCATCACCTCGCTCGCCTCCCCCGTGAACCAGGCGGATAACTATGGGCAGCGGCTGCGCGGTTACATCGTTGCACCGACCACTGGGAACTACACGTTCACGGTAACGGGCGATGATCAGTCGGTGGTCTACTTGGGCCTGAATGCCGATCCGTTGTACAAGCGGGTCATCTGCCAGGTGCCTGGCTGGACCAACACCACGGAGTTCACGAAATACCCTGAACAGACCAGCACCACCATCGCACTTCAGGCGGGTGCATACTACTATGTGGAGATCCTGAACAAGGAAGGTGGAGGGGGAGACCACGTGAGCCTCTTCTGGCAAACTCCCACCAACGGCACGCGCACGATCGTGCCGGGTAGTGCGTTGGTGCGCTGGCAGAACTGCCTGCCCAGTGTGCGCCTGCGGATGAACCTGCAAGGGCCATGGAACAGCGCCACCGCACTGATGAACGACAACCTGCGCCAAAGCGGTTTGGTGCCGCTTGGGGAGCCCTACGCAGCAGCCGGTTTCAGTTTGGTGGGAAGCGGAGGAGAAACGATACCGGCCAGCCTGCTTAGCGTGACCGGTAAGAACGCGATCGTGGACTGGGTGCTTGTAGAGATCCGTAACAAGACGAACCCATCGCAGGTGGTAGCCACGAAAAGCGCCTTGCTACAGCGCGATGGCGATGTGGTAGGTGTGAACGGCCAACCGCGCATACTCTTCAACATTGCGGCGGACCAATACTACGTGGCCGTGCGGCACAGGAACCACCTCGGGGTGATGACCCTTGGGCAGAAAGCACTGAACGCGAATGAGGTGCTCATCGACTACACCTTGGCCAACGAGCTTTGCCACGGGTTGGATGCCAGGGCCCCCTTGACCAATGGGAAGCGTGCCTTGTGGTGCGGCAATACGGTGGCGGATGGTGTGTTGATGTACACGGGTGGGGGTAATGACCGCGATCCGATCCTTCAAGCGATCGGTGGAGCCATACCGACGAACACGGTGGTGGGCTACAGTTCGCGCGATGTGACCCTCGATGGAGTGATCATGTACACCGGCGCTGGCAACGACCGCGACCCGATCCTACAGAACATCGGGGGCTTCGTACCTACCACCACCCGCAGCCAGCAACTGCCCTAGTTCGGCTTTCGGTCCATGGCGCGCAGGTACGCACTCAGCGCGTTACCGGGTGGTTCGGAGCTGATGGCATGAAGGACCGCACGGGTGCGCATATCGAGTAGCCGCTTCAAGCTGTTGTCCTTGGGGGTTCTGGTGAATTTGCGTCCAATGGTCATGGCTGCTTGGTTAAGTGGTTCGAAGGAACCACGACCAAAGCGACCAAGGAATCCCCCGATCAGGGTGATCAACGGCACGATCATCAACGATCACCCGTGAACGATCAATTGCCGTCGGGCCCCCGTTTCACGAAGAGGACCTGTCGTCCGAATTCGCCGAAGGACCATCCCGTGGCCAACACTCCATCCTGAAGCGCGGCGACGTTCGTGAAGCGTTCTTCTTTTCCGAGGTCGAGCACGCGCTGCCATACCACTGATCCCTGGGAAGAGATGCGCATGAGGACGGCGTCGCTCAAGGCGGAAGTGCCACGTTCACCGACGAGATAAAAGTCGCCGGTAAGGGTAGGGACCAGGGCATAAGCCCGTTGATCATAGGTCGTATCGCCGATCGCTCGGGTCCAGAGCGTATCACCATCCACATCGAAGGCCGCTAAGTAGGCGCGATAGGGTCGTCGTTGAGAGGTGACGTCGAACGTACCCACGGAGTTCGTCCAACCAGCGACCACCACGGTACCCGGCGCTGTCACGACCGCCGCCCGCCCCACATCCATTGCAGAACCTCCGAAAGAAGTGGACCATTCGAGTTGGCCGTTGCCGGTCAAACGAAAGAGTAGCATGTCATCCGTACCGCTGAAGGTGGCCTGCCGTCCCGTCAACACGAAGTCTTCACCATCCATAGCAACGGCGAAGGCTTCGGCGACCGTAGGGGTGGAGAGGGTATAGGACCAGACGAGTTCACCTGAGGCGTTCAAGCGGACCACATGGGCTTGATGCGGACCCGTGTCGGAGGATAGACCACAGAGGACCGCACCTCCGTCTGGCAACGCCACACCACCGAACAATTGTTGGGCACCTGGTATCTCCGGCTCGTTCGACCAAAGAACTTCACCGGCATTGTTCAGTTTGATGACCAATGGATCATGGTGAGCGGGCTCTCCACGCAAGCGACTACCCACCGCGAACACGTGACCATCCGGCGCCAGCACGACCTGTTGTAGGAACTGGTCGAGGCTTGAACTCAAGCCGGATGTGGTGAGCGACGAACCCGAGGTGCTCGTGCTGAACCTTGCCGAAGAATAGCGGTGCGTAGCCTCGTCGAATTGACGCACCATGATATTGAAACCAGCGGTCGAGGACCACCCCCCGATGCCATCCTGCGCTCCGCGGTCGCCGAAGGTCTGGGTGAAGCTCTGCGCGCGGGATGGCGCCCCCAGGAGGACCAGACTAAGCGCTGTCAGCACATGAAAAGGACCTGAACACGGGTGTGCCATGCCGTATGGTTCGTTTGGTTGAACGTGCAATATCGCACTTGCGGCTAGCTTCGCGCCATGCAGGGCACGAAGGCGATCAACCCATTCTTGTTGATCTGGGCGGTATACACCTTGCTACTGGGTTTTGCGGTGGTGACCACGGACCACTTGGACCTGCATCGTGCCATGCATCGGTTCACCTCGCCTTGGGCAGATGGTTTCTTTGGTCGCGCCACCCATCTTGCCGACGGCCTTGTGCCCACTGGGCTAGCGCTTTCATTACTGCTGTTCAAGGATGTGCGGGCGTTCTTGATGATGGCATTGAGCTGCGGGCTCAGCGCGATCGTGGTGCAGGTACTCAAGCGTTACTTCGACCACGATCGCCCCTTCATGTTCAAGGCGGAATTGGGCGATATGCACTGGGTGGAGGGGATGGAACTCCATCACCACCTCAGCTTTCCGAGCGGACATGCCACTGCGGCGTTCAGCATGTGCTACGCGTTGGCGGTGTTGATCGGCCGTAGGATGTGGTCCTTGATCTTGGCGCTATCGGCGAGCATATTGGCCTACAGTCGAGTGTACCTCTCTCAACATTTCACTGAGGACATCCTATTCGGTGCCGCCTTGGGTACGAGTACTGCGGTGGTGGTCCACTGGTGGCTCTACCATTCCCCGTTCAAGGATCGACCTTGGCTGCAACGCAGGTTGTTCAATTGAAATAGTACCGGACACCGAGTGCGGCGTCGAGATCGAGGTAGGTGCCGGGCAAGAGGTCCATGGTAGGCACGACTTCCAGGAAGAGATCCACAGGCGCCTCGTCGATCAAGTAGGTAAGTCCAACGGGAACACGCACGCCCAAGCTTACGCGGGAGCTGCCATTGTCGTAGTACCGGCCACGGTACCAGTAGCGGCCGTTGGACCATGAGCGCAGGCGCAGTCCAGGGCCGTAGTGGACCAGGAACTTGCCCGTATTCACCTTGATCACATCCGAAGCATGGAATAGGTAGTCGCCATGCACGTGCAGGTAACCACCACGCCAAAGGCCCCAAGCCAGTCCGAAGTCGATCGCACGGTCACCGCCTATCCAAGCTTTGCCGGAGAACCCGGTGGGTTCGCCGAGCATGATCCCTAGTCCAAAACCGGACGCCTGCCCCCGTGCGATGGTCAGCGTACCGATCAGCAGCAAGGTGAAGAGCATTCTTCGTTTCATGGGAACAAAGATCAGCAGGATCCGCTAGATGCTGTCCCAGACACGGTTAAAAGCAAGAAGCGCCCGAAGGCGCTTCCAGGACTAACGGGGTTCGGACTCTCCCTTCCTTGCCCGCTTGTCTTCATTGTGACGCGGGTCTTGCAAGACGTCACACCCTTTCTAAAAAAAAGTCGGCTCCGGTCCAGATCCTGTCTACTCGCCGGTATAAAAGATGCGGTAGATCTTGTCGGCTGCATCATCACTGACCAACAAGCTTCCGTCTTGGGCCACAAGTACATCCGCCGGTCTACCCGTGGTGCGCGCCCCATCCAGCCATCCTTCTGCGAATACTTCGGTCACAGCTGTGCCATCGGGTCGAGGAAAAGCCGCGACCACCCGATAACCGATTGGCTGGCTGCGATTCCAGCTGCCATGTTCCGCGATGAAGATGGCGTTCTTGTAGCGATCGGGGAACATGGCACCGGTGTAGAACCGCATTCCAAGCGGAGCAACATGCGGCCCCAACTTCGCCGCCGGAGCCGCGAATTCCGCACAGGAGCGCTGAGCCCCGAACTCAGGATCCGGAATGGTCCCTGCATGGCAGTAAGGATACCCGAAGTGCTGTCCGTTCCTGGTCAAATGGTTCAGCTCACAATCCGGGCTGTCGTCGCCCAGCCAATCGCGCCCATTATCGGTGAACCAGAGTTCTCCGGTCTGCGGATGCCAATCGAACCCCACCGAGTTCCGCACACCATGTGCTACAATGGTCAAGTTCGATCCGTCCGGCTCGATCCGTGCAATGGAGGCGAAGATGCTATCCTCGCTCAGGCAGATGTTACACGGGGCACCTACCGGCACATAGAGTCCGCCATCGGGTCCAAAAGCGATGAACTTCCACCCGTGGTGTTTCTCATCGGGGAACTTATCATGGACCACGATGGGTTGCGGCGGAGCCTCCAACTTATCCTCGATATCCGTGAGTTTCACGATGCGGTCGATCGCGCTCACATACAGGTCGCCATCCTTGAACGCCACACCGACAGGCATGGAAAGGCCCTTGGCAATGGTGTAGCGGAGCTCAGGGCGACAATCGCCATCCGCATCGCGAAGGGCGTGCACGACGCCTTCATCACGGGTACCCACGAACAAGGTCCCTTTGGCACCCCAGCACATGGCTCTTGCGTTGGTCACCCCATCCGCGAACACTTCGATGTGGAAGCCGGGTGGAAGGGTGATCTTCTTCAGTTCCGGATCCACATCACGCACGGGCGGCACGCAAACGGACCCGCTGAGGAGCACCGCGAGTGGCACGAGGAAGAATGAACGCTTGAACATGCGTTCCAACGGGTTCACTCCTGCGGGAGCATCACCAACTTAGTAAGATGCTGCTTGCGCAACGCACCGCTGCTGGCGAAGAACCATTCCTTCAATCCGTAGTGGTAGCCGCGCTGCAAGCCGGTGCGGTGGGTGCCAAGTACACCACGTGAGCCGCTGAGCTTCTGGAGCACACGGGTAAGCTTCACTTCCACCTCGTCAGCATTCATCTTCTTGGCATTGACCTTC
>JAEUTC010000116.1 GCA_016787985.1 Flavobacteriales bacterium | reverse complement strand
CACCGCTATGCGCCTCGCACTCCTCCTACTGTTATTCCCCTTCCTCGGCAAGGCACAGGAACATCCCTTCCTGGGCGCTTTCACCTTGTCGGAACTGGAAGGAGGGGTGCACGTGGCCTGGACCATCGTGGCCGGTGGTTCATGCGACGGTCAGGAGGTACAACGGTCCACGGATGGGACCACCTTCACTGCGGTACACCGCATCTCGGGCATCTGCGGTCATCCCACTGAACCTATGCAATACACGGCGTTCGATGATGCACCGCCGGAGTTGAGCACGGTGTACTACCGCATCCGGCTGGGTGCACAGGACTACAGTTCGGTGAAGCGGATCACCATCACCCAATTGCTCACCAGTGATCAACGCGTGTTCCCCTCACCTGCGGTGGACCGCCTGACCTTGTTGCTGAACGTGCCGGTCTCCGCCTCGGTGGACCTCTGGGTGTACGGGTCGAACGGGGTCCTTGTCGTTCAACAAAAGGGCATCAGCGGCGACCGGATGGACCTGGATGTGAGCGGACTTTCGCCCGGTGCGTATAGCTACTTGGCGGTGGCGGAGGGGCGCCGCTTCATCGGCCGCTTCGTGAAGCGCTAGGTCTTCGCGATCACTTCGGTGCGCGCCTGTAGATCACCACGCCGATGACCAGGAAGATCACGTTGGGCAGCCAGACCGCGAGGAAGGGGTCCATGCCCGCATTGGTGGCGGCCACGGTGGTGAGCTTCATGGCGAAGATGTAGAGCAGCACGAGGCCCACGCCGGCCGCCAGGTGCAGGCCGGTACCACCGCGCACCTTGCGGCTGGCGATGCTTACGCCGATGAGCGTGAACACATAGGTGGCGAACGGATAGGAGGTGCGTTGGTGCTTCTCGATCAGGTACGGCACGATGCTGTCATCCCCTTGTGCGCTCTTGGAGGCGATGTAGGCATTGAGTTCGGCATCGCTCATGGCCATGCTCGTTTCCCAGCGCTGCCCCATGTCCGAGGGTGCTAGCGCGATGGCGGTGTCCAGCTCGGCGCCGCGTCGGATGCGCTCCGCACTGCCGTCCATGGTGCGCACCAAGTAGTCGTAGATGCGCCATACGCCGTTCACGCTGTCGTATTCCGCACGGTCGCTGGTGAGCTTGCTGGTGAGCACGCCCTCCTTCCACTGCTCCAGGCTGAAGCGGAAGCCCTTCTTGTGCTCGGCGTTCCACGATTCGAAGTAGGCGATGGTACCGGGTGCGATCTCGCGGTGGATGTGCTTCTGGTCCACGTGATAGGCCACGCGGATGTGCTCCTCCTCAAAGGCCAGGCGCACGCGGTTGGCGGCGGGCAGCACGGTGTGGTTCACGAAGAGCGACATGGCCGCGAGCACCGTGGCGGCCAGGAAATACGGCCACATGATGCGCGGGAAGCTGACCCCGCTGCTCAGCATGGCGATGACCTCCGTGCGGTGCGCGAGCCGGCTGGTGAAGAGCAGCACGGCGATGAAGGTGAGCAGCCCGCTGAAGAGGTTGCTGTAGTAGATCACGAAGTTCACATAGAACTCCAGGATGATCTCCTCGGTGGTGGCCGTCATCTCGGCGAAGTCCTGCGTCTTCTCGCTGATGTCGAACACCACCGCGATGAGCATGATCACCACCAGGATGAAGAAGAAGGTGCCCAGGAACTGCCGGATGATG
>JAEUTC010000101.1 GCA_016787985.1 Flavobacteriales bacterium | reverse complement strand
AAAGGTGCCCTAGTTTTGTCCGCTCTCCTTCGCCAGGGGTGGCGATCCACACCCCGGCCGCATGAAACAAGCCCTTCTCCGCACCGCGTTACGCAAGGAAGTGGTCGGGCTCGCCCGCCTGACGGTCATCATCCTGGCGGTGTTCCTGTTGCTGCTCGAATTCGGCTACCGTGCCGACGCCTCCACCAGCGCGCTGCTGGACCAGTTGAGCTACGGCCTGGTGATCGGTGCCACCTTCGTGATGTTCGGCAGTCTGTTGCGCACCAGCCTGCGCAAGGAGCACATGCGCAAAGCCGAACTCGCCTGGTTCATCGCGGCCGTGGTGCTCATCCTCGTGGAACCGCTGGGGGTGAAGACCCTGATCACCGATGGCCGCTGGCCCAACCTGATCTTCCTCTTCCTCTTCGTCTTCATCGAACTTTCGCGGCTCGAGATCGGGCGCAACAGCACGCTCTTCAATCCGGCGTTGTTGTTCACCACCAGTTTCGTCCTGGTGATCGCCATCGGTGCGGCGCTGCTCATGCTACCCAAGGCCACCACGCGCCCCATGGCCTTGGTGGACGCCGTGTTCACCTCCACCTCGGCGGTGTGCGTCACGGGACTTAGCACGATCGATGTGGGCAAGGACCTCACCTTCCTGGGGCAATGCGTGTTGTTGTCGTTGATCCAGATCGGTGGTTTGGGTGTGATGACCTTCACCAGCTTCTTCGCGTTCTTCTTCAAGGGCCGCAGCTCCCTGGAGGAACAGTTGCGCATCCGCGACATCGCCAACACTTCGCTCAATAGCGCGCGCTCCTTCATCACCCAGGTGATCCTCTTCACCATCACCGTGGAGATCATCGGTGCGGCGTTCATCTACCTTGCCATACCCGCTGCGGAATTCAGGGATGCAGGGGACCGTATCTTCTTCGCCGTGTTCCACTCCATCTCTTCCTTCAACAATGCGGGGTTCTCCACGGAGACCTTGGGTATGTACGAGCTGCCTTTCCGGTTCAACTACCCGCTCATGTGGATCCTGGCCTTGCTCTTCATCTTCGGCGGATTGGGCTTCGGCATCATCTTCAACTTCAGTCGTTATACGCGCCTGTGGATCACGGGCCGCATCAACCGTCTCCTCACCGGCGAGCCGTGCCAGCGTAATCCTCGTGTGGTGAACCTGAACAGCCGCATGGCCTTGCAGGTGACGGCACTGCTCATCGTGATCGGAACGGTGGCGGTGCTCGTCTTCGAATGGAACGGCGCACTGGCCGCACATCCGACTTGGTGGGGACGCCTCAGCACGGCCTTCTTCACCGGTGTCACCCCGCGAACAGCAGGCTTCAACGTGGTGGACTATAGCACACTCGCCGTGCCTACGCTCATGATCACCTTGCTCTTGATGTACGTGGGTGCCTCACCGGGCAGTACGGGTGGCGGCATCAAGACCACCACCTTGGGCGTGGCCACGTTGAACATCTTTTCCACGGCGCGCGGACGTCGACGCATCGAGTACGGCGGACGTGAACTAAGCAACCTGAGCGTGCGCAGGGCCTTCGCGGCCATCGTGCTGTCGCTCGTCTTCCTGGGGCTTTCCATCAGCATCGTGGCCTCCATGGAAGGTGGACTGGGGCTCATGCCGGTGGCCTTCGAGTGCTTCAGTGCTTACAGCACCGTGGGCTTGAGCATGGGTATCACCGG
>JAEUTC010000022.1 GCA_016787985.1 Flavobacteriales bacterium | reverse complement strand
CAGCACGAGCAGCAACACCGCCACCTGGAACTTCCCAGCGTTGCCAATCGGGGCCGTGCAACACATCGTGGTAGACCTGAACACCGCTGCCACCGTAGCGTTGGGAACGGACATCACCCACACCTTGACCGCCGATCCGATCAGTACGGACGAAACACCAAGTGACAATACCTACGCCTTCACCGACAGCGTGGTGGGCAGCTACGACCCTAACGACAAGATCCTCTCTCCCGCCGTGCTCACGCCCGAAGAAGTGGCCTTGAGCGAAACACCCATCGAATACACCATCCGCTTCCAGAACACGGGCACCTACCTCGCCGAGCGCGTGGTGATCCTCGATACACTCTCCGCGGACCTGCAATGGGAGACCATGCGCTACATCGCCAGTAGCCACCAAAATACCTGGTACATCGTGGATGGCGTTCTGCATGTGATCCACAACGACATCATGCTGCCCGACAGCAATACGAACGAGGCCGCGAGCCATGGCTTTTTCAAGTTCAGCATGCTGCCCAAGACCGACTTGGTCAATGGCAGCACCATCGAGAACATCGCGCACATCATCTTCGACTTCAACACACCGATCATCACCCCACCGGCGGTGTTCATGGTGGATGTAGCAGCGGGGGTCGTGGTTGTTGATGCCGATGGCACAATGAGGGTCACTCCGAATCCGGCGAACGATCGGATACGGGTCGGCACCGGTTCCGCCGATCCGCTGCCCTATCGGATCATGAACGCATTGGGGCAACCGGTGATGAGCGGTCTACTGGGTCTGGACGGTTGGCTGGATATTGAGGCACTTCCGAAGGGAGCGTACGTTCTGGAGGTAAGAACTCCAATGGCACGGTCCAGCCTACGCTGGATCAAACAGTGAGGAGACGACACTCAGTGCCGACCTCATCCTTTTGGGTGATTCTGCGTGAACCCCTTGTTCATGCCAGTCGGAGCGGCCTAGTTTTGGTCGAACTCAACACCCCATACACATGAGCTTGACCTTGCTACGCCAATCGCTGCTCCACGTGGTGAGCCTGCTCACCCCTTCGCTCCTGACCGCCCAAGTCTTCATACCCGACCCGGTCCTACGTGACTCGTTGAACGCCCAAGTGCCGGGGATCGTGGATGGAGCTGGCATGCTGGATGAATTGCATCCCGGCATTGGAGCGATCGACTCGTTAGTGCTCTGGCACACCAGTTCGACCAACCTGCTGGACCTATCCGGGCTGGAGCATTTGCCTTCCTTGAGGCACTTGTACGTTACCGTGCTCGACGAACTTCAACAGATCGAGGAGTTCAGAATACCCGCACTTCCATCCGGTGTGAAGCGTCTTATGGTGAATACGGATCTAACAGGCCTCTTGCATATCGGCGCTTTGCCAGACACCATGGAGTCCATCGTGATGGGATATTTCAACGACAATATTCCCTCCGGCAACAGCTTGGTCTTCGACGAGCTGCCAGAATATACCGGTTACTTTGAGATCAGCGGCTTGAGAAGTATGAATTGGCCTGGAACCGCGAACTGTGGTGAGTTCGGTCTCACCAACTATTATTGGATGGATCCAGTCACCAAATTGACGACCCCTCCTGTGACGACCGGGCTCCTAAATATGTACTCTACGGATTTCGACAGCCTTGACCTCTCGAATGTGAATACCACAAGAGTAGTCTTAGGAGATACGAAGGTGGGTCAGTGGATCGCATGGCCGCCGGCTACGACCAACCTAAGTTTGTACAACTACTCGGGGTTTGAATCAGTACCGAGCTTCCCAGCTCTGCTTGATACTCTTGAAGCCCCTTTCTCAGAATTCTGTCTACCATACCTTCCCAATTCGCTCAGGTATTTCAGTTGGGGTGGTGAAAGCTGTCTCCCGAACTGGCCTACTGACTTGGCCACCGCTTTCTTGACTGGCGTAGCGTACACCGAAAGCACGGCAACGTACTGCTCGATCCTGAACAGTGATTGCCCTGGCGTGGCATCGTCGCTTTCGGGGAGGATGGTATTGGACCTTAACTCCAATGGGCTCGCGGATGCCGTAGAGCCTCGGGTACCGACCTCGGTGATCCACTTGTCGTCAGGGGCCATGGTAGGACCGGATGCAACGGGGTATTGGGAGATCGGGGTGCACCCCGGAGGCTATACGGTCGAGAATTCCTATACCCACCCTTACGTGCTCGGTGTCACCCCATCGCAGCATGACGTGGAAGTAACCGCATTGGGACAGGTACATCCGAACAATGATTTCGCCGTGGCCGTCATGCCCAATATCCAGGATCTAACGGCACACCTGGTCTCGTTTACACCGCGTCCGGGGTTCAGCAACTCGGTGCATCTCACTGTCGAGAACTTCGGAGCCGTGGAATTGGATGCGCTCGTCACCTTTGAATTCGACGCTGGCCAATCCTGGGTGACCAGTAGTCCGGCACCGACCACGATGGTTGGGAATTCAGCTACATGGTACTTTCCAGACCTCCAGCCTGGTCACGCCAGGCATATGGTCGTGCGGTTGAACACGGGTACCACAGTACCGCTCGGCACCCCATTGAACTACACACTCAGGGTGGACCCCACGGCTATGGATGCCACACCAGAGAACAATCAACAAAGCATTCGCGTGGTCGTTGTCGGTGCATGCGACCCCAACGACAAGCTCCTCTCCCCCGCCGTGCTAACGCCTGATGAAGTGGCGTTGGGCGAAACGCCGATCGAATACACCATCCGTTTCCAGAACACCGGCACCTACCATGCCGAGCGCGTGGTGATCCTCGACACGCTCTCTACGGACCTGCAATGGGAGAGCATGCGCTTCATCGCCAGTAGCCATGACCAGCACTGGTACATCGTTGATGGTGTGTTGCATGTGGTATGTAACGAGATCATGCTGCCGGACAGCAACGCGAACGAACCGGAGAGCCACGGCTTCTTCAAGTTCAGCATGCTGCCCAAGACCGACTTGGTCAATGGCAGCACCATCGAGAACATCGCACACATCATCTTCGACTTCAACGCGCCCATCATCACCCCACCGGCGGTGTTCATGGTGGATGTAGCAGCGGGGGTCGAAGCGGGTTCAACGACCACAGCACTCCGCATCCTACCGAACCCGGCGCATGATCGCATCCAGTTGATCGGTGATGACGCGAAAGTATTACCCTACCGCATCGTCGACCTGCTCGGGCAAGAGGTGCAGCGAGGTACAGCACAACCGAACGCTTGGGTCGATGTGCAGGCGCTAGCCCATGGTTCCTACGTGCTGGAAGTGACGAAGGCCGGTGTGCCCACCAGCCTTCGTTTCATGAAACAGTAAGTGGGATCGGCTCAGCCGATGGCCTTCACCAGGCGGTCGGTGATGTCGGCTAAGCTGCCCACGCCGTCGATCCCTTTGAACTTGCCCTGCGCTTGGTAATAACCACGCAGCGGCGCGGTCTTCTTCTCGTATTCGCGGATGCGGTTACGGATGATGCTCTCGTTGCTGTCGTCGGTACGACCACTGGTCTCACCGCGACCGAGCAAGCGTTTCACAAGTTCCTCCTCCGGCACCTCCAAGGCCAGCATGGCCACGATGGGCTCGCTCTTCGCGTTCAGCATCTCGTCCAAGGCTTCGGCCTGGGCCTGGGTGCGCGGGAAACCATCGAAGATGAAACCTTGAGCATCGAGGTGCGCTTCGATCTTGTTGCGGATCATACCGATGACGATGTGATCAGGGACCAGGTCACCACGGTCCATCAGTTCCTTGGCCGCGATGCCGAGTTCGGTCTCTTCCTTGATCTCCCCGCGAAGTAGATCGCCGGTGCTCAGGTGAACGAGGCCGTACCGTTGGATGAGGAAGGCGCTTTGCGTGCCTTTGCCAGCCCCCGGAGGGCCGAAAAGGACGATGTTGAGTTTCGACATGGTCTAGGGTATGATGCGGTAGATCCCCGGGAGGTTCCGTCCGAGACCGTCGTGGTCCAGGCCGGATCCCACCACGAAGGCGTTGGGGATGCGTACCGCTACATGTTCGATAGGGATGTCCTGCTTGTAAGCGTCGGGTTTGAAGAGCAGGGTGGCGATGCTCGTACTGGCCGGATGATGATCGGCGAGGGCCTCGAGAATGTGCTTCACGGTGTTGCCGGTGTCCACGATGTCCTCCAACACCACCACGTGCCGGCCTTCGATGCGTTCGTTGAGGCCGATGAGGTCGGTAACACGACCGGTGCTGCTGGTGCCCAAGTAACTGGCCACCTTCACGAAAGTGATCTCGCACTCGATGTCGAGGCGCTTCATCAGCTCGGCTGCGAAGAAGAAGGCCCCATTGAGCACCCCTACGAAGAGCGGGCGCTTGCCACCGTATTTGGCGCGCAGCTCCCCGGCCAGCCGATCCACCGCGGCGTTCACCTCGGTCTCGGTGATGAAGAGTTCGAACTCCAGGTCGTGCAGTTTGACGCGGCTCATGCGGGAGGGGCGGGGCGTTCCTTGGATGGAAGGCGCGAAGGTAAGCATCGTCGAATGGCGGACTCTTGGTGCCCTCGGATGCCACCGAAAGCTCCAACCTGTTACATTCGGTGCGATGCGTCACTTCCTTTTCGCGCTTTGCGCCACCATCACCCTCAACGGCATGGCCGGTGGCGAGCACCTGCCCGCCGGAGCGCGCTTCGCGGGTATGGGCTACACGGGCCTCACCGTGGTCGACCTTTGGAGCATAAGGCTCAATCCGGCCGGCTTGGCGGGGCTGGAGAAACCCATGGCCGGTGTGTTCTACCAAAGTCATTGGCTTTCTCCCGACCTGGCACAACAGGGACTGGCCGTGGCGGTTCCGCTTGGTAAGGGGACCTTCGGCGTATCCGGTGATCGCTTCGGGTATTCGTTGTACAACGAGACGAAGGTGAGCGCGGCGTATGCGATGCGCTTTGGTGAAGGCCTGCGGGCGGGTGTGCAGGTGGACTACCTCGGGATCCGATTGGGTGAGAACTACGGCAGCGCCAGCGCGTTCGCGGTGGAGGTGGGCATGCAGGCCCGATTGACCGATGCCTTGTGGATCGGCGCGCACGTGTACAACCCGAACCGGGTGAAGATCGGCGGACCGTACGAAGAGCGCATCCCCACCTTGCTGCGCGCCGGCTTCGGGTACACCTTCAGCAAGAAGCTACTGATGACCTTGGAGGCGGAGAAGGACATCGACCAGCCCGAGCGTATGCGCATGGGCATCGAATACCACCCCAACGACGTGCTCTACCTGCGCACCGGTCTCACCACCGGACCTACCCAAGGCCATTTCGGCGCCGGTTTCCGCTTGAAGCGGGTGGACATCGACCTGGCCGTAGCCATCCGTTCGCAATTGGGCACCACGCCCATCATCGGCTTGAACTACCGCTTCGAATGAAGAATGCGGTCGTCGTTGCGTTCGTGATCGGCATCACCGTTTGTGCTCGAGCACAGGTGGATGGTGTGCCGCGTGATCTGATCGAGCAGCGCATCGAAGCGGCAGCGGAACAGCTCGGTGGGGAGGCGGACCTCAGCAACCTCTTCGAGATCCTCACGGACCGCTACCTCGACCCCATCGACCTCAACCACACCGATGCCCAGGAGCTGAGCACGATCCTGCTGCTGAGTGACGTTCAGATCAGCGACATCCTGCAACATCGCCAACGGTTCGGGCGCTTCCTCAACGTCTACGAACTGCAGACCTTGAACAGCATGGATGTGCGGACCATCCGGATGATCCTCCCATTCGTGGAAGTGCGCGAGAACCCATTGGGAAGTACCGCCTCCTTGCGCGAGATCCTCAACAAGGGCACGCACGAGATCACCGTGCGCAGCACCATGAACATCGAATCGCGGCGCGGTTTCATGGACCGTCCCAATCCATTCGGCAAGGACTTCGCGTATGCCGATGGCGACCCCTTGCCCGACTTCTCCGACGCGCAAGTGGTGGATTCCCTGCGCCGCAACAACCGGGTTTACCTCGGCAGCCCGTTCCGGGTGTACACACGGTACCGCTTCCGTTACCGCCAGAACATCAGCTTCGGGTTCACGGCTGAAAAGGATGAAGGCGAGGAATTCTTCCGCGGCACACAGCCGAACGGCTTCGACTATTACAGCGCACACCTCTTCGTGCGGAACATCGGCCGTCTGAAGGCACTTGCCATCGGTGATTACCAAGCGCAGTTCGGTCAGGGCCTCACGTTCTGGAACGGACTGGGCTTCGCGGCGAAGAGCAGCTTCACCATGAACGTGAAGCGCAATGCTCCGGGCCTGGCGCCTTATACCAGTGTGAACGAGAACCTCTTCCTGCGCGGTGTGGCGGCCACCTTCGATGTCGGCAAGCATTTCGAGGTCACCGCTTTCGGGTCGCGCAAGAACATCGATGCGAACGTGCAGTCTGCGGCGGCCTCAGCGGAGGATAGCCTCGGCATCAACCAAGGCAGCGAGGTCATCTTCAGCAGCTTCTTGGAAGATGGTTTCCACCGCACCTTCACCGAAGTATCGCGCAAGGATGCACTGGGCGAGAACATCGTGGGGGGGCATGTAGCCTACAAGCGCCGAAGCATGACCATCGCGGCCACAGCGGCCCACGTGGAATACACCGGTGCGCTGAGCCGCAACGCGCAACCTTACAACCAGTTCGACTTCAACGGCTCACAGAACACCACGGCCGGGTTGGATTGGAACGTGCTCTACCGCAACGTCACTTGGTTCGGTGAAGCGGCCACCAGCGCCAACGGGGGGATGGCCATGAACACGGGGATGTTGCTCTCGCTGGACAAACGCGTGAGCATGAGCTTGCTCTACCGCAACTACGGCCGCGACTTCCATGGCCTGTACAGTGTGGCCTTCGCCGAAGGCACGAATCCCTGGAACGAACGCGGGCTCTTCACTGGCTTGGAGATCCGCCCTAACCGCCAGTGGACGATCAACGCTTACTTCGACCAGTTCACCTTCCCTTGGCTGCGCTTCCTCACCGACGCACCGAGCAGCGGTTTCGATTGGCTCGCCCAAGTGAACTGGCGGCCGAGCAAGCAGGTGGAGATCTACGGTCGCGTGCGTCACCAGGACCGCGCGCGCAACACCGATGTGGATGTGGATGGTATAGACCCGCTGGTGCGTGTGGAACAGACCAACTACCGGGTGAACGCGAGCTACAAGGTGAGCGAGTCGGTGAGTCTTCGTACACGCGTAGAGACCGTGGATTTCCAGCGCGGATCCTCTCCGCTGCGGCATGGCTTCCTGCTGTACCAAGATGTGGTGCATCGGCCATTGAGCAGCCCCTTGGAGCTCACGCTACGCTTCGCGCTCTTCGACACGGAAGGCTATGACTCACGCATCTACGCTTACGAGAACGATCTGATCGGCGTCTTCAGCATACCGCCGTACTATGGCCGTGGGGTGCGGTGGTACGGCATGGTGCGCGTAACACCCTTGCGCCGGGTGGATGTATGGCTGCGCTATGGGGCGTTCATCTTCCAGGACCAGACCTCCATCAGCAGTGGGCTGCAGGAGATCAGTGGCAACATGCGCAGCGACCTGAAGATGCAGGTGCGTTGGATCTTCTGAGCGATGGCGCTGCACCACATCCGCATCGACCGCACTAATGCCACGGCCATCCTGAGCGGCAACTCCATGCCCCGGCTGGAGTTCCGACAGGCCTTGTTCAGGACGCGTGAACCAGGCTGGCAGCGGCGTTTGTACACGGCTTCCATCGTGGTGACGACCATCGCGCACGGTCCGGATGAACGTCGTTTGGTGGTGGACCATCAGAACTTCCGCTTCTCCTTGTTGTACAACACCTCGTGGCCAGACCCGGTCTTCCTCGACATCAAACGTTGGCCCTACAAACCCGTGGAACTGCGCGAAGACGCACCGGTGGTATCGTGGAGCATCGAACTACGGCTGCGCGACCTGCGGTTGGCGGAGGATGAATGGGTGGAAGTGGTCTTCCTGGGTTGAACGCCAGAGCCGCCCCCTCACCCACTCTCCAGAGGGTTCGGAGACGGCTCCCCACCAAACCGCAGGCCCGTGTGGGCCGACCGGTCACATCTTCGGCAGCAGCACCCGGTCGATCACATGGATCACGCCGTTCTTCTGCATCACATCATAGGTGCTGATGCTGGCATACGCACCGTTCTGATCCCACACCTGGATGTTGTGCGGTCCGTTCATCGATACGGTGATCTCCTGACCAGCCACGGTCTTCAACTTCGCCTGCCCTCCTCCTTTCTCGATGGCGGCTTTCAGGGCCTTCATGTCGAGGGTGCCGGGTACCACGTGGTACGTGAGCACGGTGGTGAGTTTACCCTTCGCCTCGGGCTTCAGAAGGCCATCCACCGTACCAGCAGGTAGTGCCGCGAATGCATTGTTGGTCGGCGCGAAGACCGTGAAAGGGCCCTCGCCTTGCAGTGTCTCCACCAGACCCGCGGCCTTCACTGCGGCCACTAGCGTGGTATGATCCTTCGAGTTCACCGCGTTCTCCACGATGTTCTTCATCGGGTACATCGGTTCACCACCGACGAGCACGGTCTTCGCACCGGTCTCGGCCTTCTTCATTCCTTGTGCGGTGGCCGTCATCGTGAGCAGTCCCGCTGCCGCGAGGACGAGCATCGGTTTCATCAGCTTTTCCATGGTTCGTTCTGCTATGGTTCTTGTTGGTCGGTTCGTTGCGATCCTGAGTGGACCTTCGACCATACCTACGCCAACAACAGCGCGATCGGATCACCGAACGATGGCGAAAAAGAAAAGCCCCGGATGACCAGGGCTTCCTAGTGAAGTGATGCGCTCAAACGTTCCCCAGCAATACCATGGCCTCGAGGGTCGGTGTGGGGCTACCGCCTTCCTGTTCAATGGTAACGGCGAAGGCTTGGGCGGCGGGCACGTCCTTCATCGCTTGCAGCGTATCGGCCGCATCGCCTTTGGCGATGACACCCGCATCCACGGGCTTGCCATCCACCAATGCCCAGAGCTGATACTGTTTCCCTTCAGGCAGTGCCGCCAATGAGAGCGGATCGATGTGCACGGCGTGCGAAGCCTTGTCCCAGTAGATACGCGCCTTGCTGCCCACCGCTGTTCCAACACCGTTCAAGAGCACTGTTTCCCGATGGGGATCGGTGGTGATGGCGAGTTGTTCGGTGGTGCGTTCCAAACTCGTGCGTTGCACCTGAAGTTCTTGAGCCAGCACGCTTCGGTCATTCTCCAGTCGGGCCAGTTCGGTGCGCACGTTCTTCAACTCCTGGTACTGCAGGAAGTTCATGGCCGCGCTCAAGACCAGACCGCCGATACTCGCAGCCACCAGCCAGTTCGTGCGGCGTTCGGGTACGGTTGTGATCGGGAGGACCGGTGTGGTCGTCCTGGCATTCTGCTCACCAATGCGGCCCATGATGGCAGCCTTCAGCGCGGGGGGTGGGGCCACGCTTTGCTGCAGGGCATGTTGTTCGAGCGCGACTTCGATGGCCTCCAACTCCTCCTGCACGCGCGCATCCGAAGCGCGTAAACCCTCCACCAGACGCACCTCTTCCGGCGAGGCCTGGCCCAGCACATAGGCTTCAAGGAGCCCGGATCGGATCAGTTCATCAGCGTTCATCGGTGGTCCTTCAATAGCGTACGCAATTCGAGCAGGGCCGCGCGGGTACGCGACTTCACGGTGCCCAGTGGCAGAGCCGTACGGTCGGCGATCTCCTGTTGCGAAAAGCCCTGGTAATAGGCCATTTCAACGAGCTCACGGTGTTCGGGCTTCAGTTTGGCCACCACATCGCGCACATCGGCGTTCCCCAGTTGTTCGCGCACTTCATCGTGTCCGGTACGATATACGTCCTTATCGAGCGAACGGATCGACGCCCCGTGCCGCACGGCCGCCGACCGCACCATATCGATGGCAGCGTTCCGAGCGATGTTGAGCATCCAGGTGAAAGGACGTCCCTTACTGGCATCGTAACCACCGGCACTGCGCCAGATCTTCACGAAGGTGTCCTGCAAGACCTCCTGGGCCAGTTCCTCCTTCTCCACCACCTTCAGGATGACCCCGTAAAGCGCGCCACCGTAAGCGTCGTACAAGGCAGCCAGCGCCTGCTGGTCTCCCCGCTGTACGGCGGCTATCAAAGGGGCATCTTGAACGGACACGGGAACCGCTGGAATGGGGACGCAAGTTAGCGCGGAGCGCCCACCTACCTTTACCGACCACGACCTTTACTGGCCATGCGCGCGCTCCTGCTCCTCCTGATCTGCTGCTCCACCTTTCGGGTTCCGGCCCAATTGAACAACTGGGACCCCACGTGGTACCCTACGGACAGCACCTTGGTGTTCCACGACGACCTGGACTACTACCTCAATGCTTACAGCAAGACGGACATCAAGGAGATGCGCCGGCAGGTGAGCATCCTGCGGATGAATTTCGATAAGCTGATGCGCCAGACGATCCGCGAACTGCGTACCTACAGCGAAGGCGGCGGCATGGTCCCGCGCACGCATGATTTCACATTGCCGAAGGCGCAGGACGGTGGCACCTACTCCCTCCGCGAGAACGATGGTAAGATCCGCGCCTTCATGTTCGGCAGCATCACCAATCCACCGGCGCGTTACCAGATGGAGCGGTGGTCGCAGCTGGTGAAGAAATACACCAACGAGGAGGTGCAGCTCTTCGTGATCTATGGAACTGAACTACATCCTGGCGACAAGAAGAAGTTCAAGGCCTATCCGCAGCCGAAGAGCGAGTACGAGAAGATGGCCTATGCACAGGAATTCGCGCAGTTGGGTAAGATCCCGGTGCTGGTGGATGGCTTGAACAACGCCACGTTCGATGCGTACGGCAAAGCACCCAACGGTGCTTACCTGGTGGATAAGGATGGCACCCTCGTCTTCCGAGGCACCTGGGCCGATTCGCGCAAGATGGAGCACATGATCGATACGCTCTTGAAGTGGTACAAAGCCGGAAAGCCGAAAGGCTACGCGGCGCAGTAAAAGCAACGAAGGCTGATCGGCTCACACCTTCACGGTCTTCCACTTCCCGCGCTGGAACAGGATGGCACTGAGCACCGCGAGGATGCTCTCGCTGATAGGCACCGCCGAGAATGCACCATAGGCGCCCCACTGCAGCACTTGCGAGAGGAACCAAGCCAGGGGGATCTGGATCAGCAGGAAACAGATCGCGTTCATCCACGTGGGTGTCATGGTATCCCCAGCCCCATTGAACGCTTGCGCGAAGACCATACCATAACCGTAGAAGAAGTACCCGAGGCAGAGAATGCGCAGCGCTGAAATGGCGTAATCGGCCACGGCCGGATCGGTGGTGAAGAAACCCACGAGCCAGCCGGTGGTGAGCCAGAAGAGGAGGGCCACACACACCATGTATAGCATGTTGATGTGCCCGCAGTACCAAGCGCTCCGCGCGGCGCGGTCGGGTTGTTGGGCACCGAGGTTCTGTCCCACCAACGTACTCGCTGCATTAGCCACGCCCCACGAAGGGAGCAACGAAAAGATCATGATGCGCACGGCGATGGTATACCCGGCCACCGCACCGCTGCCGAAGACCGCCACGATGCGCGAGAGGAAGATCCAACTCACAGAAGGCAGCACGAATTGGATCACCCCACCGGCGGATACCTTCAGGATGTTCACCATCACCTCCTTGTCCAGCACCATGGACATGCCTTTCAAGGAGATCCGTCCGCGACCGTCGAAGAGGTGGTACAGCTGGTAGAGCACACCTGTTCCACGGCCGATGGTGGTGGCCATCGCAGCACCCATGATGCCGAAGCCACCCCAAGTACCAACACCATGGATCAGCAAGGGGCACAAGATGATGTTCATGCCATTGGCCAGCATGAGTGACCGCATGGCCATGGCCGCATCGCCCGCACCGCGATAAATGGCGTTGATGCCGAACAGCAGTAGGATGATGATATTCCCGCCGAGCATGATGCGCATATACCGCGGTCCTTCCACGAGCACGTCGGCTTCGGCACCCATCAACGCGAGGATGTCACGCGCATAGATGATGCCTGGTATCGCGATCACCACGCCGAGCGCGATGGCGACCAGCACACCTTGCATCGCAGCACGTGCTGCCCCGCTACCGTCCTTCTCACCTGTACGCCGGGCCACCACCGCAGTGATACCCATGCCCAAACCCCATGCGAGCGAATACACCAGCGTAAGCACGCTCTCCGTCAACCCCACGGTGGCGATGGCATGCTTACCTAGACGGCTCACGAAGAAGATGTCCACCAACGCGAACACCGACTCCATGGCCATCTCCAACACCATGGGAATGCTCAGCAGCACGATGGCCCGCTTCACCCCGATACCGGTGAAATCGGTGCCCTCTGAAGCCGTGAGGCTTTCTTTGATGATGGCGAAGAGCTTGCGCATGAAAGCGGATGACGTTGACGTGGAAGTCGTCGTTGCCCGGGGTACAAGATGGGCAACAGGAGCGGAACCCAACATTCGGTCGTTCGGTTGGTACCCTGGGCGCAATACCCATCTCCCTTGTGAACAGAAGGGCTCGACCGTGCGGCCCGGTCCTTGTACTGTGCCGGTAGTTTTGCCTCCATGATACGCTCGACACCCTTCACCGCTGTGCTGTTCCTGCTGGGCAGCACGGCCGCAGCCCAGAACGTATTGCAGCGTCAGCTGTTGAACGACACCATGCCCAACCTGGTGCCCAACCCAGGATTCGAGGAAAGCGTGCGCACCTATTGCAGCTGGACCCAGGACCCCGCGAAATTCAACGCCAACATGACGGGTTGGA
>JAEUTC010000021.1 GCA_016787985.1 Flavobacteriales bacterium | reverse complement strand
CGTCTCACCATGAGTGACCGTGTACTGACCCAACGATTCACGAAAGTGAATTGACCTGGAGGTCAGGTGAAGGCGCGGCCTGGGCGATCCGAAGCGATTCGGAAAGCCTGGGCCGCGTCGATTCACCCCCTTTCCTTCCTTGTTACAATTCCATGACGCTAAAGGCCCCTATCCCCCGATCCGTCTATTGGCCTACCGCGTTATGTCTGTGTTGCTTTGCACACCCTAAGTAGAACGACCCCTTCAGATGAAGAAGACCTTACTCCTTTCCGCAGCGCTTACGGCTCTTTCGGCCAGCGCACAGACCACCGTAACGGTGACCACCGGCGCCGGAAATGCCACGCAGACCTACTACAGCCTGGCCAATGGCGTACAAGCCTCGGCCAACCTCGCCGATTGGGACTTGGCCTTCGAGATCAATTCCTTCAATTCATCCATCCTGGTGAACACCGCCAAAGGCCTCAAGGTGTACGAAACCACGGCCGCCATGGATGAATGGGAGCTCTTGAACGCTCCCGACGTGGAGAATTGGACCCTGTTGCAGAACTCCGAGACCCACTGGTCCTCAGGTGCCCTTACGCATGGCAACAACCTTTCCGAGCCAACGGGGCTCAACGTAGGCTGGGGCAACTACAACATGATCACCCACACCATCGTGGGGTCCAAGATCTATGTGATCGAAGACACCGAGGGTAACTTCCGGAAGCTGCGGATCAACTCCCTGGCCACTGGGACCTACTCGTTCACCTATGCTGCAATTGATGGCAGCGGTGAGCAAACCAGCGCCTTGCAGAAGTCGAACTTCATCGGTAAGAACTTCGGCTATTTCAACCTTTCCACTGGTGCCACGGCCGATATGGAGCCTGCAGCCGATGAGTGGGACCTGCTCTTCACCAAGTACATCGCGGTGATCCCCGCTCCCGAGCCAACGCCGTACCCCGTTGCCGGTGTGCTCCAGAACAAGCGCGTCATGGCCATGCAGGTGGATGGCGTGCCTACAGCCGAGGCCATGTGGAATAGTGCCGATCTGGATAGCGCCATCAACATCATCGGCTCCGATTGGAAGACCTTCAACATGACCACTTTCCAATACGAGTACGCCGCCGACCGCACCTACTTCGTGGAAGATCGTGACCTCAACATCTGGAAGCTCATCTTCATCGGCTACGGCGGAAGTTCGAACGGCGACATGACCTTCACCCAAGAGCTGGTGAGCAGCGTGGGCGTGGAAGAGGAGGCCTATGGTCAACTCGCGGTGTTCCCCAACCCGACCGCACAAGGTCAGGTGAGCGTTGTCCTCAACAGCGAAGTGCGCAATGGCCAGCTCACCGTCTTCGATCGCTCTGGCCGGGCGGTGAAGGAGCAGCTGGTGAATGGTGGAGGTGCCTTGGCCGCAGTTCCCCTCGACCTTTCAGGGCTGCAAGCCGGGCTGTACATGGTGAGGCTGGATGCCACCGGTGCGGTGTTCCAGACCCGGGTCGTAGTGGAGTGATCCCTCTCCGATCGAACGGTCCCGGCTGGTGCTTTCCCGCCGGGACCGTTCAATTCCAGGGGTACTGCTTTTCAAGCATGGATCGACGAAGGCATGACGATCAAGAACAGAAGGTGACGGTACTTTGTAGAGAAGAACGGATGACGCGCGGGAGGAACTACCGGTTTCTGTTGTTGGCGGTGGCGATCTGCTCCACCTTCGTGGGCTTCGCCCAATTCCCCGTGCTGGTCCAAGACACCGATGGCCTTCCGGTGCCGTACGCTCATGTGGCCTGGCAGCCAATGCAGCAAGGTCAAGCCGGCGGGCTCGTGGTGCTTGATGCAAAAGGAGAGGGGACCATTCCCTTGAACGAAGCCACCGGGACGGGCGATGTGATCGTCCGGGTATCGTTCGTCGGTTTCGCCACGATCACGGATACAGTGCGATTGAGCGCCACGAACGCCTTGCGTTTCACCTTGCGCCCGACCGCACTCGGTCTACCCGAGTTCGTGGTCACCGGCCAGTATGCCCCTGCAAGTCCCGATAAGGCCGTGCACCGCGTCCGGGTGATCGATGCCACGCAGATCCAACGTATGGCCGCCAACAACTTGGGCGACGCCTTGAGGAATGAGCTCAATATCCGGCTTTCCCAGGACAACCAGCTCGGCACCTCCATGAGCATGCAGGGCTTGGGTGGCCAGAACGTGAAGCTGCTCATCGACGGTGTACCTGTCATCGGTAGGCAGGATGGGAACATCGACCTGGCCCAGATCGACCTTACGGGCATTGATCGCGTAGAGGTCGTTGAAGGCCCCTTGAGCGTGAACTACGGCACCAATGCACTGGCTGGGACCATCAACCTCATCACCCGCAAAGGGGGTGGCCGTCCAGCCACCTTGAAAGGTTCCGCCTATGCCGAGCACATCGGCCGCCTCAACACCACGATCACGGGCACCCGGCATTGGGGCAACAACGACGTGGTGCTCACCGCCGGTCGCAATTTCTTCGCCGGTTGGGACCCTCGCCACACCGGGCTCGTGGATCTATCGCCAGCCTTGGCTGACACCAACCGTTTCCAGCAATGGAAACCAAGGGAGCAGTACTTCGGGCGGTTGAGCTACCGCCATGCCGGTGATCGTTGGGACTTGGGCTACAAGGCCGAGGCGATGCACGACGTGATCACTAACCGGGGCATGCCAAGGGCACCCTTTTTCGAAACCGCCTTCGATGAGCGCTACACCACCATACGGCTGGATAACGCCATCACCACGGAGCGTCGTTTCGCGCCCGGACAGAAGCTGAATGCCTTGGTCGCCCACAACCGTTACGTGCGGTACAGCAATCTCTACTATCGCGATCTGACCACCTTGAGCGAAGAACTCGTGGATGCGACTTCGGAGCAGGATACCTCCGGCTTCACGCTCACCAACGTGCGCGCCACCTTCGCACAAGCGAGGGACAGTGCCCGCATCAACTTCGAAGCCGGTGTCGACCTCAATCTGGAGACCGGCTCCGGGCCGCGCATCGGGGATGGCGAGGAGAGCATCGGCGACTATGCGATCCTGGCCAGTGCGGAGTTCACACCCGTGGATCGTTTGACCATCCGTCCCGGTGTGCGCTATGCCTACAACACGCGGTATGGTGCCCCGATCGTGCCTTCGCTCAATTTGCGTTGGCAACTGAGCGAGGGCTTCACCTTACGCGGCTCCTACGCCAACGGTTTCCGTGCACCATCCTTGAAGGAACTCTACCTGTTCTTCGTGGATGTGAACCATGACATCGTGGGCAACACGGATCTGGAGGCCGAGCGATCCCATAATTTCAGTGGTGCATTGGCCTACCGCCATGCCAAGGACAAAGGGGTATACACCAGCGAGATCAGCCTTTTCCACAACGTCATCGATGACCTCATCACCCTGGCACAGATCACCGCCACACAGTACACCTACGTGAATGTGGGCCAGTACCGTACCACGGGAGGTAGCATCGGTGCTGGCTGGGACAATGGCCATTGGGTGATCTCGTGCGGCGCGGCGGTAACGGGCCGATATGATGAACTCGCGGCCGCCACCAACAGCCCCTACCTCTTCACGAGTGAAGTGCGAGGCTCCATCACCAAACAATGGTTGCGGAAGGGGTGGAGCGGTTCGGTATTCTGGAAATGGCAGGATCGGTTGAACAACTACACCCTGCACAGCGATGGGACTCTTGGCCGCACGTTCATGAGCGCCTTCCACATGGCCGACGCCACGCTGACCAAACGTGTGTGGGGCGGTCGTGTGGCCCTCACCGGCGGCTGCAAGAACCTCTTCGACGTGAAGGATCTCAATGCTTCCGTTTCAGGTGGTGCGCACAGTGGAGGGGGGTTGAGTGTTCCCATGTCGACCGGTCGGTTGGCCTTCGTGCGCATCGAACTGGATCTGAAGCGTGACTCGAAATGAAGCGTGAACTCCTCATCGGCGCATTGTTCGGTCTTGGGCTAACCTCCTGCCTCAAGGAAGAACTGCCTGTTCCTGCCCGCGAACGCGACACCACCGCGCGGTCGGTGCAAGTGTGCATGGGGCCGGGCTACCAGGATCAGCTGTGGCTCGATCTCGGTTCCGGTGAGGTCGTGAGCACCAATCTGAAAACGGCTTGGGACCTGGCGTTCGAAAGTGCTCCCGAAGGCTGGCGCATCTACTTGAACGGGTCGAAGATGATGACCGCTTACAACATCGGGCCGGTGGACATGACGCATACCCAAGACACCGTGGGCATGGCGGCAGGTCGCCACATCGATGCACCAAGCGGACACCGGGATAGCACCGCCATCGGCGATTGGCGCGGCCACGACGATGTCTACATCATCGATCTTGGCATGGATGGTATCGGCATACCCCAGGGTCTCAGAAAGTTCAAGTTCCTTTCTTCAACGAACACGGAATTCGTCTTCGAAGTAGCTCGGTTGAATGGCACACAGCACAGCGTGGTGACCGTTCCCAAGGACCCTTCACGTTCATTCACCTGTTACAAGGCAGGCACAGGGGTGGTGGACATCGAGCCGACAAGAGGCGCTTGGGACCTTGTGGTGACCCAATACACACATCAATTCTACGAGCCTTTCCTGCCCTACCTGGTGGTAGGTGCCCTTTCCGCGCAAGACGTTCGCGCCAGTGTGGTGCATGGTATCGCGTTCGAGGAAGTGACGCTGGCGGATACGCTTTCCCATCCCTTCAGTGCGGAGCGCGACGCGATAGGCTACGACTGGAAGGAATACGTGTTCGAGACCGCATCCTATGTGGTCGATCACTCGCGCGTCTACATCGTCGAAGATGCCGAGGGCCTGTTCTACAAGCTCCAGTTCACCGATTTCTACAGCGGTACCGGTCAGGTGGGTTGCCCCAGCTTCCGGGTGGTGGCACTTTAGAAGTCCATCTCCCCGCCGCCGTTCTGGCCAGGCTCAGAGCGTTGCTGACCCCGTCTGCGGAAGAGCGACATGTTCTGTTCGCCGAACTTCCACGTGAGCGTGAAGCGGACGAAGCGCATCTCACGCCGCCGGAAGCTCTCCTGGTACAGCAAGGGCGTATCCACCGTATTGCCCCAGCGCCGGCTGAAGAATACATCGTTCACCGAAAGCACACCGGTGAGCTTGCGCGTGAAGTCGTGACTCACCGATGCATCGAGGCCATATTGCGAAAGAGTGACACCTTGTGGCTGGATACGCGGGCTTTCGTACTCGCCGTTCAGCTGCACGGTCCAATCCTTCAGGAAACGGTAGTTCACCACCAGTTTGGCATCCCAGTTGGATCCTTGGTTGCGTGTACCGCCTTGCGCACTGCTCAACGCCACATTGGTGTACTGTACCGTGCCGCTGGCCGTGATCTGTAGTCCTTGCATGGGGTCCACCTTGATCACGTTCTCCCACCCCCCCGTGGTGCTGAACGCCCCGTTGATGAAGGTGTTCAACAGGATCGTGGTATCCGACGGCAATGGCGATGCATAACCCGTGATCACATCCGTGGTGTAACGACCGAAGACCGAAGTGAGCCAGGTGGCCTTGCCGTTGAGGAAGGGAAGCAGGTGGTTCACCTCGGCCAGGTTGCTCATCTCGGGCCCAATGGCCGGGTTACCGATCCGGACGTTGCGGGCGTCGCTGAACATGATGAACGGAACGATCTGCCAATGCCGGGGGCGTTGGATCTTGCGCGAGAAGTTCACCTGCAGTTCGCGTTCACTGCCCTCCCAACGGCGCACGAGGTACACTGAAGGGAAAAGCGCACGGCCCAGGTTGTCGGTGCCATCGGGATAGACATAACGGAAGGTCTGGTCCTTGCCCTCCAACCGTGTTTCGAAGAGCGTCTGCTCGAACCGGAGCCCAGCCATCAGCGACCAATGCGAATTCAGCTTTTGCGACCAATTGATGTAGGCGGCGTTGATGATGTCCCGGATGGTGTAATCGTTGCTCAATGACGTGTCCCGCACCTGTTCTCCCACAAGAGGTGAGGTCACGAGCACTTCCAGGCTAGTGCGGTCAGGGCCCACGTAGCTTTTTACCCCATACTCCAGTTTGGTCTTCTCCGATACCGGGTTGATGAAGTCCGCCTGGAAGGTGTAGGAACTCGTTCGACTCCGACCGATGTTGTCCTGCAAGCGGGGGCTATCCAAGAGGGACGAGCCATCGGCCAGATAGCTGTACAAGTCCTGCTCGCCGAAGCTCTCCCTACGGCTGTTATTGTAGGTGAAGTCCATGGTCCACTCCTTGCCCTCCTTGGGCGAGCGGTGTTTGAACAGGACCTGTGAGGTGAGACCCATGCGTTCGCTGGAGCTGGTATTGATCTGCTCCCC
This sequence comes from Flavobacteriales bacterium, assembly GCA_016787985.1. Lineage (GTDB taxonomy): Bacteria > Bacteroidota > Bacteroidia > Flavobacteriales_F > PHOS-HE28 > PHOS-HE28. Next base: position 1,784 of record JAEUTC010000021.1, on the reverse strand, counting down.
GCGCGCGAGCAACTCCCTCGCGGAGCCGAGCGAACTGAACAGCTGCTTATCCGTGCCATCATTGTTGAACCCACGCATGGATTGCGATACCGACAAGGTGCTGCGGTTGCTCACCTGCCAATCCACGCCGATACGTCCACCGTTCATCGTTCGGCTCGACTCGCTCTCGGTGTCCTGGTCGAAGTATCCGGTGTTCTCCCCGAACGACCGGTCCGTCCGTCGCGTGAGACCGGTGGTCACATTCGTGCCGGTGTTGAAATTGTAGGAGAGGTTGAAGCCCCAACGCCCGTCCTTGGCATTGAGGTTTCCACCGAACTGGTAGCGATCATTACTTCCGACACCTGCTTGCAATTGCCCGCTGTAGCCGGGCTTGGTGTTCTTCTTCAGCACTACGTTGAGGATGCCACCCGTCGTGCTCGCATCGAACGCTGCCGATGGGTTGGTGATCAGCTCCACGCGTTCGATGTCCTCGGCCGGGATCATCTCCAAGGTCATGGAGGTGGGCCTTCCATCGATCAACACCTGCGGGTTGGAGCCGCGCATCTGTACGTTCCCTTCCACATCCACGCTCAAGCCCGGTATGTTCTTCATCACCTCCACCGCCGAGGCGCCTTGGGTGGTGAGGTCCTTGTCCACATTGTACACGCGTCGATCCACTTGCATCACCGAGGTTCGTTTCTCCCCGGTCACCTCGAATTCCTTCAGTACCTCCGCATCCGGTTGGAGCACCACGTTCCCGAGGTCGCGCTCCATGCGCTCGCGTGAGAGTGTGACAGGGATCACCTGCGCCTTGTACCCGATGAAGCTGATGGTCACCTTCAGACCCATCAAGGGCAGGTTCTCGATCAGGAAGTCGCCGTTGTTGCGCACGATGGTGCCACCGAGCAGGCTATCACCGCGTTCGGCGTTCACCGTCACGGTAGCGAATTCGGCGGGTTTGTTGGTGCTCGCATCGATCACCTTGCCATACACTTTGCCGATGGTGGGCATAGGGCCTCGTCCACCCGGCCGACCGCCTGCTGGTGGTTGTGCCGCTGCATCGCGTGCGACGGAGAGGAGGAGAAGGAAGAGGAGGACCGTGCGAAAGGCTGGATGCATGCGGATGCGTGAAGGTGCAAAAGTACCCCGTTCATCTAGGGGACTCGGTCTCGGACCATTCCAGACCCTGCAAGTGTGATCGATCAACATCTTTTCACAGGTCGATGCCGTCGAAAAGAGAAAGCCCCCCGGTTCGCGGGGGGCTTTTCGTGTCGTTGGGTTCTGAGATCTTAGTACTCGTCGCGGCGCGGACGCTCGCTACGGTATCCACCGCGGTCACCGCCACGGTCACCACCGCGATCGCTGCGGTAACCTCCACGGTCACCACCACCACCGCCGAAGCCGCGGCCACCGCCGCCGCCAAATCCACCGCGGTCACCCTCGGTGCGCGGACGGGCCTCGTTCACCACGAGGTCGCGGCCGTGGAAATTCTTGCCATTGGTTCCTTCAATGGCAGCGCGCCCTGCCTCATCATTGGCCATTTCCACGAATCCGAAGCCACGGCTGCGGTTGGTGGCACGGTCCATGATGATCTTGGCCGAAGTCACCTCACCGAAGGGGGCGAACAGCTCGTGGAGATCCTGGTCCTTCACTGAGTAAGGCACGTTGGCGACGTAAATGTTCATGAGTTCTACTGACGGGTTAAAGTTGTTCTTTGCCTGTACCTCCTTGGTCTCGCCAAAGCACAAGGAGGCCTTTGGGCGGCACGAATGTAGGTAGGAACTTGATCCTGTCAACACCCACCC
>JAEUTC010000192.1 GCA_016787985.1 Flavobacteriales bacterium | reverse complement strand
AGCGGCCAGGGCGGCGATGCCGGCACCGATGGCGGCGAGACCGAAGTGCAACGGAGCTTCAGCGGCGGCTTGCAGGAGGAAAGTGAGGAACATACGGGTTGTTGTTTAACGGTGTTTGGGTCTGGTTCTCAGTGATGGTCGTCGTGCGCCCCTTCGATGGCCGAACCGAAGTACATGGCCGAGAGGAAGGTGAACACGAATGCTTGGATGAAGGCCACGAGCAGTTCCATCATGCTCATGAACACGGTGAAGAGCAGGGAGAAGATCGAAACACCCCAGCCCAGTCCGGCGTTGATCTCACCGAAGATGAAGATCAGGGCGAAGAAGCTCAGGACGATGATGTGGCCCGCGGTGATGTTCGCGAACAGTCGGATCATCAGGATCGCGGGGCGCAGGAACACGCCCAGGATCTCCACCGGCGTCAGGATCAGCAGTACCGGCTTGGGCACACCGGGCATGGCCAGGATGTGGCCCCAATAGTGGCGGTTCCCGTTGATCAAGGTGATGATGAAGGTGATCGCGGCCAGCGCGAAGGTCACCGAGATGCTGCCGCTCACGTTGGCACCGAAGGGGAAGATCGGGATCAGCCCCATCAGGTTGTTGATCAGGATGAAGAAGAACACCGTGAGCAAGTAGGGCATGAAGCGCGCATAACCCGGACCGATGTTCGCTTTGGCCACATCGTCACGCACGAAGAGGATGATGGGCTCCACGAAACGGGCGATGCCTTTCGGTGCCCCGAGGCCGTGGACGCGGTAATGCTTCGCCACGCTCAGGAACACGATCAGCATGATCGCCACGCTCACCAGCATGGCCAGCACGTTCTTCGTAATGCTAAGGTCCCAGGTGGCCTTGGTCAACGCCTCGTCCACGCTGGCGTGGTGGGCATCGGTACCATCCGGCGCGGTGGTGGCCACGAGTTTGCCCTCGCGCAGCATGTAGCCGCCGTAGGTCTTGTGTCCATGATCGAAACGACCGCTACTGAAGGTGGAGAGACCGCGCTGGGTGTTGTACACGATGATCGGGAGCGGCAGGGTGGTATGGCCCCAGAGGTGCCAGCCATGCTCATCGCCCACGTGGCCCATGATCATCTCCCCCGGATTGAACTTGGCATGGCCGTGGCCATCGGTGGTCTCCTGGTGGGTCGCGTGCACCTCGGCCACGTCCTCCACATCGAGCTGGGCGTCGGTGGCCACCACGGCATGGGTGCTGTCGTGGTCGGCGTGGTCGCCATGCTGCGCCACGGATGCCCCGGCAATGACGGTGCTGAGGGCGAGGAATGCAGCGCGGATCAAGGCTTTCATCACGTTCAGGGGACGATACCCCCTTGATTTCGGCCGCAAATGTAGCCGTTACGGACTTACAATGGGAATCTTCCGTGCGCAAAGCCCGATCCTTCGGGGCCGATCTCGCGCCGTTCTAAGGCTTCCGCGTGGCACGGAACAGGTAGAGCATGGCCCCGGCCACGCCCACCAAGGCCCCCACCAGCGTGAAGACGGGCACCTTCCACCGCACCAACCCGTCCAGCCACCGGCCAAAAAGGGTGAAAGCGGCGACACACCCGGCCATGGTGAGGCCGATGCCCGAGTACCGCATGTAGTCCTTGGCACCCGAGGGCAGCAACGAGCGCCGCGGCTTATCGGTGCTCATGTGCGTTGGATGGTCTTGAACTGATGCGCCGTGTCGAACACCAGGAAGACCACGTAGAGCCCGCCGAAGGTGAGGGCCATTTCCAAGACCCGCTCACGCGGCGTGGCGAACACCACCACTACGAGCACGATCAACGCGGCCAGCATCTTCAACGCCATGGCGGCCATGGACGAGCGTACGGCCTGCTTCGGGTCCCGCGCGGATGCATGCAGTACGCGACCGCCGATGCTGAGCAGGGTGAAGAACGCGATCAGCAAGAAGGGCGTTAGGCCTGTGGGCAAGCCCCGCCACTTGAAGATGCCCAGCACGGCCGCCGCGCAAAACAGCGCAAGGACCACGGGTCCCTGGATGGATCGGAGCGACATGGGGTGGATGGCGCCTTAGCGGGCCGCCTGTTGCTCGGGGCGCGTCACCGGATTGTTATCGGTGCGCAAGCGGACAGGGTCCATCTCCTTCACCACACCGCCGCCCATGCTGCAGTTGCCGGTGAATACGGCGCCCGGCTCGATGGCCAGTTTCTTCGTATTGATATCGCCCTGCAACTTGGCCGTGGCCTTCAGGCTCAGCAGGTCCTGGCAGTTGATCTTGCCGATCACCGTGCCTTCGATATCGCTGCTCTGGCACACGATCTCGCCTTCGATATGCCCGGTCTGGCCTACGATCACCCGTCCGCGCGCATTGATGGTCCCCTTCACCCGACCATCGATGCGGATGTTGCTGTCGCTCTTGATCTCGCCCTCGATGGAGGTGCCCTCCATGATGCTGTTGATCTTTCCGGGGCTGACGGTTTCTGCGGTCTTGTTGATCATGGGTGCAGGGTTCGCAGGTTTTTCGGAGCGGAACATGGTCCTTCGGTGACTAAGGGGAACAGGTCGTCTGGCGTCAAAGATACGTGCTTGGACGAGTTATCCTACTGACCGTCAAGGTAATTCTGATCGAAGAAGGCCTGGTACCCGTTCAGGTCCTTGCTTTTGTAGAGCTGGGCATAGTTGGCCGAGGTGATCGGGAAGGCTGGGAAACCTTGGTCGTTGATCCCCACGAGTTGTTCGTTGCCGCTGGTGAAGAGCTCGTGGTATTGCATGGCCATCGCCTTGGTGGTGAAACCACTGAGGAGCACCACTTGATGATCGGTATCCAGGAAGCTGTTGGTGATCTCCACCGGCGGGTTGGGGTAGTACTGCTGGTTGAAGGATGAGATCCGTGCTTTGATGGCGTTCAGGTCGGATCCTTCGTTCGGCACGATCAGCGCGAAGAAGTGTGCACCCGCATCGGCCGTGTACACCGCCGCCGCGCCCTGCTTGTTCTGGGGTGGTGGGGCAGTGCCAGACGTCCGGTCCAGAGCGGCCAACATCTCGGTAGCGGCCCGCTCCTCATCCGTACCGGGGAATTTCTCCTTCACCGTCATCAGCGCCGCGCGGAAACCGGCCTGGTCGCGCAAGCCACCCAGGGAGAGCGCCCGCAGCATGTGGTACTTCGAAAGGAAGTGGTTGCGCGGCTCGTTCTCGATCACCCCTTCACAAGAGACGATCACCGAGGAGTACAGGTATTGGCGGTACCGATCATAGACCTCTTTGTACTTGGCCTCTTCTTCCTTTTTCCGGGCCTCGTCGGCTTGGAGAATGTTGGGGTCGCGCACCAACCGGGCGAACTCCGAATCGGGCCAGCGTTCCATGATGATGTTGGCGTAGTACTGCGATCCCAAGCCGTCGGGCGCGAAGTAGTTCGTGGTCTGCTCCTTTTCCAGGTAGATGCGGTAGAGCTGGTAGAAACTCTCCGGCGTGTAGCGGCATTCCTCGAACCGGCCGTTGAGCACCTCGAAGCTTTCGATGGCGTTGTCCACATCCTTCAGCTGCTCCTTGTAGATGATTCCGCTGGTGTAGAGTGCGGCGCAGACCCTGGCGTTGGAAGCTTCCAACGCCGCATCGTTCTTGGGGATGTCCTTGGTGTAGAACGCGGGGTCCTTCCATTCGGCCTCCTTCTTTTCTCCGCCGCCCTCGTCTTCGGGGTCCACTTCTTCCTCCTCGGCGAACTCACCCAAGGCGCTGCCGCTCTTGTCCTTGCGGCGCCAATCGTCCTCCAGTTTCCGGGGGCCCCATTTCTTCCGGAAGTTCGAAAGACCTCGACCGATCTGCTGCGGATCGTAGAAGTACCATGCTCCGCGTCCACCGCCTACACCAGGCGGCGTCGGTGGTTCCTTGCCCATGTCGGGGTTCGCTTCCGCAGCGGCACGGGCTTCTTCTTCCAACCGCAAACGTTCCTCTTCGGCCCGCTCACGGTCGCGGATGATGCCTTGGATCTTCTTCTCCAGGTCCTTTTCGTCCAGCTGTGCCAGGGCCTGCAGGCTATCTTCCAAGGCGATGATGCGCAATTGCTCCACCAGCTCGCCAAGGACGCGTGCCCGCGTGGTCACCTCCTCGCGCCGTACGTGCTCCTCCGCCAAGATGGTCTGCGTGCTGTCGTAGTATTTCTGGGCATCCGAATAGGCCCGATCATCGAAGTAGAGGTCGGCCAGCTTCAGGAAGGTCTTGGCTTTCTGTTTGATATCGGTGGTGCTGACCCGTGCGCTGGTCATCAAGTGGTCGATCGCCAAGGAATCCTTGCGTTCCTTCAGGTCCAGATCGGCCAACGCGTAATGCAGCATGTCGAAGTGGTCGATGTGTTTGTCATCGCGCAACATGCGGTTCAGCTTCCGCCGGATCTCCTTGCTGTCGCCCTTGTTGAAGGCCAGTGCCTGGAAGATCTGGGCGTGGAAGGCCATCTCGTACGGCGGGTTCATGCGGCTCACGATGGCGAACTGCTTGATGGACTTCTCCTCCAGCCCTTTGAGCTGGTAGAGCTGAGCCAGGGCGAAGGCCCAGCGTACCCGTTCGCGCTTGCTTTGAGCGTTCGGTATGGCGGCTTCCAGGTGAACGATGGCGTCATCCACTTTTCCGCGCTTCAACGCCAGCTCCGCTTTCACGGCCTCGAGCTCGCCGTGGTCGAAGCGTTTGGGCAGGACCTTCTGGTTCGTGATCTCGTCCAGCGCGCTCTGTGCCTTGCCGTACTGCTCCAGGAGAATGGCCGTTCGGGCCAGCCAGATCAGGCTTTCCAGTTGGCGGTTCCCTCCTTTGAAGCGCCGGCTCACGTAAGTGAATCCGCGCTCGGCTTCGTAGAAGTTCTTCTTGTAGAAATGGCTCTTGGCGATCACGAACCAGGAGTCGTCGATCCACTTGTTCTTCTCCTTGCCTTCGATGTTCATCGAGTGCCGCTCGATCACCAACGAGCACTTG
>JAEUTC010000178.1 GCA_016787985.1 Flavobacteriales bacterium | reverse complement strand
CATCGCCAACCCGCACATCCCGGCGGATGTAGTACTCAACGTGCGCATCCGGGGTCGCGTGAACGGCACCAACCTGCCCTTCGGCCCTGCTTGTCTCTTCCGCATCGACGCCGTACGTGCCGCATGCCCCTTGGTGAAACTACAGGACAACCCGCTGAACACCTCGGACTTCAGCTGTGGTGTGACCCGCGTATTCGGTGGCAGCAACAGCAGTGCGAACAAGCTGGTGGCGAACCCACCACAGTTCACGCCCACCGTAGCCAGCAACATGGTACGTTACCAGTTCCGCTTCCGGATCCCCGGTGAGTACCCGAACCCCGGCAGCTGCATCGTTCGTCCGCCACAGATGAGCCCTGCGCTGCACTTGAACTGGACCAGCGGCGACAAGTTGAAGTGCAACACCCAGTACGAGGTGGATGTGCGTGTGAGCAAGGATGGCGGCGCCACCTGGTGTGTGGCCGATGGTGAACCCACGTGCAGCAGCAACCCCACGATCTGGGGCAAGGTCTGCATGGTGAACATCAGCACGAGCACATTCTGCCCGAGCAGTGTGCAAGGCGGATCCAGTGCCTTCATCCCTGCATCGGAGTCGAACTTCACCATGTACCCGAACCCGAACAATGGGGAGCAGCTCTTCCTGAGCCTGACCGCTCTTGATCAGAACGTGGCCACCGTGAACGTGGACATCTTCGACATGACCGGCAAACGTGTATTGGACCGTGCGATCGGCACACAGGATGGCCTGCTCAACACCACACTTGAATTGAACAGCCTGCAAAGTGGTGTGTACTTGGTCAATATCACCGCAGGTGCCCGCACGCTAACCGAACGCCTAGTCATCCAACGTTGACCGAACGACCCATTTGGATGAAAGAACCCCGGCCACAAGCCGGGGTTCTTTCATTCAGCCCACCGGAGCAACTCAAGGGTAAAGAAGGTACTTGGCGCGCACAGCGGCGAAACGTTCCAAACCATCCTTCCAACTCTCTCGAATAGCGGCCTCTTCCATCCCGGCCATCACCTGCTCGCGCAAGCGAGGCCCACCAGCGAGCTTATCGAAGAACGGGGTGAAGAAACCTGCTTTGTCCGGTGCTTCAGCGTACAAGCCGAGCAGCCACTTCAGGTTGATAGCCTTCTCCAACCTTGATTGTATGGCGCCAAAGGCCTGCAGATCCAACCCGGTGCAGGTCTTGCCCTTGTGCGGTGGATCCTTCGCACCGGGCTTTGCCGTAGGGGTGAATTGGTATCTACCCACTGGATTCCCCGGATAACCGATGCATTGGAAGGGGATGTCGGTGCCACGCCCAACGCTCACGATGGTTCCTTCGAACAAGCCCAACGACGGATAGAGATGTACTGACGCTGCATTCGGCAGATTCGGTGAAGGGCGCACCGGAAGATCATACATGGTAGTGTGGTCGTAGCCTTCGCAGGGGATCACGACCAAGTCGCACGCCCCAACACCCTTCAACCAACCTTCGCCATTGATCATACGGGCGAACTCACCCACTGTCATCCCATGCACCAGTGGCACTGGGTGCATTCCCACGAAGGAGCCATGGGCCATGTCCAGAATGGGCCCATCCACATAGAACCCATTGGGGTTCGGCCGGTCCAGCACGATCACGGATTTGTCGTTCTCCACGGCGGCCTCCATCACATAATGCAGCGTGCCGATGTAGGTGTAGAAGCGCACGCCCACATCTTGGATATCGAAGACAAGAACATCCACATCCACCAGTTGCTCCGGCTTGGGCTTCTTGTTGGACCCGTAAAGCGAAACGATGGGTAGTCCTGTGCGGGCATCCTTTCCATCCTTCACATGCTCACCGGCGTCGGCCTCGCCGCGGAAACCATGTTCGGGGGCGAACACCTTCACGACGTTCACCCGCAGGGAGACCAAGGAATCCACGAGGTGACGCGGACCGATCATGCCGGTCTGGTTCGTGACCACCGCAACGCGCTTTCCAGCCAGGAGGGGCAGGTACTCACTCGTGCGTTGTGCGCCGACCGTGATGCCCTGCTGCGTGGAAGAGGTAGGCTCATCGCTCACCTGCACGGCTTGAGGATGTCCGCAGGCCGTGAAGACCAGGATGGCCGTGGAGCAGGCCACTATCTTCGCCGCTGCCCATCGGGCCTCCCCTTCCGTGAACGTCGCCCATTTCATCGCTCGCCGCATCCTGGTGGACAAGGATCGGGCCGATCGTCTTTCG
>JAEUTC010000174.1 GCA_016787985.1 Flavobacteriales bacterium | reverse complement strand
TGCCGGTGGATCCACAAGGCCACGGAACGGCGGTGGCGGGAACAGCCTGCGGGAACGGGCTCGGTAATGGAAAGCACATGGGTGTGGCCCCGAAGACGGACATCATCGTGGTCGCAAGTCCGTTGGGGCAGGCCAACTGGGCCGCTACCGTGGCCGATGGCGTGAAGTACATCTTCGAGCAGGCCGAGGCCCTCGGTAAACCGGCCGTGGTGAACATCAGCATGGGTTCCTACACCGGTTCACACGATGGCAAGGACGCCGCTGCATTGTTCATCCAGGATCTCCTTCAAGAACAGAACGGTCGGGCGTTGACCGCTGCAGCTGGGAATTCCCACGGAACCTTCCCGTACCACGTGCACACCGAGGTGGATGCGGATACCAGTTTCACCTGGTTCCAAACGAACACCTTCCCCCCAAGCTTCAACATCTTCAACTATCCCAACCTCTTCTTCGAGGTCTGGGCCGATGCCGTGGACATGGAGAATGTCCGCTTCGCCATCGGGGCCGATCGCACGACGCCTGCACTGAATTTCCGCGGCCATACGCCATTCCGCACGGTGAACGAGGTGATCGGGCAAGTGGTGACCGACCCGCTCGTGAGCGTGAGTGGAAATACCCTCGGTACGGTGCAGTACTACGCGCAGGAACGGGGTGAGCAGGTCTTGCTCCAGGTCTTCATCGCTTCTCCGGATACTGCGGATTGCCTCTGGCGTTTCATGTCCACGGGCAGTGGCGCGTTCGACCTGTGGACTTTGACGACCTACACTCGGACGTCCAACGTACTTGGTCCTTTGCTCGCTGCGGCCTGGACGCCTCCCATCCCGTTCCCCACACCAGCCGAGTATCCTGCGATGGCCCATTACGTGGAGCCCGATTTCCTCCAACACATCGTGGATTCCTGGGCTTGCCTGCCCGATGCGATCACCGTGGCCAATTATTGCAACGAGGTGTCCTACACCGATTATTTCGGCGTGTTCCGCACGGTGCCCGGCACCGAGGAGGATATCGCACCGGCGAGCAGCAACGGTCCAACACGCGATGGCCGTCTGAAACCCGACGTGGCCGCTACCGGCGATATCGTGTTCACACCTGCCCCCTTGGAAGCGATCCAATGGATCATCGATAACCAGGTTGGCTTCAAGGTGGACCCCGGTGGGTTGCACATCCGCGATGGTGGAACGTCGCAAGCCGCACCGGTCGTGGCTGGTGCAGCCGCCCTCTACCTGCAGAAATGCCCCGATGCCAGCGCTGCGGAGATCGCCTCGGCCATTCAGAAGAGCGCCCGTTCGGATAGCTTCACAGGAGCTGTACCCAACCCGCGTTGGGGCATGGGCAAGGTCGATGTCTTCAATGCGATGATCAACCGCACCCGACTTGAGGCCGAGACGACCTCCATTTGTGCCGGTGATGGGGTGGAGGTGGAGTACATCGGTGGCCATGGCGAACTGGAGTGGAGCAACGGGGCTTCCGGTAACCCCATTCAAGTTTCCGTACCAGGCGCGTTGAGCGCAACGTCCGTGACACCTTCAGGCTGCATCGCTTACACGGACACACTTTCCTTCACGGTGCTTCCTGCGCCCGCTCAACCCACGATCTCTGCCAACGCGAGCGTATTGACCAGTTCCACGGCCCTTGGTTATCAGTGGTTGGAGAACGGACAGCCCATCCCAGAGGCCACCGCACAGGAATGGACCGCCTACTGGCCCGGCTCTTATCAGGTCCAGATCACCGATGCGAACGGTTGCACGTCCATCAGCGAGCCCGTTCAAGTGCTTACAGTTGGTCTGGCTGACGTAGCTGCGGATGGACTCTTGGTATGGCCTAGTCCGGTCCGCGATCGGATGTTGATCCGACTTCCTGCCACCGCAACGAGCGCCATCGACCTGGAGATCCGGACATCCGATGGCAAGTTGGTGCTGCAAGAACGTCGCCCAGCGACCACCAGCACCATGGAGCTGAGCGTTGTGGACCTTGCCGCCGGGACCTACTTGCTCAGCATTGCTTCCACAGAAGGACGGTGGAACCACCGCTTCGTGAAAGGTCATTGAACGCGAAGGGGCCTCGGATCGCGAGGCCCCTTCTTTCTTCCATCGAACGGAACTCACCGTACCACCACCAGCCGGGTGCTGCGCTCCCCGGCTTGGAGGTGATAGGTGCCGTTGTTCCAGGTATCAATGCTCAACTCGTGCGTGGCTCCGATACGCCCCGTCCAGATCACCCGACCTAGCGCATCGCGTACGATCAGATCGGTCGGCTCCTCCACCCTGATCGTCACCGCGTGGGTCGCGGGGTTCGGATAGACGAGGAAGCCTTGATCCTCCTTGGAAATGATCGAAGTGTTCAACTCGTTGTTCGCCGCGAAGGTGGCCGCTTGTTGAACGAAAGGCCCATAGCCGTTAGGGATGCGCGCCAGGGCGAGGTTAGCGCTTTGCGCACCATAGACCACATGGTCCAACACGAGACCCGATGCAGCCGATAGCCATACATCCTCTCCGCTCGCCGATAGCTTGAAGTTGGCGTGCAGCGGACCTTCAACGCCGTCCTCATCCGCCCAGATGATCAAGTAACCGCCCGGGCTGATCGCCGTGTTGTCCGGGATGCGCCACTTGTACACGTTGTTGCCATCGTCGCTGAGCCAGCCACCGCTCAGGTCGAAGACTTCGGTGCCGTTGTTGTGGAGTTCGATCCAATCCTCGTACTGGCCGTTCTCATCCGATGCTCCGGCGGTGTTCTGGGCCATGATCTCGTTGATCCGCACCGGTGGGTCCACCGCGAACTCCACCTGCACCAAGTAGGTGAACACATCGTGCTCCGCACCCGGCGGGAAGAACGACACGCTCTGTGCGGCGTTGTTCGCAGTGGCCATCACGTAGTACCGCACGCGGGTCATGGATGGTGCAGCCGGAATGGTGCCGCCGAACACGCCATCGCCCGCTCCGCCATCATCGTGCGCGCCATCGTCGAAGAGTTGAACACTGCTGAAGTTCCCGTAGGTGCCCAGGCAGTAGAAGAGGTCCGCGCGAGCCGGTGATCCGGCGATCGTCGCGCGCACGTTCACGCTTTCACTCGGCAGTGGATCCGCCCAATCCACACCGTTCACCGCATGGTTCACCGCATTGATCACCGGCGCCACTTGCGCCACTTCGGCATTGCCCAGCAAGGTGTTCCGGCGGTTGGTGATGAAGTTCTGCAATACCGTGAGCTCCGTGTTGAAGGCAGCGTACGTGTAAAGCTTCTTCGGATCGGCCTGCACTTCGGCATCGATCATGCTGGAATAGCTCGCGAGCAGCGCATTGAACGACGTGGACTGCATCTTCTCCTGGATCAACGTGCGCAGATGCGCCAAGTAGCGTTGCCGCAATGCAGGCACCGCGAGCAAGCGGTTCAGCAAGGGATAGTTCGCGTTGTCCGCATGGTAGAAGGCGCCCCAGTTGGCAGCGTTGTTCTTCATCACGCTGTTGCCGTCGAATTCCAAGGGAGTCATCCGCTCCGTCTCCGGGTCGAAGTACAGGTAGTAGTCCATCTTGCCTTTGTACACGTACCCGTCATCATCGCCGAACGCGATCTCACTCGCCAGGAACCACAACGTGCGGTCGATGTCGAGGTGGTTCTTCAATGTGTCCGGCAGTACGGCCAGCGGGGTCTGTTCCAGTTTCTGGCAAACACGTACGAGATCATCCCACGGGTTCGCCTGCTCGGTGCGCTTCAAGGAGTAGTACTGCTGATAACTACTGGTGTCGCTGCCGAGGTCGTTGAGCGCAGCGGTGCCATCGCCCCAGTTGGGCCCGCCGCCGGGGCCACCGCCGGTGCCAGAGGGCGCGTCGGCACGCCAGAGCGTTCCGTCGTTGCTGAAGTACCACTCCTTCACATAGTCGTTGTTCAGCTGTTGAACGTTCGGATAGATCCCCCAGCTCTCGCCGTTGATGTTCAGGTGAACGAAGTTGGCTTTGGCCGCTGGGATGTGGTCTCGGATCAGGTCGAGGTACACCACCTCGCGCAGGAACGACGCGTCCTGGAAGGCGTTGTTCAAATTCAAGGTCTGATAGCCCATCAGGTCCTGCCCGTCGATGGCATGGTCCATCGTAAGGTTGAACGACTTCTTCTGCGAGGTCTGAGGCAGCTGCATGTAGCTCGTCTGCCCTTTGAAGCGCACACCTACGCTGTCGTAGGTCACACCATCCACCGTCAACGTGGCCGGGATGTCCGTCTGGCTGGTGTAGTTCTGCGTCATCAAGGTCCAGAAGTTGGGCTGCGCGAACTGCAGGTCCAACGTGCGGATGGTCTCCTTGGCGTAGAGCCCGCTGCTGGGCTGGCCTCCCGTGAGCAAAAGGTGGTTGGCAGGGTCGAGGTACATCTCTGCCGGTAAGCTCTGGGCGGCACTGTTCAAGCCAGAAAGCAGAGCGAGCATCGCAGGTGCGATGGTGGTGATGCGCATGCGTGTGGTGGGTTTCAGTTAACGTTCCGGTAACAGGCGTGGGACCGCGAAGTCAACGGTTGGTTCGATCCCGCGTGTGGCCTTTCGTCCGAACGCCGACTTCGGTCGTTGGGCAAGGCCCCGACATCGGCGAACTCACTTCACCTGTTCCCCAGCGAGGTAGGTGCTCACCACGCGTGTGCGTTCGACACCGCCCTTTCCGAGCGATGCTCCATCAAGCACCACGAAGTCCGCCCATTTGCCAGGCTCCAGACTTCCCAGTTCGTTCTCGGTGAACGTGGCGATGGCGTTCCAGATGGTCATGCCGCGCACGGCATCATCCGGGCTTAACGCATTCTCCGGCATGTACCCACCTTCCGGCCAGCCTTGTGCATCGCGGCGTTCCACCGCGGCGCGGTAGGTGGCCAACGGATCGATGCCTTCCACCGGGAAGTCCGTACCCAACGCCAGTAGCCCCATGGTCTTCCGCAAGTCCTCGTACGCGTAGGCATGCTTGATCCGCTCCGGACCGAGCCGCGCTTCCGCCCAAGGGCCATCGCTGGTGGCGTGTGTGGGTTGCACGCTGGGGATGATGCTGAAGGCGCCGAATTTCGGACGGTCCTCCGGCGAGAGCACTTGGGCATGCTCGATGCGCCACCGCAGGTCGTTGGTGCCGCCGAGCACTTCACCGTAGACATCGAGCAGCAGCTTGTTCGCCGAGTCGCCGATGCAGTGCGTGTTCATCTGGAAGCCGTGTTCCTTGCACCATTCCGCCACTTCCAAGAAGTGCTCACGCGAGGCCAGTTGCAGCCCGTGGTGACCGGGCTCATCGCTGTACGGCTGTTTCAACAAAGCCCCGCGTGAGCCGAGTGCGCCGTCGGCATACACCTTCACGCTACGCACCACCAAGCGTTCGTCCTTGATCGCGCCGTTCTTGGCGAAGTGGGCGAGGTTGTCCTCCCCATCGGCCACCATGGCATACACGCGCATCTTCAACGCTCCTTCGCGTTGCATGGTGCGGATCAGCTCGATGGTACCCACGTCCAAGCCGGCATCGCACACCATGGTCAGGCCCACCTCGAAACAATCAGCCTGCGCTTCCAACAACGCCTTGCGCTTCGTAGCCTCGTCCGCCTCGTCGAAGATCTTCTGGAACACCGACACCGCATTGTCCACCAACAAGCCCGTGGGTTTCCCGTCCTTCATCACCATCAAGCCGCCCTCGATGCGGGTGCCAGGTTCCAGCCCGACTCGCGTCAGCGCTGCTTGGTTCACCACTGCAGCGTGGCCATCTACCCGTTGCAACAGCACCGGACGATCGGCGAAGAGCGTGTTCAGTTCCGCATTGCCCGGCAGCGCCTGTTCCGCCCAGTCGTTCTGGTCCCAGCCGCGACCGAGGATCCACCCTTCGCCCGGATGTGCTGTCGCGAAGGCCTGGGTGCGCTCCAGCACTTCGGCCCACGACCGCGTTCCGCTCAGGTCCACCTTCTGTTTGTTCAGTCCGTAACCGAAGAAGTGGCAATGCCCATCGATGAAGCCCGGATACACCGCACGCCCCGCCGCGTCCACCACCTTCTTCGCCGCATACCGGTTCAGGATCTGCCGTTCGGGTCCCAGCTCCACTATGCGCCCATCACGCACCGCCATGGCTTGGAAGACCGCACCACCCGCATCTAGGCTGTGGATCCGGGCGTTGTGGATGACGAGGTCAGCTTCCTGCGACTGGTAGCAGCCGGTGATCAGGATGCCGTGTAGCAGGAGCGCAAGCGTGAACTTCTTCATCGGATTGATCCGCTTCGTGGTGGTGCTGAAGCCACTAAAGCATGGTGACAAGATTACGCCAGCGGGCTTGGTTTGCGCACTAGCCGCTGGATCCCGAATAGTGGACCATTGAAGTCTGTGCCGTTGTTCCGCCGATCTTCCATTGGCTCCGGATAGAGTAGTATATTCGAGTGGATTAGACAGAGGTTAACGAATGACATGGAGAACGCTGAACCGACTTTCCGCAATGAAAGCGCAGGGTCCCCTCGTGCCTCGGGAGAGTCAGCGGAGGTCTAACGTTGAACGAAGGAGTATAAGGCCATGAATCAGGATAGAGTGAAGCTTGCCTTGTCTGCCCTTTTGTTTTTTACTGTCCTAGCTGGTCTGGGGCAGGGCGTTTCTCTTGTATACAACGGCGGATTTGAGATTCCGGATAGCATTTATCGATCCCCCGACCGCTTATTACTTGGAAACTCAGGACTTCGTGTGGATGCCACGGACGTGCCTGGTTGGCTAGCTATTGATGATAATGAGATGCCCTATCGTACGATTGACCTGGAGATATTAAGAGATTTGGGTGTTCAAATGATTGATGTATTCGATTTTTTAGATACCGTGGTTACTTCGATTGATCTGGGTAGGACTAGTCTAACGTTCAATTCGTGCGGTGATGGTTTCAGGATGGCAGGGTCGGAATCCATGATGGTGTCGAAATTGATAGTGCCGCTTGAGCCAAGACACATGTACAAAGTTTCGGCGAGTATTTTCGTCCCCGAAAAATTTGGTGAAAGGACTTTTCCTGGTCTTGATATCCATTTTTATAAAGACAGTGTATCACTTCTGTCGCAAGTTGCTGACACCCTTGTGAATGAGTCGAATCCTTTTCATATTGACGAACTCGAAAGTGGCGGCTACCGGTACAATTGTGTCGTTCTAGCGGCTGGTTATTTAGGAGATTTGCGCATTGGTGAATGGCAACAACATTCGGTGACCTTTACGGCGGCGAAGAGGTATGGAATGGTGTCGATTGGTAAGTACCTTGGCAGGCTAGGACAAAAGTGTCCTTCGGGATGGTGGTGCCTTGTGGACAACTTCTCTATTGAAGAAGTGATTCGTGAACGATAACCTGACCCAACCTTGGCCAGGTGGTGCCCGAGAGCTTCAACGATCCCGGGCGAGATGGCTTTAACTGTGGTCACGCCGATCTTTTCGACATGGTGCTGGATTACCCATCTGAGCGTAGGCTGCGCCTACGCTCGACAAGATCAGGTATCGGGTAGCCTTTGGCTACCTTAGGTCGCAGAAGTGGTCGCGAATCCTACCCAATGCCTGTGGCAAGATCACACCAGCGATCTTGTTGAGCGCAATTGCTGCTGGCCCCGAATTGTTGACCATCGAAGTCTATGCCGATATTCCGCTAAACTTCCATTGGCTCCGGATAGAGTAGTATATTCGAGTGGCTTGGACAGAGTCGACCGAATTGTAGGCTTCCCCATTCTTCGGCCAAGTGATAGTGGAGGTCAGTCTGTAACCTACCCCGAGGTTCAGCTCACCGAGCCCGATTCCTCTTCACCCACCAAGATCCAAAGATCCTCCGGCTATCCACCACACACAAGCCAAGGATCAACAAGAAGGGCATCAACGGCGCCCGGTACCGTACCACTGCGCCCATCACCGGCGTGGTCCAGCCGATCACCAGGGCCAGCAAGGTGATATAGCCAAGTAGCGCTAACACGAGCGCCATGTTCACCTCTTTCCAAGGCCGGTGGAAGACCAGACACGCGGCGAGGAAGAGCACCAGGACCAGGTTCTCCGCAGCGGAGATCAGGCCCAAGGGTCCGGGTCCGGCGTAGACCAAGGGGCCCAGCAGCGTGATGTAGAGCGCATAAGGTGCTTGGGCCAGGAAGAGCTTTAACTCCGGTAAGAGCAACTCGGGCATCACGAAACTGCCGGACTTCATCTGCACCGCGAGCCCCACGAAGTCGCGCTGTTTCATGGTGAGGATGCCCAGGATGTCCATGCCGCGGATCACCCGCTGCAGGTTGAGCCCCACCGCGATGAACGCCCCGTACACCAACCCGAACCGGACCACCACGGCGCGCACAGGGCGTCCCTTGCTCCACGCGAAGAACAGCACGGCCGGTAGCAGGCTCATGAGCACATAGAACTTCAGCAGGAACAACAAGGCCAACGCGAAGAGGGCGAGCAGCGGATCGTACCAGCTGCGCGTGGAAGCACCGAGCGCCTGCAACTGGTAAAGGAAGAGCCCCAGTCCGAAGAAGAGCAGGCTCTCTTTGATCACCCCGCTTGACCAGAACAGCACCGAAGGCAGTAGGAACACCGCGCCCAACAACAGGTTCTCCCGCCCCGGCACTCGACCCACGAATACGCGGTAGATCCCAATGGAACCCAAGGTCGAAAGGAAGGCCGCGATCACCGTATGCACATGGTACTCCCCGAAACTGATCAGCCGCACCGCCGCATTGAACCGGATGATGGTATGCGCATCGTTGTACAGGTTGCTCTCGTACTGCCGCTCCCAGTTGTTCATGTGCAGGTAGTACTTCTGCAGGAATTCGGGCGTGTCGTTGCGGAAGCCGAACAACATCTTCAGGTAGTCCACCGGATGGTCCGGCAGGGCCTTGTACATGTGGAAGCTGTCGTCGAAGTACTTGAAGATGTCGGCCGTGTTCCGGTCGGGATAGATGTAGGTGTAGACCGCCCAGAGCGCGGTGCCCGCGGCGATCTTCAGCAAGAAGAGCAAGCGGACCGTGCGCACCGACGCATGCGGCACCTGCGCGAAGAAGCGCCAAACCCCCATCAAGGCCAAGAGCAGGGCGGTGTACGAAAGGGCGAGCAGGATACCGGTCATCGCAGCGGGTGCAAGGTAGACGCGGCACCTCCACGGTTGGATGCTCTGGGCGACCGCACACCACACCCGGAACCTACCTTTGCGCTCCCGCGATGAGCACCCTCACCACCAACCCCGACACTGCGCCCGCCGGCGTGGAGACCGCCAAGAAGCTGGGCCTGCTGCCCGAAGAGTTCGACAAGATAAAGGAGGTGCTCGGCCGCACCCCGAATTTCACCGAACTCAGCATCTACAGCGCCATGTGGAGCGAGCACTGCTCCTACAAGAACTCCATCAAGCAGTTGAAGACCCTTCCGCGCAGTGGCCCGAAGTTGCTGGCCGAGGCGGGGCAGGAGAACGCCGGCCTGGTGGACATCGGTGATGGATGGGCCTGCGCCTTCAAGATCGAGAGCCACAACCACCCCAGCGCCATCGAGCCCTACCAGGGCGCGGCCACGGGCGTGGGCGGCATCAACCGCGACATCTTCACCATGGGTGCGCGCCCCATCGCCCAGCTCAACAGCCTGCGCTTCGGCGATATCGCCAAGGAAGCGAGCAGCCGTTGGCACATGCGCGGTGTGGTGAAGGGCATCGGCGACTACGGCAACGCCTTCGGTGTGCCTGTGCTCGGGGGCGAGGTCTACTTCGATCCCTGCTACACCACCAACCCGCTCGTCAACGCCATGAGCGTGGGCATCGTGCGCACGAACAAGGTGATCTCCGCCACCAGCCACGGCGTGGGCAATCCGGTCTTCATCGTGGGTAGCGCCACCGGTAAGGATGGCATCCACGGCGCCTCCTTCGCGAGCAAGGACATCACCGAGACCAGCATGGACGATCTGCCTGCCGTACAAGTGGGCGATCCCTTCATGGAGAAGTTGCTCTTGGAAGCTTCCCTCGAATTGGCCGCCACCGATGCCATCATCGGCATGCAGGACATGGGCGCGGCGGGCATCACGTGCAGCACCAGCGAGATGAGCGCGAAAGGCGGCTGTGGCATGGATATCCAATTGGAGAAGGTGCCCACCCGCCAGCAGGGTATGCGTGCCTGGGAGATCCTCCTCAGCGAAAGCCAGGAGCGCATGCTCGTGGTGGTGAAGCAGGGGCGCGAAGCCGAGGTGCAGGCCATCTTCGATAAGTGGGACTTGAACTGTGTGCGGATCGGTGCGGTCACGGAAGGAGGGAGGGTCCGCTTCTTCCAAGGAGAGGAAATGGTGGCCGATGTGCCTGCGGAAAGCCTGGTGCTTGGCGGTGGTGCTCCTGTTTACGACCGGGAGATCAAGGAGCCGGCGTACTTCGCCGAGAACGCCAAGTTCAAGATCGATGATGTGGACGAACCGGAAGATCTGCGCGGCGTGGCCTACGACCTGTTGGCCAGCCCGAACATCGCCAGCAAACGGTGGGTGAGCGAGCAGTACGATAGCATGGTGCGCACCAACAACATGAGCACCAACGCACCCAGCGATGCGGGGCTCGTGCTGATCAAGGAGACCGGCAAAGCGCTCGCGGTAACGGTGGATTGCAATGGCCGCTATGTGCACGCCGATCCCTACAAAGGCGCTATGATCGCGGTGAGCGAGGCCGCACGCAACATCGCCTGTTCCGGCGGTGAGCCCTGCGGTGTCACCAACTGCCTCAACTTCGGCAACCCCTACGATCCCGAGGTCTACTGGCAGTTCTCGCAGGCGATCAAAGGCATGGGTGATGCCTGCCGGGCCTTCGATACCCCGGTGACCGGTGGCAACGTGAGCTTCTACAACCACACCGTCACCGAGAAGAAGAACATCCCCGTCTTCCCCACGCCCACCATCGGCATGGTCGGTATCGTGCCCGATATCACCAAGCGCATGAGCCTCGACTTCAAACAGAAGGGCGACCTCATCTACCTCTTGGGCCGCACCACCGAGGACATCGCCTGCAGCGAGTACCTCACCCGCATCCACAAGATCGAGCGCAGTCCGGCGCCTTACTTCGATATCGAGGAGGAACGCCGCCTGCACACCATGTTGCTCATCCTCATCCGCAAGGGAGTGATCAACGCGGCGCACGACATCAGCGAGGGCGGCCTTTGGACCGCTTTGGTGGAGATGGCCCTGCCACGCGGCCTCGGCTTCGATGTGATCACCGATAGCGAGATCCGCCCCGATGCCTTCCTCTTCGGCGAAGGCCAAGGTCGCGCCGTGGTCACGGTGAACGATGCCCAGGAGACCGCCTTCCTTGACTTCATGCAAGCCAGCCGCGTTCCGTTCATCCTGCTCGGTCACGTGACACAAGGCAAGCTCATGGTGGATGATGAACCCTTCGGCATGATCGCCGAGGCTCGCAAGGTCTACGAAGAGGCCATCCCCAGGATCATGGCCGAACAATAACGATCCCTCACTGTTCCACACGCACATTTCATCCTCACCGATGCCCCAACCAGCATTCCACGGACCGTTGCCCGCAGTAGGCACCGTCGCACCCGTTCTCCGTTACGTCAACAGCGAACGCCAGGAGAAGTCCTTGGCGGACCACAAAGGCGAGGTCGTGGTCCTCACCGCCTTCCCCAGCGTAGATACCAAGGTGTGCGCTATGCAGGCCCGGGCCTTCAACCAGAAGGCGACCGAGACCGGTGCGCGTGTGCTCACCATCTCCATGGACCTGCCCTTCGCGTTGGGTCGTTTCTGCGCTGCAGAGGGTATCGCCAATGTGGAAGCCGGTAGCGACTTCCGCCACCGCGACGCCGCCCTTGTATGGGGTGCGGGTATCAGCGAAGGTGCCATGCAAGGTGTCCTCGGACGCATCACCTGGGTCATCGACCGTGAAGGGGTGGTCCGTTACCTCGAAGTGGCTCCCGAATTGGGCGCTGAGCCGGATTACGACGCTGCCTTGGCCGCCGCCAAGAAGCTGCTCTGATCAGCGGACCCGGGAAGTCGACCGCAGTCGCAGCGCTGTGTCCAGCGCGAACAGCAATGCGGCACAGAACAGGGATCCGAGGATCCACGGGCTGATGGCGCCCATGCGCAGCGCAGGCAACGCAGGCATGGATAGCTGACCACCTTCCGCACCGGAAAGGAGCAACAGCAGCGTGCACAGGCCGATAGCAGCGGTCCATGCCCAGCGTGGCACCAACGGGGCCTCAACGGATGGTTGGCGGACCGCGGCTTTGGCTAGCTGCGCCAGAACACGCTTCTCCAGATCAGCTGGGGCTTCCTGCAAACCTGCTTCGTGGAAGAGGTCTTTCAGCAGGTCGCCGCTCATGGTTCGTGGATCGTCCATAGCTCCGTCTTCAAGAGGTTCTGCAACGTAGCATGCATGCGTTTGCGGCTGCGATGCAGCTTCACCTTCACATTGGACGCCGACAAACCCGTGATGGTTACGATCTCCTCCACGCTCTGCTCGTGCAAGTAGAAGAGGGTGACGATGGTGCTGTCCTCTTCGGGCAGTTCGGCCAGAGCCAGGTCCAAGGCGCGCTTTCGATCCAGCGCCTCTGTTCTGTCTTCGCCGGGCGCGGCCAGGAACTGTGCAGGCACCTCGTCGGTGGTTGACGTCGTCGGCTTCCGCGACCGGAGCTTCGAGAGCGCAGTGCGGTAGGCGATGCTGTACAACCACGTGCCGAGTTTGCTTCCACCTTGGAACGCGGCCAGGTTCTGGAAGGCCTTCACGAAGGCGTCCTGCGTGGCCTCCTCGGCATCTTCCCGATGGCGCAACACACGCATGCAAACCGTATGCACCAGGTGCTTGTAAGTGCGCATCACCCAGACCAGGCCCTGGGCTTCGCCACGCAGGCATCGGGCTATGGCCTCGGTTTCGTTCACGGTGCGCGCATGGGACGCTCGATCGCCCCCGGCTGGTTACACGAATCTTGGCGTATCCGTTCCGGGAACGAAGCGATGGATGTTGGAAGGCGCTTTGGCATGATGAACGCGCTACCTCTTGGACGGAAGCGATCGTAACCGAAGGGGCACCCTCTGGCGTCCTATCCACAACAACCGGAAAACAGCCACACCATGTTCGAGTCACCTGTCCTGCCGATGATCGCGTTCTGCGCCGCCGTTTTCGGCATCTTCTACCTGCGCATCACTTCCCAACACCGCCAGCGCATGGCCATGATCGAGAAGGGCATGGCCTTGGACGACCTGAATTCGAAGAGGCGCTCCAGTTCGGCTTTCGCGTTCGGCTTGTTGGGCGTGGGGATCGGTGCGGGCTTGGGGTTGGGTTGGGCCCTTGATCTGGTCCTTCACGGCGCGGATGCCGGCAACAACCCCATGTCCTATTTCATCTGCGTATTCCTGTGCGGCGGTGCGGCTCTGATCCATTACCACCGCACCATGGAACGTACCAAGGCTTGAGCGCTTCCGGGTTCGCCCGCCGCGCCGTTCTTTTGCGGCATCATGGGCGTGCGTACGTTCTTCCGGTGGTCCGTCGCAGTCGGCTTCTGGTGCATCGTGGTGACTGCACTGTGGGCTGGCCTCTTGGGCATCGTCGATCCTCCGGTCACCTGGGTCATGGCCCAACAATCACGCGAGCAGGCCACCTTCAGCCGTGTGCAGGTGGATCTGGAGGAGATCGCCCGCAGCATGCCGCTCAGTGTCATCGCCTCCGAGGATCAGCGGTTCATGACCCATCATGGATTCTCCTGGGAAGCCATGCGCAAGGCCCTTGAAAAGAACAAGAACGCCAAACGCATCAAGGGCGGCAGCACCATTAGCCAACAGACAGCGAAGAACGTTTTCCTCTGGCCTGGTCGCACTTACTTGCGCAAAGGGCTCGAGGCCTGGTTCACGGTGCTCATCGAAACGCTGTGGACCAAGGAGAGGATCCTCGAAGTCTACCTCAACGTCGCCGAGATGGGCAAAGGGGTGTTCGGGGCCGAAGCCGCCGCGCAGCGCTGTTTCAACCGACCAGCCTCCAAACTCTCGCGCGAACAGGCCGCCTTGATCACGGCTACCTTACCATCGCCTCGGCGATTCAACTGTGCCAGTCCTTCGGGTTACGTCCGGGGCAGGCAGCAGTGGGTGCTGCGCCAGATGTACAACGTGGGCGATGTGCTGGATCCTGAAGTGCTGGCACGCCGCAAAGCCGCCATCGAGCGGGAGGAGCAGCGCAAAGCCAAGCGCGAAGAGCGGAAGAAGCGGCGCCAGAAGAAGGGTTAACGGCTTCCTTCAATGTACGGTGTCCGTTCCTGTTCCCTTCTCACTGCGGCGCTCGGGTGGCGGGTCGCCTGAGATCTCCACTTGTGTGGGATAGGCGAACTCCAATCCCGCCTTGCGGAAGCGGTCCAGCAGGTCAAGGTTCACGCGGGTCTGCACGCCGAAGATGTCCTTGCCCTTGCGGATGTGGTAGGTGAACACGATGTTCAGGGAGAAATCCTTGAATGCATTGAAGTAGGCCGCGTGTTCGGCCTCCAGGTCATCGCTGTGGTCGCGCACGAGCTTTTCGAGGATGCCGATGGCCTCATCGATCTGGGCGGTGGTGGTCCCGTAGACCAGGCCGAGGTCATGACGCACCCGGCGCGAGGGTTCCTGGCTCACGTTCTCCAGCACACTATCGGTGAACTTGATGTTCGGTACCACTACGATCGGTCCTTCGAGTGTGCGGATCCGTGTGCTGCGGATGCCCACTTCCTGTACGAAACCATCGTACCCGTTCAAGCGCACGCGATCCCCCACGCGGAAGGGCTTATCGGTGAAGACCGTGACGCCACCGAAGATGTTGGCCAGCGTGTCCTTCGCGGCCATGGCCAAGGCAAGGCCCCCGATGCCGATACCCGCCAGTAGGGCGCCCACATCGTAGCCCGCGTTGTTCAGTGCCACCACGAAGCCCAGACCCCAGATCAAGGCTTTGATGGAACTGCGGACCACGGGAATGAACTGGCCGTCGCCAGGCTCCTCGCTTTGCTGGGAACGGTTGCGCAACACCGCGCCGAGCAAGGTGTCCACCACGCGGGCAATGGCCCAGGTCACCGCCAAAGCGATCGACACATGGAAGATGCGCTCCATCCATTTGTCCACATGCGCTGGTACGGTCAACTGCTGATACCCCAGCACTAGCGACACCAAGGTCACCAATGTCACCAAGGGCCGACGAAGCACATGCACCAGCTCATCGTCCACCGTATTCGTGGTGCGCGCGGCCAGTTTGCGAAGGATCGAGGCTCCCAGCCAGGAGATCAGCTTGCCGATCAACCATCCTGCGAGCAGGATGACCGCAGCATCGAACCATTGCTGTGGGAGATTGCCAAGGATGCGCTCCTGCTCGGCCCAAGTGAACATGCCCATACTTTTGAGGACCGCGTGGATCGACGGCCCGCGCCAAATCTAACGGCCATACAAGGTGGGAATGAACGATCAAGAACGGCTGTTGGTGGTCACCGGCGCCGGCAGAGGGGTAGGGGCGGCTACGGTGAAGGCCTTGCTGGCCATGCCGAATGTCACGGTGATCGCGGTCTCGCGTTCGCTAGGGTCCTTGATGGAGGCGGTGGGGCCTCAGCCCCGTATGGAACCC
This sequence comes from Flavobacteriales bacterium, assembly GCA_016787985.1. Classification (GTDB taxonomy): domain Bacteria; phylum Bacteroidota; class Bacteroidia; order Flavobacteriales_F; family PHOS-HE28; genus PHOS-HE28. The sequence goes on along the minus strand of JAEUTC010000174.1, from coordinate 704 downwards.
TGTGTGCTCGATCTTGAAGACCCTTCAGCTGCGGAACGGTTGGCCCAGGTAGTGGGCGCTCGTCGGCTACACGCCCTCGTGCACAATGCAGGGCATCTGCACAAGGCGGAACTGGGAACACATCGGCGGGCTGACCTCGAGCGCGTGTTCCTCACGAACGCCATAGCACCGTTGGAACTGTCGCAGGCGTTGGCCGCGCGCCTGGCGGGTGATCCTCCGGGCCATATCGTGCACATCGGCAGTATGGGAGGCTTCCAGGATTCGGCCAAGTTCCCGGGTCTGGTGGCCTACAGTGCCAGCAAGGCGGCCTTGGCGTGCACGGCGCAGTGCTTGGCGGAGGAGTTCAAGGATCGGGGTATCCGCAGCAACTGCCTGGCCTTGGGGGCGGTGGACACCGAGATGCTGCGGGCCGCTTTCCCGGGCTTTCAGGCTGGGACCACGGCGGAAGCCATCGGTGCGTACGTGGCAGAATTTTCTTTGCATGGGCATAACCTCTTCAACGGCAAGGTGTTGCCGGTGGCTACGACCACCCCATAAGGCCGCCTGGTGAAGAATTTCTTGCTTTGGTGTTGCATCTGTGGAAACTCTCCCTACATTTGCAGCCGCTTTCGGAAAAACGTTCTTTGAAGCGCCCTCGGAAAGAGGAGGAGAAGTAGGGTCGGGTAAGAGGAGGTTGAAAAAGTTTTTCAACAGACGCTTGCAGG
>JAEUTC010000172.1 GCA_016787985.1 Flavobacteriales bacterium | reverse complement strand
GCGATGGGTTGCAGACCGATCTGTACCGCATCGCCGGAACAGATGCTCGTATCGGGCAGTTGGATGGGGATATCGCCCAACACCACCACTTGCCGGAAAGTGGTATCGCTCGTGTTGCACGTGGCGGGGTTGTTGGCGACGAGCCGTACCGTATAGACACCCGGTGCAGCATATACGTGCGAGGGAGAGTTCGCCACGCTGGTCGTATTGTCTCCGAAGGACCACTCATAGCTGCTCGCGCCGTAGCTGGTGTTGGTGAAGTTCACTGGTGCCGGCAGGCAGTTGACCGTGCTGTTGAAGTCGGCCACCACGATGGGGAAGTCCATGTCGAACTTGAAGACGGCGTTGTTGCAGAGCCCGCTGTTGTTCGTGGCGCTCACCGCCCCGGGATCAGGCTGAATGGGGAAGTCGGAATTGCCGCCACAGCCTGCGCAAACACTTTGGTACACGCGTCCACGGCGATCGAATCGGCTGGTGCCACCATCCACGTGTTCCCCACTGATATTGCCTCCGAAGAAAGTTCCATAGAAGATGTCACTCAGGTCGATATCGAACACGGCGAGGTAGAAGTCGTTGCCATCCGTGGTGCCTTGATAAGCATCCGGTGTCACCTCCAGACCGGTGGTGCTGAGCGCACCACCCGTGGCGCTGCCCCAGCCGCTCACGTAGATCTTGTTGCAGTAGTCCACAAGGAAAGCGGTAGGGGAGATGTCCGGTTGACCATCACCTTGGCCGAATCGGGTGCTGATGAGCACGTTGCTCAGCGAGGGGTCCATTTTGGTGATGAATTGACCCGCGTTGGGCACGTTGTAGGCCGCATTGAGGATGAAGGCATTCGAGGGCGCCTGGGTCTGTCCGAAGAGGTAGATATCACCGCTCTGATCGAGGTCGGCGAAGTAGCACTGGTCATAGGCAGGGCTGCCGAAATAGGTGCAAGCGGTGATCACATCACCATCCGTACTGATGTCAGCTACGAAGCCATCGGCCGCACCGCCTTGGAAGCTGCTTTGGAACGCACCGGTGCTCACCGGGAGGTTCGTGCTTAGGGTTCCTCCTGCGATGTAGATACCACCGTTCTCATCCAGCTCGAGGTTGTAAACGGCATCGGCGCCACTGCCCCCGAAGTAGGTGCACCAGATCATGGTGGTGAGGGAGGCATCCATCTTCAAGAGTACGCCGTCCTGCGCACCGCCGCCGTAGGACGGTTGCACCGCATTGACGGAGATGGGCAGATCGCTGCTCGCGGTACTGCTTGCCACATACACGTTGTCGTTGAGGTCCAGCAGTACTTCTCCACGGATCTCGTCCGCATAGTTGAATTTGAGTCCTGACGCGGTGTTCAGTCCATCATTGCCCGATCCACCGATGAAGGTGCTCGCCAACAAGTCGCTGCCGTCGGCACTTAAGCGGGCCAATACGATGTCAGTTCCGTTCGGGAAATTGGCTCCCAACCCATTGCTGAGGTTCAATGCTGGACCACCAGCGAAGAAGCGGTCGAAGGCGTTCGTGGTGGTGGGGAAGTCGGCCGAACTCGTGGTGCCATAGACGAACAGTTCATCATTGCTATTCACCACCAGGCTGTGGGGCAGTTCGTCACTGCTTCCACCGAGGTAGGTGCTCCACACCAGGAAGGTGCCAGTCGTGTCGTACTTGGAGAGCGCCATGTCGATCCCATCATTCAAGCCATCACCCCCGGCATGGATGGTCTGGTAGGCGCCCAGTGTGGTGGGATAGCCTTGGCCGAAGGCGGAGCTGCCACTGTACAAGAAGCCGTCGCGGTCGAAGGTGGCCGTATACCCGAAGTTGTTGGCGAAGGATCCGGAATAGGTGCTGAAGATGAGCGAAGGGTCGATCACCAACGGCAGCGAGCGGTCGTATGCACCCAAGGTGAAGCCGATGCCTTTTTCAGTGTTACCGTACGTACACGGTATGTTTATCCGTTGCCCATCGCGTTCCTGATAGGCCAAGGGTATCGTCTCCGTCACTTCCCCCAAAGAGGTACGCAAGGTGATCTTGTCCGCTTCGATGGTCACCGCATCGGCACCTTCATACCCGAACCGGATGCTCGCGGGATCCACGCCGGGTGCCAGGAGGAGGTCATACTTCACGCCGTTCGCCCCAGAGCGGATGCGCAGGTCCACGCCGGGATAGATGCCGTGTTGGACCACCGCGCTGAACGCATGACAGCGCTGGCCCCAGCGGCGGGGATCGTTGCCGATGATGTAGTTGTACGTGCCACGACGTACACCCACATGTTCCAGGCGTGGCGTCGTGTTCGCACCGTGAAAACGGAGTTTGAACGCATGGTGCTTGATCCGTTCCGGTGGTGTGCTGCCCGGATGCGCGTGAGCATGGGCGATGGCTTCCATGGCCCGCTGGTCATAGCGGTCGATGAGGATGGCCCCTGGTTCGATCCAGACCGTAGCGCCGTTCACTTCGGCCCTGTGGGTCACCTGTGCGGGCCACTGGCCACGATTCTCGATCAGCGCCACGCCGGTCTGTGCCGTGACAACGGAACAGAAAAGCACCGCCAAGAAGGAGAGGATGGCCTGGGTCGACCGCTGCATCGATACGAAAGTACCGCATGCGCGTCATGTGCCCACACCCGGGGCTTCACCATTCAAGGAAGCTTGGCCTGACCGGTCTAGCGGGTCTTCTCGAAGGCTTGTTGTTCGTCCTTCACCGTCACCCTGAACTCGACACGTCTGTTCAGGCTTCTGCCTTCTTCGGTCTTGTTGCTGGCGATCGGCTGGTTCTTCCCATGCCCGATGGGGATCAGGCGGTCTGTACTGACACCATTGGCGAGCAGGAAGGCCTCCACGCTTTGGGCGCGTTTCTGGGAGAGGTCGATATTGTAAGCCCTGCTGCCCACATCATCGGTATGGGCCTCGATCACCAGTTGCAGTTCCGGATGCTGCTTCAGCAGGTCCAGCACTTGTTCCAGCACCGGTTCCGAGCCTTCGCCCAGATCGGAGCTCTTATAGGCGAAATGTATCGCGTTGGTCCGGAGCTTGGCGTGGTTCAGTTCCTGTACCGAGGCGAAGTCGAGCTTGCTGAGGTCCATCAATTTCTCGATCTGCAACATGTGCACTTCGGCATCGAGGAATTGAAGCTCTTTCACTTTCTTGAACACCTCGTACAACTCCTCCACGTTCTTGGCTTCGCCCACGGAATAGGTGTACACGCCGCGTTCCGGATCGAAACGCTCCACCACGCGGTAATGCTTCTTGATCTCTACGAACTTCGGATCATCGAGGCTCACGCGCTCCTTGGAGGCGAAGAGTTCCACGGCGAAGGCCACATCGCTCAGCTCATCGGACGACATGCCGAGATGGTCGAACGGCAGCTCCTGGAACTCGAAACTGTGGGTGAGACCGGCCGCATCCTGATAGGTGGCCACGATGGTCTGGTCCTCCTGGTCGCGGAAGCGGTCCACCACCACCACGGTGCGGGTGTTGCATTGGTTGCGGATGTCTCCATTGGCGTCCGGCGGGGACAGCACATCCAACTTCACTTCGTGGATACCCGGTGTGGTGAAGGCATGTACCACCCTGGAGCCGTTCAAGACCGTGCCATCATCAAAGCTCCAGTGATGTTCGGCCGCGACGAATCCAGGCAGGTTGCTCTTCAGGGCATCAAGCGCGAGCATGCGACCGGTCCGCACCGTATCCGGGGCGGATATCCAGGCCTGTTGCACATCCTCTACCACGAAATCGCTGCTCTTCAGGGTGTGGAAGACGGTCCCGGACTTTCTGTCGATCAGCAGCGACCGCACTGGGAAAGTGCCGGGCTCCTTGTAGCAGTGTTCGGCTTTCAGACCGGTGACGCGGGTGCCATCCCCTAGGTCCCATACGTGATCAAGGGGTAGGTTGCTGGTGGCCGCATGTGGCTTGGCCTTGAAGGTGAAGCAGTAGTTGTTCAACTCCTGTGGAGCACAGTCACGGAATTTCGGGACCGTACGCTTGAACGCATAGAGTTTGTCCGTTCCACTTCTG
>JAEUTC010000168.1 GCA_016787985.1 Flavobacteriales bacterium | reverse complement strand
CCATTGGATGCTGTGGGCATGCAGGAGTTCTCGGATTTCCTGGCAGCGACCTGGTATGTTCCGAACCCGTACCGCACCTTCCGCCCGGAATCCAGCGTAGCGGCCACGGTGGAGCGGATGAACAATCCGAACCGTGTGCGTTACACCGGCACCACCTTCCAGACCGTACCCACAGCGGGTGTGCGCCTTTTCGTAGCGGTGAACGTGAACTGTTCGCACTGCCACCAGACCGGCAGCGGCCGCGGGCACCTGCCGGGTAACGGTAGCAACACCAACGCTGGTCAGGTGGTGATGACGAACAATACCAACATGGTACCTGACCTTCGGTCGGTCTACCGCAAGAACGGCTTCTTCTTCAACACCACGGAATGCACGAGCGGCTTCGGCCTCATGAGCGATGGCATCATGGAGACCCTCTTCAACAGCCCCGGTGTGAACGGACATTACTTCGGCGACTACGAGCCTGAACTGCTCAGCTGGTCCGGCGGCATCGATGCGGTGAACAGCCCGCAAAGCCACACCTTCGACCGGGTGCACCCGGTACAGGACGCTCTGCCCGCCGTGGGTGTGCGTCATACCTTGAACGGTAGCGTGGGTAGCACCACGCAACTCACCACCATGAAGAGCTTGGTGAATGACAAGCCCGGTGACTACGCCATGATCGTGAAGGGGATCTGGAACAACGAACCTCGTGGATTCTACTACATGGGCAGCGATAACTACCAGCCCGACCTGAATGGCGCGGCACCGGTGACCCATGCGCAGCTCGTGGCTGCGGCGCAGTCGGGCTCATCGCCTCTCACCTGGACGATCGTCCATCCCAACACGAAGATCCGCGCAGGTGTGGACCGGGACAGCGATGGGGTGTTCGACTACACCGATGGTGATGCCGAGCTCGACCTCACAGCGTTCCTGGAAGGCCCCATGGTGGTGAACACCATGCGCACCGATCTGGTGAACGCCGGACTGCTGCCCACCGCGGACCCCTATGGCCTAGGCGCATCCGCCGCAGCCAGCTTGATGCAACGCACAGGGCCCACCAAGCCCGTGGACTGGGTGCTGGTGCAATTGCGCAGTGCCGCCAGCAGCAGTACGGTGATCGATGAGCTGCCCGCCATGGTGTTGGCGAACGGAACCGTCGTGGGCGCCGACGGCCGCAGTCCGTTGGTCTTCAACGATGCGCCAAGAGCCGCCTATTTCGTGAGCGTCCTGCACCGCAACCACTTGGGCGTGATGACCTCCACCACGCGCACCTTCGGCAGTGGTGTGGTGAAGTTGGACCTCAGCGATCCAGCGGTGACCGTCTTCGGCACCGATGCGCGGAAAGCCGTGGGCGGTCTACGCGCACTCTGGGCAGGTGATTGCAACGGCGACGGCGTGCTGATGTACACCGGTAGCGGCAACGACCGTGATCTGGTACTCTCACGCATCGGCGGTGCCATACCCACGAACACCGTGGCCGGCTATCTGGAAGAGGATGTGAACCTGGACGGCAGTGTGATGTACACGGGTTCGGGCAACGACCGGGATATCATCCTCCAGAATATCGGCGGAGTGGTCCCCACGAACACGCGGGTGGAGCAGCTTCCATAACACAGCGACTTGAACACAAGGGAAAGGCCGGTGATCACCGGCCTTTCTCCATATACCCGATCGGAGCGTTCACCCCTTCATGGCCTTCTCCACCTTGTCCAGTCGATCAACGATGCGGTCCAGATTGCGGAAGTGGATGTAGCTCTTGCGGTACTTGCTGGCCTCCCATGCCGGCGAACCCATGTAGGCCTCGCCTGCCTTGGTATCCTTGCTGATGCCGCTCTGCGCCGCGATGATGGTCCCATCCGCGATCTTCAAGTGACCGATGATGCCGACCTGGCCGCTGAACATGCAGTTCTTGCCGATCTTGGTTGATCCTGCTACGACACCCCCTGCTGCGTAGTACGTGTTCTCCCCCACCTCCACATTGTGCGCGATGTGGATGAGGTTGTCGAATTTCACACCGCGACGCAGGATGGTGCTCCCCAGCGTGGCCCGGTCGATGGCGCAGTTAGCGCCGATCTCCACATCATCTTCGATCACCACATTACCGATCTGCGGGATCTTTTCGGCGGCATTGGGTCCCGTAGCGAAGCGGAAACCATCACTACCGATCACCGTGCCGCTGTGGATGATGCAGTTGGCCCCTACCACACAATCGGAGTAGATGGTGACGTTAGCGAAGACCGTGGTATTGTCACCGATGCTCACGTTGTCGCCGATATAGGCATGCGGGTAGACCTTCACGTTGTTACCCAGCTTGGCGTTGGCACCGATGTAAGCCAAAGCACCGATATAGCAGTTGTCGCCATAAGCAGCCCCGGGTTCGATGACCGCCTGCGGTGCGATGCCCTTCTTGTCCAGCTTGATGGTATTGTACATCGCCAGCACCTTCGCGAAAGCGCCTTGTGCATCGGCCACCCGCACCAAGGTGGTCTTCACCGGAGCGGTTAGTTCGAACGCGTTGCCGATGATCACCACACTGGCGGTAGTGCCGTATACGTATTGGGTATACGCCGGATTCGCCAGAAAGGAAAGGGAACCATCCCCACCCTCTTCGATCTTGGAAAGCTTGTTCACGGTGGCGTTCGGGTCGCCTTCTACCGTGCCTTGGAGGAGTTGTGCGATCTGTGCGGCGGTGAATTGCATGCGCGTGTTGTGTGCCGCCAAGGTACTCGGCAGAAGTCGACAGCGCACAAGGACGATATGGCATACTGCGGTCGGCGGCTTCGAACTCCACGATAAGGGCTGTGAACGGGACCTCGAACTCCCATGTACCGCTCGACCCTCCCAACCCCGATCTTCGCGCAGCAATGTCCGAGCTCGACGTCCGCGAAAAAGTGAAGCTGCTCCCGCACACCCCGGGGGTATACCAGTTCCTAGATCACGAGGGCACGATCCTCTACGTCGGGAAGGCCAAGGACCTGCGGCACCGGGTCAGCAGCTACTTCGCCAAAACGCATACGGACGGCAAGACCAACATCCTCGTCCGCAAGATCGCAGACCTGCGCGTGATCCACGTACCCACCGAGTTCGAGGCGCTGCTGCTGGAGAACTCCTTGATCAAACAGCACCAGCCGCGGTACAACATCCTGCTGCGCGACGACAAGAGCTTCCCCTTCATCCGCATCCGCAACGAGCGCTTCCCGCGTGTGGAAGGCATGCGTAATCCGGAGAAGGACGGCAGTGAATACTACGGACCGTATGCCGGGGTGCGCACCATGAAGACCGTGCTGCAGCTCGTCCACAAGCTGTACAAGTTGCGCAGCTGCAACTATGACCTCTCGCCGAAGAACATCGAGCAGCAAAAATTCAAGCGCTGCCTGGAGTACCACATCGGCAACTGCAAGGGCCCGTGTGAAGGGTTGCAGGATGAGAGCGAATACAACGCCAACATCACCCAGGTGCGCGAGATCGTGAAGGGTCGGGTAGCGGGATTGTTGAAGGTGATGAAGCCCTTGATGCACGAACACGCCGAGCGACTGGAGTTCGAGGCGGCGGAGGACTACCGTGCGCGCATCGAGCGCCTGGAGAATTACCGCGCCAAGAGCATCGTGGTGAACCCCGACATCGGCGACGTGGACATCTACGGTCTGGTGAGCGACCCGACGAGCACGTACGTCAACTACATGCGCGTCATCGATGGGGCCATCGTGAACGGCATCACCATCGAGCTGAAAAGGCGATTGGAAGAGAGCGATGTGGAGATGCTCCAGCTCGCCATAGCCGAACTGCGTGAGCGCTACCACAGCACCGCTCCGGAAGCCATCGTACCCTTCGATCCGGAGATCGAGGTCCCCGGCCTCGCCTTCATCGTTCCCAAGATCGGCGACAAGAAGAAATTGTTGGAGCTGTGCGTGCGCAACGCCCGGTACTACATGGCCGACAAGCAGAAGCAGGAATCCCTGGTCGATCCTGAAGCCAGCAACACGCGCGTGCTCGAACAGATGAAGGAAGACCTTCGTCTGAGCGAACTGCCACGTCACATCGAGTGTTTCGACAATAGCAACACCCAGGGTACCGACCCGGTCAGTGCTTGCGTGGTCTTCAAGGATGCCAAGCCGAGCAAGAAGGACTACCGGCACTTCAACATCCGCACGGTGGAAGGCCCGGACGACTTCGCGAGCATGGAAGAGGCCGTGGAACGTCGTTACGCGAGGCTCATCACGGAAGGCGAACCGTTACCCCAGCTCGTGGTGATCGACGGGGGCAAAGGACAGCTCGGGGCGGCCATGAACGCGTTGGAGCGCTTGGGCTTACACGGCAAGTTGGCGGTCATCGGCATCGCGAAGAAACTGGAGGAGATCTACTTCCCGGGTGATCCCTTCCCCCTGCACATCGACAAGCGTAGCAGCAGCTTGCGGGTGATCCAGCACATGCGGAACGAAGCACACCGCTTCGGCATCACCCACCATCGCGGCAAACGCAGCAAGCGTATCGTGCGCACGGGTCTGGAAGAGATACCGGGTATCGGACCGGGAACAGCGCAGAAGTTGTTGAAGAAATTCGGCAGCATCAAAGGCATCCGCGAGGCCATGCCGGAAGATGTCATCGCGGAGGTAGGGGCGAAGAAGGCGGAGGTGGTGTTGCGGGGGTTGGCGAGTACTTAGTATGACCTCCATCCTCCTCCCCTTCCACAACGCCGCAACGACGATCGATGTCGCAGTGGCCAGTATCGCTGGACAGACGTACCGCACCTGGGAACTACTCCTGATCGACAATGCCAGTACCGACGGAAGTCCGTCCATCGCACACCATTGGGCCGATCGCGATCGACGTATTCGTGTGTTGCACGAACCCCGCATCGGCATCGCACACGCACTGAATGCCGGGTTGGCGCATGCGCAAGGGAAGTACATCGCCCGCATGGATGCCGATGATATCAGCCACCCCGATCGCCTCGCGCGACAAGCGGCCTACCTCGATGCACATCCCGGGATCGGCGTGTTGGGTACACGTACATCCTTCGCCAGTACGATGCCCGAACACCGCGGTATGCAAGCCTTTGTGCATTGGCAGAACGCACTGATCACACCGCACGAACACTACGTGAAGCGATTCGTGGACGCTCCGCTCGCACATCCCACGGTGCTATTCCGCAGAGAACTGGTGGAACAGCATGGCGGCTACGATACGGGACCACTGCCCGAGGACCACGAGCTCTGGTTGCGTTGGATGGATGCCGGTGTGCGCTTCGCGAAGCTGCCCGAGGAACTGCTTACGTGGAACGACCATGCCGGTCGCTTGAGCCGCACGCATGCCAACTACAGCGTGGATGCCTTCTTCGCCACCAAGGTGAAGTACATGGCGCGGTGGTTGAAGCGCAAACTCGATGGCCGGCCGGTGATCGTTGCAGGCACCAGTGTGTTGTGCCAGGAGCGGTCAGCGCTGTTGGAGGCGGAAGGCATCGCCGTATCCGCATTCACCGACGTGAAGGTACGGGGTGTGCCAGGTCGACGGTTCGTACCGCACCTGGAGTTGCCACAAGCGGGAGAGGCGTTCGTGGTCAGTTTCATCAGCCAGCGTGGCACAGGCGACCGGATCGCGGGCTTCCTGGCGGGGCGGGGCCTGGTGGAGGGAGAGGATTTTGTGCTGGCGGTCTGATCAGCCCAGTCCCAGCACCGCCCTCAAGCGCTTCACATAACTATCGCTGATCGGCAAGTGCGTGCCAGCGAGCACCACATGATCGCGTTCCACACGCTCGATGGCATGCAGCGCCACCATGTGCGAACGGTGGATGCGGCAGTAGCGATCCGCGGGCAGGCGTTGCTCCAGGTCGCGCAAGTTCTCCAGGCTGAGGATGCGGCCCTTGCTACGCGTGTGTACGGCCACGTATTCGCGCATGGCGGAGATGTGGGTGACGTCCGCGTGATCGATGCGCAGCACGTCGTGACCGCTTTTCAGGAAGAAGTGATCGGTGGCTTGTCCGATGGAAGGGGGCATCGTACGCACACGCAGTTTCTCCACTGCCAAAAGGAATCGTTCGTAGCGCACGGGCTTCAGCAGGTAGTCCACCACATCCAGCTCGAAGCCCTCGATGGCATGCTCTGAGTATGCGGAGGAAATGACGAAACGGCATTTGTCCTGTGCGAGTTTGATCAGTTGCAGGCCGCTGAGCTCGGGCATCCGGATGTCGGTGAACACCACATCCACATCGCCTTGTTCCAACCGGCGGAAGGCGGCGATGGGCTCGGTGAACGAGGCGGCGAGCACCAGTCCGGGCGTGCGTTGCACATAACCCGCCAGCACCTCCACGGCCAAGGGCTCATCGTCCACCACCAAACAGCGTAGTGCTTCCATGCTCAGGTAGAGGGTGGGAATGAAAGTTCTGCCACAAAACGATGATCCTCAGTGTTGCGGAAGGAGACCGTGGCCCCTTCGCCGAACAGCAGCTCCAGCCGGCGTTGCAGGTTGTGGTTGCCGGTAGGGATGGACCCATCACCGGTATGCGCGCCGACCTTGTTGGTGCAGGTGATCCGAATGCGTCCTTGGGCCATGCTGATGCGCAGCTCGACCGGGATGGTCCGATCACAGGGATCGCCATGCTTGAACGCGTTCTCCATCAACGGGAGCAGCACCATGGAAGGAATACGGATGTTGCGCAACTCATCGTCCACATCGATGCGGATGTTCAAGGGGTGTTCGTAGCGCAACGCTTGAAGGGCGATAAAGCGATCCACTTGTTCCAGCTCGGTCCCGATCGCCACGAACTCCTCCTGATGCTTGGAGATGTAGCGCATCAGATCGGCCAGGTCCATCAGCGGGGGGCCGAGGTCGGTGCCGCTGCGCTGCGAAAGCGCGTAGAGGTTGTTGAGCGTGTTGTAGAGGAAGTGCGGCGCCATGCGTGCGCGCAGCATGTCCAATTCGCTGAGGCGCTCGCGGTAGGTCAGTTCGGTGCGTTGCTGGTGCTGCACCAGTTGTTGTTCCACCAGGTACATGAGCGTGGCAAAACCGATGGGCAGCAGCGCATACAGGAGGTTGTCCAGCGCGAAGGACAGAAAGGTCACCTGGGCCGGGTAGTTGGCCTTTTCGCCGATCGAGGGCATCAGCCATTGATCACCGATCCAGCGCACGACGATGAACAGCAGCATGCAAGCAAAGAGCCCTGTTGCTATCCGGAATAAGTGCTTCCCGCGTTCACGGCCCGCGCGCAGAACGGCCATGTGCATGGTGAAAGCGGTGATGGCATGATACGATGCGAACAAGAACGAGTAGACGCTGACCATGGGCGCGGCATCACCGGTGCGCATCCACCAAATGACATTGGTGCCCAAGCCCAAAAGCAGGCCGAAGCCCACATGCAGCAAAAGCACGGTGCCCATGCGGAACTGTCCGCCGGGCAGGAAGAGCGACACGCGTGGACCGGATGCCATCAAGCACCGAAACTACCGCTGTGCGCGACTTGTGGATGCAAGGGATCGGCGGATCCCCTGTTCCGATCTGCGAACCTCCCGCAGAGCGGAAATGCCCGTTGCCCGATCGTGGTGCTGTTCCGCCGATCCGTGGGCACGGGCACGGCTTCGCTACCCTAGCCTTGTCGGACCAATTCCAGCATCATGCGACTCACCGAACGCGTTCTCCTACTGGCCACGATACTCATCACATCGACCGCTGCCGCGCAAGGCACCATGCCCGATCCGGACAGCATCCTCATCGGCAACCAGCCACAAGCACAAGTGCTGCTGCTCGGCACCTTCCACTTCGACTATCCGGACCTGGATGCGCACGTTACCACAGTGGATGATCGCGTGGACGTGCTTTCACCACAGCGCCAACAAGAGCTGAACGAACTGCTGGATGTGGTGATGCGCTTCAAGCCCAACAAGCTGTGCGTGGAAACGCAGGGGGGCTGGCTGATGCACGAATACAACGAATACCGGCAGGGCGAGCGGAAGTTGGGCCGCAACGAATTCTACCAGATCGGCTTCCGCATGATGGAACGTGCCCGCCTGGACACGATGTATGCCGTGGACGCACGACCCATGGTGCTTGACCTTTACAACGGTCCGGACAGCCTGCGTTACAAACCCTGGTTGGACAGCCTGTACGACGGTTGGTCCTTTGGAGGAACGGATGACATCTCTCAACGCTATGACGCCTGGTACGATGCCATGGACGCGGCGAAGAAGGACAATAGCCTCTTGGAGATCTTCCTCGCCATGAACGATGATCATGCATTGGACCGCGACCACGGCGGGTACCTCAACGGCTACTTCAAGCTGCCCGGCCATCGCGGTGCGGACATCCATGCCATCCACTGGTACAGCCGCAACCTGCGCATCTACCGCAACATCCAGGACATCACCACCTCGACTGATGATCGGATCCTCGTGGTCTTCGGTGCAGGTCATATGGGCATCCTCAAGCACTTGTTCGAAAGCGACCCCAGCTATGAACTGGTACGACTGCGGGATCTGATCCGGTAGTGCGTTCCTTCGCAGGGTGGAAGACCCGAGCACCTGGATACCTTTCCTACGCGAGCATTTCGCACGTGGGAGCACCAAGCCGTACGCAGCGCGCAGGAAGACATTGCTCGATCTGCGGCATGCGGTGAAAGCGTATGAGGAAGAGCTCCTCACGGCGATGCATGCCGACATGCGCAAGCCACGCTTCGAAGGTTATGTCGCGGATATCGGTCTGGTCCATGCGGAGATCGACCATGCCCTTCAGCATCTGCGCGAGTGGATGCGCCCGAAGTACTATCCGACCCCCTTGGCCTTGCAAGTCTCGCGCAGCGTGGTCCACGCCGAGCCCCTGGGCGTAGTGCTCATCATCGCCCCGTGGAACTACCCGATATTGCTTGCACTAGCGCCCTTGGTGGGAGCTCTTGCCGCCGGCAACTGCGTGGTGCTGAAACCGAGTGACCAGGCGCCGGCCACCGCTGCCGTAGTAGCACGGCTAATCGCCTCCATCTTCGCGCCCGAGCATGTTCGCGTGGTGCTTGGCCCAGGGAGCGAGGTGGGGCCCAAGCTGATCGAGCCGTTCCGTTTCGATCACATCTTCTTCACCGGAAGTCCCGGCGTGGGTAAGAAGATCATGGCCATGGCCGCCCAGCATTTGACCCCGGTGACCTTGGAGCTCGGCGGCAAAAGCCCCGCGGTCGTGGACCGCAAATGCGATGTGGAGCGCGCAGCACAACGCATCGTCTGGAGCAGGTTCTTCAACGCCGGGCAGACCTGTGTAGCCGCGGACCATGCCTTGGTACACCGTGATGTCATGGAGCGCTTCCTCGCATCCGCTGCTGAACATATCCAACGGCACTACGGTCCCGACCCGCAACGGAGCCCGCACTTCGCCCGCTTGGTGAATGACAAGCGTTTCAACGTGGTGAAGGGCTACCTCCAACATGGTCGCATCCACGTGGGTGGGGAGTACGACGCCACTGACCGTTACATCGCTCCCACGATACTGACGGATGTACCGCTGGATAGTCCACCCTTGCAGGAGGAGATCTTCGGCCCTGTGCTGCCCGTGATCCCGTGGAGCGAGCCGGAAGAAGTGTTGTCCATCATAGCGCGCAACCCGCACCCGTTGGCACTCTACATCTTCAGTAACGAACGAAGAACACAGCGCTACTTCACCGAGAACATCGCTTTCGGTGGTGGTTGCATCAACCATTGCATGCTGCAGTTCGGCAACCCACACCTCACCGTAGGCGGAGTGGGTAACAGTGGCTTGGGGCGCTACCACGGCAAGGCCACCTTCGACCTCTTCTCGCATCACAAGCCCATGGTGCAAGGCAGCACCTTGATCGAGCCGGGCATCCAGTACCCGCCTTACACCTCGTTCAAGGAAAAAGTGTTGCGTTGGGTCCTGAAGTAGTGTTCAGAGCGTGACGATCATCACCTCGGGACATCGTTGAGTGTGGGAACTTTGATGCCATCGATATCCCGATGCGCTTCCTCATTCCAACTCTCCTCGCGATCCTCTGGTTCCAACAAGCCAAGTCGCAAGACCTTGGTGACCGTCGTATCGTTCTACAGGAGTTCTCCATACCGGGCATGCCTGGCATTCAATCCTTCGCCTGGGGGCAGCATGAAGGCGAGTGGCTCTTGGTGGGCGGACGGACGGACGGATTGCATCGTCGGCAGCCCTTCGCCGCTTTCCTCGCCACGGACAACAACACCATGGCCTATGTGGTGGATCCCGCAATTGGGCAGGTATGGAGCGCAGCACTGAACACACTACCGGCCGCACAATTCGAACAACTGCAGAGCACGAACCTCGAGTTCGCCCAACGCGGTGATGTGCTGTATGTGCTGGGAGGATATGGATACTCAGCCACGGCGAACGATCATATCACGCATCCGGTGATGAGCGCCATCAACGTACCCGGCGCCATCACTGCGATCAAGACCGGGCAGGCGATAGCGTCCCACTTCCGGTACATCGTGGATGATCGGTTGGCCGTGACAGGCGGGTACCTCGGTCTGCTCAATGATGCCTTCTTGCTCGTCGGCGGTCAACGGTTCATCGGGCGGTACAACCCGATGGGGCCGGACTTCGGTCCCGGATTCATCCAGCAATACACCAATGCGATCCGTCGGTTCCGGGTATCGGACGATGGCACTTCCTTGATGTTGACGGACTACATGGAGACGGTGGATACCGCGAACCTCCACCGCCGCGACTACAACTTGGTCCCCCAGGTCTTCCCCGATGGGTCCAACGGATACACGGCGTTCAGCGGCGTGTTCCAATATGCCGAGGATATCCCCTGGTTGAACACTGTCGATGTGGATGCCAACGGCTACGCGGTCGTGCCTGGTTTCGAACAACTGCTCAACCAGTACCACACCGCCCATCTACCAGCCTATTCGAACACGGCGAATACCATGCATACCATCTTCTTCGGCGGTATTGGACGGTACTATTTCGACGAGAACGGTCAGTTGTGGGACGATGTGAATGTGCCCTTCGTGAACACGATCAGTCGGGTCACGCGTACGGGGTCTGGTGGTATGACAGAAACAGCCATCGGACACATGCCCGCCTTATTGGGAAGCGGCGCCGAGTTCATCCGTACGACCGATATTCCCACGAGTTTCGATGACATCATCGATCTGGATCAGCTCGTTGGGGACACGGTCGTCGCAGGCCACATCGTGGGTGGCATCGAAAGCAGTGCGGCGAACATCTTCTTCAGCAATACGGGCACACAAAGCGATGCCACCACCCGCACGTTCAGAGTCCTTTTGGTGCGCGAAACGAACAACGCCATCGCTGCGCCAGATGCGGCATTTGAGCCGCTATCTGCAGCACTTTCTGCGGACAACGAACAACTCATGACGACAATCACGTTGCGTGCTTCGGGCACGGTACACCTTAGCCTAACGGACACGAACGGTCGAGTGGTCAGCTCTCTCTTCGAAGCACGACTCCCAGCGGGCAAGCACACGCTTCAACATACGCTAAAGGACCTGGCCGCCGGGGTGTACGTGGTGGAGCTTTGGGCCGGTGAGCAGCACGAAACCGTGCGTTTCTTTCGCTAAAGTGCCATCTTGAAGTATGAGCGGTAGCGATGCCGCAGCTCGCGAACCGACGCTGGCTGATGGCCTCGCGAACGAAGTGCATCGCTCAGTGGCGGAATATGTCGCACATGCCGGAGAAGTTCCTTCCAGCAGTGGTAGATGGTGAATGAGGGGTCATAGATATGGCCCGGTTCCGAAGTCACCCCGTTCAGTTCCATCACTTTGTACAGGCCTTGTTTCAAGGCCTCTTCGCTGGGAGATCGCACATCCAGCCTTCCGTAGTAGATACCCTCCGCGTGAGCAAGCATACCATCCAATGCGCGCTCAAGTTCCGGAGTCGCCAAGTAGCGACCATCGCGGAAGATCGTGCCCCGGCAATGGTTCCCGATGGGTTCCACCAGGACGCCCTCTTCCGCACCCGGTAT
This sequence comes from Flavobacteriales bacterium, assembly GCA_016787985.1. GTDB lineage: Bacteria > Bacteroidota > Bacteroidia > Flavobacteriales_F > PHOS-HE28 > PHOS-HE28. Next base: position 3,975 of record JAEUTC010000168.1, on the reverse strand, counting down.
GGATTCCAAGAGCTCCTTTCGGTACACCCGCAGCCGTTGCACTTGCTTGGTTCCCCGCCATGTTCGCTTAAGAAGGTCCTCCACCGTAGAGCGGCCATCGCCCGTGACGGAAAGAAAGGTCTTGGCGGTGATCGAAAGCAATGTGGTGCGTCGGCTTCTGGGGTCCTTCACGAACATCAATCCGAACTCTGCTGGCCATGTCACCAACTCCTGCAAGAGCTGTGGCTCATGCGTTTCACTAAGCAGGGCGCGGAGTTCATCGGTGTTCCTCACCACCATTACTCCGGTACCTCGCTCACCCACGTCGGGTTTCATGATCAACGGCAGCGTGAGCTGTTCCTCGCGCATACGAGCTTCCACTACACGGACCGGGGTGCCCGGCTGCACCAAGAGGGTGGTCGGATACGCGGACTGCGGCAGTCGCGCGAGGATCTCGGATTTACGCTCGCCGAAGAAACCCCCGAGGTCGATCCCAGGATTCACGTTGGTGAAGAAGGCACCCCTACCTGTTCGTACGGCATGCCATAGCGCAACGGGGAACACCGGCAGGTAGATCAGGGGCCACGGCCAGTATTCGTGGTTCAGGCGTTCACGCCAAAGCCTCCATACGCGCATCCGCTACGGTCAGTGTTGCCGATGGTTCTGCGTGGACACGGCAACGCCCAACTGACCCGGTAGGACCACGTGTGGCAACGCCTGTTCCAACGCGATGCGGACCATGGCGAGGTGGTGTACACCGTGATCCGCGAGGTACAACAGTTCGCGCCTAAGGGTCGTGGTGGCGCTGGTACCCAAGGGAACACCCGGCAGGTCGGCATCCATCTTCAGGGGCTGATCCATCCCGAGTCGGACCAACTCGCGGGTACTCCATGCCACCGAAGCACGCGCAGCGGCCACTTCCGTCTCGATGGCTGGATCGCGCATTCGACGGTCGTAGCTGAACGTTCCCGTATGCACTGCTGCGAGCAGGCACTGGTAGAACTCCAGGATATGACGAAGGTGCTGCCCGATACTGCTTCCGAACAAGAGCGCATGCCCACGCATGAGCTCCTCGTTGTCGAGTTGTTCGAGTATCCCATCCACCTGCGCAAGCACGGCGATGTTGTGATCCACCAAGGTCTTCATGTGGTGCTGACGAGCGTAAACAAGGAACCGCCGATCAGTGGGTTGACTTGCTAAAGGAGGAAACACCGGTCCACAGGCGCAATTGATCCATGGCACGCTTCCGCGAACGGACGAGGACGAATGTAGACAGCACCAGCACGCTGACGGCCAAGATGAAAAGCGTTCCACCGTCATCTTGAACGACGATACCCAGGACGGTGAGGTGCGCACCGATGGCGCCGATCATGAGCCCTATGGCAACGGCGGCACCAGCCCAGCTCCACCGAACCGTCAACAAGGCCAGCGCGGCGATCAGTTCTGCGACCCCGGATCCGATGCGGCCCCAAGGTTCCATCCCAAGTGTGGAGAAGATGTACACCGATTCAGGCGCCGCCGAGAACTTGAAATAGAGCGTTTGAAGAAGGATGATCGCCGCAGCGATACGGGGCAGGTGGAGCAGCAGGTTCATGGGTCGGTCATGTGTTTCTAGGAAGGTCATTTCTTGTGGACGAACTTCTTCCAATTCGCATCGGCAGCGGTGTTCAACCGAAGCTCGTCCTTGTTCCATGTGGTGAGCGTATTGTTGAAGAACGCGTTGTAGAAAAGGAAGAGCTTGCCGTCCTTCAACTTGAACGTCTCCGGATCCACCTCCACTTTCTCATTGGTGGCCCCCATGGCATACGCGCAATAGCCGCCGTATTGAGGCAGATAGCGCTGCGGTGCGCGCTTGAACAGCTCCAAATGCGCTTGCGTAGCGAATTGGAACCGCGCACCATCGTAGGTGAAGGTGTAGCGCGCTTGACCTTCTGTAGCCTTGCCATCCACGAAGTAGGCCACCGGGTCATACCCTTCCACCCATAGGCCATCGCCGTCCACGTTGTAATACGGCAGCGGTTGCGCTCCCGCCAAGCTGAAGTGGATGTGCGTGATCAGAAGGAGGGTCAGGGTCCGTATCATCATGGTGGGCCATCCCGCCTCTAGTGGTGGGCGATCCCGGCCGGTGGTCGCACAGCCCGCAAGGACCTGACGATCCTGCTGAAGATCGGTCCAACTCCGGCGGTCAGCCTTCCAGCACCCTTTCGGCCCGTTTGGGGCGCAACGCGTCGCGGACGGTCTTCAGGTACGCTTCATCGCATTCCAATGTGGCGGAAACCCGCACAGGCAACTTGGTGACCCAATGCCGGTGGCCCACGATGCCATTGCGCGCGCAGAACTCGTCCACATGGTGCAGGAAGTGTTCAGCCGTTCCCGAGGCATCGGGTCCGAAGAAATCCCAGTGGAAGCGTAGTCGTGCCATGGTGAATACAGCGCAAATTTGCGGAAGTGGAAGTCTTATCGCTCTTTCTCGTGGCCACAGCGGCCAGTTTCATCGGCTCGTTGCAGGCCGGTGTGGTGAATACCGCGGTACTGGCGCACACGATCAAGTGGGGTCGGCTCGCGGGTCGGCGTATGGCCCTGGGTGGTGCGATCCCCGAATTCGTGTATGCCGGCGTGGCCTTCGTTGGAGCAGGTTGGTTGGTGCAGGTGCTTGGCATGGGCACCATGGGCATCACCTTGGTGGTGGCTTCCATCCTTCTCCTGCTCGGCCTGTACTTCCTGTTGTTCTACCAGCCCAAGCAGGCTGCCATGGGCGAGGACAAACTCACCGGCGACCTTCGTCGCGGTTTGCTGCTCGGTTTCGCGAATCCACAACTACTGCTCTTCTGGTGCGGGGTTCGGCTCATGGTGGTGTCTTGGGGAATGGACGGTTCGAGCCTATTGGAACTGCTGGGATTCGCAACGGGGGCCTTCGTAGGCGCCATCGTTCTGCTGATGATCCTGGTGCGAATGGGCGTGAAGGCTCAAGAACGGCTCACCCCCATCGGGCTGCGCAGGCTGTTCCGAAGTATCGGAGCAGTGCTTGTCATCAGTGGAGGATATGCGCTACTGCGCTCCCAAGGGTGGGTGCCCTAGGTCTTCAGGCCAGGCGGTCGCTCAGCAGGCGCATCTCCATACTGGGCGCCATTTTCTCGTAGAGCATCCGATAGGTGGCCTCGGTGATGGGCATGTCCGCCTTCAACTTCTGGTTGATCTCGTGGACGCACTTGACGGCGTAGTAACCCTCTGCAACCATGTTCATCTCGAGCTGTGCGGCTTTGACGCTGTAGCCCTTGCCCACCATGGTGCCGAACTCGCGGTTGCGGCTGAACGTGGAGTAGGCTGTCACTAGCAGATCGCCGAGATAGGCCGGCTCGTTGATGTCGCGTTGGATGGGATGCACGGCTTGCACGAAACGCGCGATCTCCTGAATGGCCCGGCTCACCAGGACGGCCCGGAAGTTGTCGCCATACCCCAGGCCCACGCTGATCCCGGCGCACACCGCCACCACGTTCTTGAGGATAGCGCCGTATTCCGTGCCGTAGATATCGTCGCTTAGGGTGGTCTTCAGGAAGCGCCCGCTCAGCGCCTTGGCCATGGCGCTCGCCTTGTGCTGGTCCTGGCAGGCGATGGTCAGATAGCTCAGCCGTTCCATGGCCACCTCTTCCGCATGGCAAGGCCCACAGATCACACCGAAGTCACCTTCAACGATGCCACAATGCTGGAAAAGGTATTCCCCCACGATCTGGTTGGTCTCGGGCACGATGCCCTTTACCGCACTGTAGATCGTCTTGCCTTGAAGCTCGTGTGCTTCGAGTTGGTCCAGGGCACCTTTCAAGAAGGCACTGGGCACAGCAAGCACCAGCACGTCGGCGTTCTTCACCACCGTATGGATGTCACTGTCCATGTCTAGGCGTTCCACCTCGAACTGTGCCGCGCTGATGTAATCGGGGTTGTGGCCGTACTTCCGAATATGCTCGATGGTGGCGGGCTTGCGCACCCACCAGCCCACCT
>JAEUTC010000142.1 GCA_016787985.1 Flavobacteriales bacterium | reverse complement strand
GGCGGTCAAGGTCACTTCATCACCGGTCAAGCACACATCAGCACCACCGCTCAGGGTACCTGCATCGGGGTTGGTCACGTTGAACGCGGCACCGGCCACATCCAGGCTTGCGCAGATGTTGTTCGCGGCAAGCAGGTTCAGCACGTCGACACCGGTCGTTACGCCAGGCTCCACCACGCTCAGGTCGAGGCTGCTCGGGAACACGAAGGTGTGGATCGTGTAAAGACCACCGCTCGTTACGTTGAAGCTCGGGGTACCACCCAGTTGCTGGATCACCAGATCCGTTCCGCTCGTGAGCACATACGCCAGGCTGTAGCCATCAGGCGTGTTGCTGTTGCCATCGGGCGTAGCCGTCAGGGTCACTGCGGAGTCCGTCAAGCACACATCAGCACCACCGCTCAGGGTACCTGCATCGGGGTTCGTCACGTTGAACGCGGCACCGGCCACATCCAAGCTTGCGCAGATGTTGTTCGCGGCGAGCAGGTTCAGCACGTCGACACCGGTCGTTACGCCGGGCTGCACTACGCTAAGATCCAGGTCGCTCGGGAAAACGAATGAATGGATGGTGAAGAGGCCGGTTCCATTAACCGTGAACGTAGGCTGAGCAGCGAGCTGCTGGATCACCAGGTCGGCGCCAGAGGTCAGTACGTACGCGAGCGTGTATCCAGACGGTATCAACGCATTGCCATCAGGCGTGGCCGTCAACACCACATCGTCAGCCGCACAAACCGTGGCACCACCGGAGAGCGTTCCCGCCAGAGGCTTCACTACCGTGATCGCGCCTCCAGCAACATCCAAAGATGCACAAATGGAACCACCTCCTTGGATCAGGAGGGCGTTCACTTGAAAGCCGGTCGTTACGCCGGGCTGCACGATGGAAAGATCGAGGGTCGCAGGGTTGTACACCAGCGTATGGATGGTGTACGATCCTGGATCGATCACACTGAAGGCGGGGTCCGCGGCGACTTGCTGAATGACGAGGCCCGGGCCTTGCGTAAGGACATACAAGGTTTCAAAGCCAGCGGGGACGACGGCGTTCCCGTCGGGAGAACCCTGCAGGTTGACACTATCGCCGGTGGAACAAACGAAGGGTTTGGTGATGGTGATCGTACCGGCTTCAGCATCGCAACCTTCCGGAACGATGACCGAATAATCCTCCACTTCACCGACAGCGTAGTTCGCGCATGCACCTTGGTAGGTGAACGCACTCATGTTCACACGCATCCGCTTGGTGCCACCTGCAGTGCCAGCGGGCACCGTGATGGTTCCGGTTTCAACACCGAAGCCGGTCTGCTGGAAGGCCAGTTCACCGGCACCGAACGCACCGTCATCATTCCAATCGATGAAGACACGCCAGCGATAACGGAGGAAGAAAGGGCCGTTCGGGGTCAACGTGACCGGGTAGGACTGCCCAGGCTGCACGTTGGCCGCCAACGCAGTAAAGTCAGCATAGCCGTTGTTGTCGCCACTCTGGTTGTTCAGGTCGGCGAACTGCACCCGAGCGATGTTGAAGATATTCCCATTCCCACCATCGCTGGGGCAATAGGTTTGGGCGCTCGTGACGCCAATAGAACAGCCGAGCCCGACCAGGAGCCCGACTGCGCGCGTTCGCCCGAAGATGGGCGGTAGCCGCAGGGTTGAAAGTTTGAACATGAAGTTGGAGGTTAGTGCTAGCCTTTCGGCCGTTTAGGGTTTCGGAACACCTCCTAAACAAAGTCCCTCCATGAAGGTTCGTCATGGAACCGTCAAGCCTTACTCTTCAGTAGCGCATGATGAACCGATCCTCCAACACCTCAGCGCGCCTTCCAGGGGAGAGGAACGGCAGCGAAAGCCGCTGGGCCGGGTGATTGGGTAGACGCACTTCGCTGCGGGGCACCAGCCCAGCATCCAGTAGTTCCTGGCGGTGCACGGCATCCGTATAAATGGCCATGCCGGGCTTCATGGCCGCTCGCGCTTCACGCGCATCGCTTAACCAAGGCACAGGGTAACCCGCGTAGAAGTCCATGGCACTGCCGCTCACTTGAAGCCCATAGAACAGTCCCGGGGCCAACTCCTGCCGGGCCGCCCATTGCCCGGCCTTCGCGTTCGCCTGATAGTGCAGCACGCGGGGATAGAAATACCCGTTCATGACCAGCCCAGCAACGATCATGGTCCAAAAAGGCAGCGCGAATGCCGAACCCCGAACTCCATGGCGTACGAGCAGGACCACCGCCACCATGCCGACCGCGAGCACCAAGGCCATGAAAGGCCACCGACCCTCAGGGAACACGGTCCACACCAAATAGGCCAGCGCACTCCAAAGCAACCCGACGAGCGCGAGATGTATGCGCATCACCCGACCGGACCTGGCTCGTTCGAAACCCCGTGCGGCCATCACGGCGAAGAGCGGAAGGGTCACATATAGGTAGTGCGGGAGTTTGAATTGAGAAAGCGACAGCGCCAGGAAGCCAAGGCACCCACCGACGATACTCGCATACTCCCACGAACGCGCCCGCTTCAACATACCGTGGAAGCCTGAACCGATGCCGACCAGCAGTACCACGGTCCAAGGCAGGAGTTGCCAGATGATCTCGTGCGTGAAGAAGAACACGGTCGAATCGTCTTTCCAACGGTTCTCGCCGGTGATGCGGCCGAAACTCTGTTCCCAGAAAAAGAAACGGACACCATGCCAACCATGTTGATGGTACAAGCCGATACACATCGGCAACAGCAACACGGCCAATAGGAAGAGCGCCACCACCAGGCGAGGGTCGCGGCAACGTTCCCACTTGGAAGTGAATACCGCTTGCCCACCTATGGCCAGCGCAGGAAGCACGAGTCCAATGGGCCCTTTTGCGAGCATAGCGGCGGCAACAGCCACGGAGAGCCCGAGCAGCTGCGCCCACCGCCCCTGTTCCAACCAAGCACAACCCAGCCATACCGCCGTGATCACAGCGCCAGTAAGGATGGTATCGCACCGCACATCATTACACATCAGGAAGAAGGCGGCGGAACTACCGAAGATCAAGGCGGCGTTGACCGCTAGATCACGCTCGTGGTACAGACGGGCGAACCGATACGTGGAATAGAGGCCCAGGAATGCGAAAAGGATGCTCGGCAGTCGGTAGCTCCAAGCATGTACCCCGAACAGCTTGAATGAAAGGGCGGAGAGCCAGAAAAGCAAAGGAGGTTTGTCCAAATAGTCGCTGTCCCGGTAGAACAACTCCAGCCACTCATCGCGCAACAGCATATCGCGAGACATGCCGGCATATTGCGCGGCGTCCACCTCCATCACATCAAGCCCTGCACCAAGGGCCACTACCATGGCGATGGCCAGCAAATGAAAGACGAGGGCGTTGCGCGACATGGACGGCGAAAGTAAAAGGCTTGTTAATGGCAAAAGGCCGCCACCCTCCACCTTTGTAACATTGCATGGAAGCCATGGGAAGGAGAGCGATAGGGACTCTGATGCTATTGGCCACCTTGAGCGTGGTGGGCGTGGTGGTCATACAACTGCTTTGGCTGCAGCAAGCATCTCGATACCGGGATGAGCAGGTGGAGCTGAACCGCGAGCAGGCCGTTCAGCTGGAGAAGCAGTTCAACGACCGGGTGGTGATGGCCCTCACCGATGTCACGGAACGGATCCTATCGATCACGAAAGACCCCACCGACCTGTTCGATGCCGTGAAGCAGGAGCGGCCAAACTACTTCGCGGTGACCATCAACGATACGGTGCATCCATACCTATTGGAGGCGATGTTGCGCAAGGAGTTCAGCCGACGGAACATCCAGGAGGATTTCGAGTACGGCATCTATGACTGCTTCACTGATAGCATCGTGTATGGCAACTACGTCTCGGTGGACAGTGTGGATACCGACACCGTAGCGCACAGCGAGCTGCAGAAGCTGGACAAGGATGGGCACTACTTCGGCGTCTACTTCCCGAACCGACAGAGCTCCTTGTGGGAAGAGGAGGCCAACACCTGGATGTGGATCTTCCCATTCGTGGTCACGCTCATCGTTTTCAGCTTCTTCGCCTTTAGTGTGTGGGTGATCCTGAAGCAACGCAAGCTGAGCGAGATGAAGAACGACTTCATCGGCAACATGACGCATGAGTTGAAGACACCGATCAGCACGATCGCCTTGAGCAGTGAAGTGATCAGCGACCCGGACATCATCAAGGAGCCGGATCGTTTGCGGGAGTACGCGCGCATCATCCGAAGCGAGAATGAACGGTTGCGCACACAAGTGGAACGCGTGCTTCAGCTTGGCTCGTTGGACAAGGACAAATTGGACTTGAAGCGGGAGCCGATCGACATGCATCAGGTCGCCTTGGATATCGCCGAGCACTTCAAGTTGCAGGCCAAGGAACGCGGCGTGACCGTTGAACTCGACTTGAGTGCGCCGACAGCTACCGTGGCCGGCGACCGCATCCATCTTTCCAATGCGCTGACGAACTTGGTGGACAATGCGTTGAAGTACGGTCGCATGAACGGCACCGTCCGGATCCGTTCCATCAGCAAGGGGAACGAGTTGTTGTTCTCGGTCGCGGACGACGGCATCGGCATCCGGAAAGAGGACCTCAAGCACATCTTCGAGCGCTTCTACAGGGTGCACACCGGGAACGTGCACGATGTGAAAGGCTTCGGATTGGGTTTGCACTACGTGAAGCAGATCGCACAGGCCCATGGTGGTGGTGTATCGGTCCAAAGCGAGTTCGGCAAGGGCAGCACCTTCATCCTCTCCCTCCCCCTATCACCCACCGCCGTGCAGCGGCATTGACCATTCGATCGCCTACCATGAACGAACAGAAACAGAACATCCTGCTCGTGGAGGATGACCAGAACCTCGGCTTCGTCATCCAGGACGCATTGAAGCGGAGTGGCTACAACGTACATCTGTGCCGCGACGGAAAGGAGGGCTTGAAGCAGTTCAATGAACACGCGTACGACCTCTGCGTGCTGGACGTCATGCTTCCCAGCAAGGATGGCTTCAGCCTGGCGGAGGACATCCGGCTGACCAATGCCGAGGTACCGATCGTCTTCCTTACGGCCAAGAGCCAGACGGATGATCGCATCGCCGGGTTCAAAGCCGGCGGTGATGATTACCTCACCAAACCCTTCAGTCATGAGGAGCTCATCCTTCGCATCGAGGCCATCCTTCGACGTACGCGCGGCCGCACCGAAGGGGTCCGCGAGCGCGAGCGTTTCGAGATCGGTGCATTCACCTTCGATCATCGCAACCTGATCCTCAGCCATCCTTCGGAAGAGCGGAAGCTCACGAAGAAGGAGGCTGAAGTGTTGCGCTTGTTGTGCCTGCATCAGGATCAAGTGCTGCCCCGCGAACTCGTGCTGAACATGGTCTGGGGGGATGACACCTACTTCCTCGGAAGAAGTTTGGACGTCTTCATCAGTCGTCTTCGCAAGTACCTCAAGGCCGATGCGACAGTGCGGATCGTGAACGTGCACGGCGTCGGATTCAAGTTGCAGGTCGGCTGATCGAATGATCGCTGCGAAGTCCATCGAAGGATGACCTCGCTCTTCTTCGTTCTTCTACAACCCTGATGCAACAAGGCTTTCCGGAGGTCTCAACAGAACATCGTCACTGCGATGATCAACGATGAACGATCGATGATGCAGGTGATGATGATGCGATGTTGATGTGATGTGATGATCATGAAGCGCACGTCGTGATCGACTCATCGAGGATCGCGTTCAACGATATCAACAATCGATGGTGGAACTTTTTTTCATGCCCATGCGTACACATTGGCGTCGACACGATTACGTTTGACACAAACAAACCCATTCGCCATGGCCAAGAAGGCAGCAAAGAAGGCAGCTAAGAAAGCTGCTCCGAAGAAGGCAGCTAAAAAAGCAGCTCCTAAGAAAGCCGCTAA
>JAEUTC010000131.1 GCA_016787985.1 Flavobacteriales bacterium | reverse complement strand
CGGCTCCTTCACCTCACCCGCGATGAAGGTGATGCTGTTCCATCCATCACTGCTGAAGAGTGAGCCCACCATGGCCACGCCGAGCACGCTGAGCAGTGCCACGCCAGTGAGCGGGGTGAGCGCACCATCTGCGCCTGTTGTGGCCGCTTGCCAACCCGCGCTGAAATTGGTGGCGAGCACGTCGGTGCCCAGCCCAACGGCAAGGCCAACGATGATCAGTGCCAGCAGCGCGACGATCTTGGCCGTGGTGAAGACGGTGGTGAGCGTCTTGCTGCTTTGCACGCCGCGCGTATTAAAGAGCGAGAGCAGGATGATGGTGGATACCGCGTAGACCTGTGCAGCGCTCACCTTCACGAAGACGAGGTCGACCAGGATATTGTCGGGCGAAAGCACCGGGAAGAACACCGCGCTGAACTTCGCGAAGGCCACCGCCACCGCAGCGATGATGCCCGAGGTGATCACCGTGAAAGCCGTCCATCCGTAGAGGAAGGCGGTGAGCTTGCCGTAGGCGCGTTGCAGGTACACGAACTGTCCGCCAGCTTTGGGCATCATACCTGCCAACTCGCCGTAGCTCAAGGCGGCCATCACGGTGAGCAGGCCCGCCACGACCCAGGCGGCAAGCATCCAGGCCGGTGATCCCAGGTCGCGCAGCATGCCCGCGCTCACGATGAAGATGCCCGAGCCGATCATGGAACCGGCCACGAGCATGGTGGCATCCCACAGCCCGAGCGAACGTTTGAACCCGCTCATGTGGACCTAGTCGTGCTTGTGCAATTTGCTGTGCTTACGGCTGTAGCCGAAATAGATCACGAAGCCGATGGCCAGCCAGATGCCCAACCGGATCCAGTTCTCCTTGCCCAGACCGAAGATCATCGCTCCGCACGCCACGATACCCAAGATGGGCAGCAAGGGGACCATCGGCGTTTTGAACTGGCGTGGCAGGTCGGGCTGTGTTCTCCGAAGAATGATCACCGCCGCGCACACCAGCATGAAAGCGAACAGGGTGCCGATGCTGGTCATGTGGCCCACCACATCACCCGGAACGAAGGCCGCGAACAACGCCACCAGGACAAGGATAACGAGGTTGCCCTTGTACGGTGTCTTGAATTTGGGATGCACTTCCGAGAACACACCCGGCAACAACCCATCGCGGCTCATGGAATAGAACACCCGGCTCTGCCCGAGCAGCATCACCAGGATCACGGACGAGAAACCCGCCAGGATGGCCACCGTGACCGACTTGCTCAACCAGCCATAGCCGGGCATGGCCTCTTGGATGGCGGCTACCACGGAAGCTTCACCGCCCTTGGTCGGATCGCGGAAGAACTCCACGGGAACAAGACCGGTGAGCACATGCGCGAACAGCACGTAGAGCAAGGTGCAGATCAACAACGAGCCCAGGATGCCGATGGGCATGGACCGTTTCGGATCCTTCGTTTCCTGCGCAGCGGTGCTCACCGCATCGAAACCGATGAAGGCGAAGAACACCGTGCCGGCAGCACCGAGTATGCCGAGCCAACCGCCGTAGTTGTGTGTGATCCCCTGATGGTCCACGTACTTGGTGGCCTCAGGGATGTAGACCGCGTGGTTGGCGGGGTTGATGAAACTCCAGCCCAACGCGATGATCAACACCACGATGGCCACTTTCACGATCACGATCAGGTTGTTCACGAAAGCGGATTCCTGGATACCGCGGATCAGCAAAAGGCTGATGGCCGTGACGATGAAGAGCGCAGGCAGGTTGATGATGCCGCTGACACCATCAATGGAGGTCTGGAATGGCGAATGGCACCATTGATAAGGAATGGGTGATGCTCCCATCACCTCCACCAAGAAATTGTTGAGGTATTCGCTCCAGGCGATGCCGACCGTGGCCGCACCCACGGCATACTCCAGCACCAAGTCCCACCCGATGATCCACGCGAGCAGTTCGCCCATGGTGGCATAGGTATAGGTGTAGGCGCTTCCCGAGATGGGGATGGATGATGACAATTCCGCGTAACACAACCCGGCGAGGGCGCAGCCGACCGCCGCGATCAGGAAACCGATCGTGACCGCCGGTCCGGCGTTCTGCGCTGCGGCTGCGGCCGTGCGCACGAAAAGGCCCGCACCGATGATCGCACCGATGCCCAATGCCACCAGCGACCACGAGGTGAGCGTACGCTTCAAGGTGTGGCCGCCTTCGGCGGAGCCGGTCGCTAGAATGTGATCCAGCGGCTTGATCTGAAAGAGCTTGTTCGCCATGGCGTTGTGTCAGGATGCGGCACCAAGATGGGGCTTTCGATGCATAACGCCAAGAACGAGGTTCCGCCGTCGCATTCGACCATTGATGCTGATGGACATAGGAGGATGTTGCTGCCATGGGTACTTTGGGGCCCGCATACCAAATCCTCCGCGAAGCTTTCCGCGTCGACCATGCGCTTAGACGAGACCCAGATCCTGCGCTCCTTCAGCACCCGGCGTGTGCTGTTGCCTGTGGTGATCGGTCTCGCCTTCACCGCCTTCCTGATCTGGCGCAACGCCAACTGGGAGGCCCTGGATGCGGTGCAATGGACCTGGCGCACGACCTTTTGGATGGCACTGGCCGCCCTGAGCGTGGTGGTGCGCGACTACGCCTACATGGTGCGGATCAGGTTGCTCACCGAACGCCAGCTCACCTGGGGCCGCAGCTTCGTGGTCATCATGCTTTGGGAATTCGCCTCGGCACTGGCCCCGGGCATCATCGGTGGTGGTTTCCTCTTCGCCATCCTCATCCTCACGCGTGAAGGCATCGAAGCGGGCAAAAGCATCACCATCATCACCTTCACCTCCTTTCTCGATGGCATCTTCCTGGCGGTGATGGCACCGGTGATGTACTTCGTGGTGGGCCGTGAAGCGCTCTTCGCCGGCGTGGATACGGGTAGCGGTCCTTGGGATACCGGCTTCTTCGTGTGGTTCTGGACGGTGTACTTCGGAATCCTGGCCTATAAGCTCTTCGTGGGATACGCCCTGTTCGTGAATCCGGTCTTCGTGAAACGAGCGCTGGTAGGCATCTTCTCCGCACCGCTCCTCCGCCGGTGGCGTCGTGACATGGTCACCACCGGGGATCAGCTCATCACCGCGGCCAACGGATTGAAGAAGAAAGGCTGGGACCATTGGTGGCCCGCCCTGCTCGCCACCTTCGCTTCATGGACCGCGCGCTATTCGATCGTCAACTGCATCCTGCACGCTTTCCACCCCAGTGCCGGATTGAACGATGCGGTGATCTACGGCAAGCAAGTGGTCATGGGCATCATCATCCTACTCAGCCCCACACCGGGCGGCAGCGGATTGGCCGAATTCATCTTCAACGACTTCCTCGGGATGTTCATCGCCTCCGGCCTGGCACCAGCCCTTGCCTTGCTTTGGCGGTTGATGAGCTACTACCCGTACATCCTGATCGGCGTAGTGCTCCTGCCACGGTGGATCCGCCGCAAGATCGTGGCGCCACTGACCGAGAAGCGGTGATCGCCGGTTCCTGCTACATTCACGCACCCGCCACACCCCTTTCGTGTAGAACATGCGCAATAAACCTTCACGAGTTCTTCTGACCCTCCTCGCCTTGGCCCCCGGTGCGCTCATGGCACAAGGTGGACCTGCTCCCCTATCGGGCTTCTCGGCCATGAGCCTGATCCGCGGGATCCTGGGTATGGTGGCGATCGTCGGCATAGCCTGGATCTTCAGCGCGAAACGCAAGCAGGTGAATTGGAGGACGGTCGGCATCGGCCTCGCCTTTCAGCTGGTGATGGCCCTTCTTGTGCTTTACGTGCCTCCTGTTCAGATGGCCTTCGAGTTCGTCGGCAAACTCTTCGTGAAGGTGCTCGACTTCACCCGGATCGGAAGCGAGTTCGTGTTCGGCAGTTTGATGGACGTGAAAAGCATGGGCTTCATCTTCGCGCTCCAGATCCTGCCCACGATCATCTTCTTCAGTGCGCTCACCAGCGTTCTTTTCTACCTCGGCATCATCCAAAAGGTAGTGTACGGACTGGCGTGGGCACTGAATAGAAGCATGCGGCTGAGCGGGGCGGAGAGCCTGAGCACGGCAGGGAATATCTTCCTTGGACAGACCGAAGCACCCTTGATGGTGAAGGCTTACCTGGACAAGATGAACCGCTCCGAGATCTTTCTTGTGATGACGGCGGGCATGGCCACGGTGGCCGGTGGGGTGCTCGCGGCATATGTGGGCTTTCTAGGTGGCGATGACCCGGTACAACGGCTCTTCTTCGCGAAGCACCTGCTCACGGCCAGTGTGATGGCCGCACCCGGCGCCGTGGTGGTGGCCAAGATCCTTTTCCCACAGACCGAAACGATCGAACAGAAGTTGGAGGTGAGCATGGACCAGGTGGGCTCCAACTTCCTCGATGCCATGAGCAACGGCACCACCGAAGGACTGAAGTTGGCTGCCAATGTCGGGGCCATGCTCCTGGTGTTCTTCGCCTTCATCGCCATGTTCAACTATGCGTTCCTGAAATTCGGCGACGCCGTCGGGTTGAACGCCTGGGTGGCTTCCGTCTCCGGAGGACGCTTCAATGGGCTTTCCTTGGAATTCATGCTCGGTTACCTCTTCGCGCCCATCATGTGGCTCATCGGTGTGGCCAGTGAGGACATCACCCTGACCGGACAACTCGTTGGGCAGAAAGTGATCGCCAGTGA
>JAEUTC010000129.1 GCA_016787985.1 Flavobacteriales bacterium | reverse complement strand
GCTCTTCACGGTGCCTTCGCTACAGCCGAAAGCGGTGGCGATCTCCTTGATCGGCATGTCCTCGTGGAAGCGCATCACGAAGGTGGCTTTGTGGTCGGGGTCCAATTTGTCCAGCTCCTCATCCAAGCGGTCGCGGAAGTGCTCTCGGTCCACGCCGATGCCGCCCACGGCCTCCACGCGGTCCACGCCGTTCTTCAGGTGTGCCGCTGCTTCGCGCACCACCACTTCGTGCCGGTAGGCGTTCTTGCACATGTTGTTCGCCACGCTGAAGAGCCAGGTCTGGAAGGGGCGTGAGGGGTCGTAGCTCTGCGGCTTGGCGGCCAGTTTGGTGAAGAGGTCCTGCAGGAAATCCTGCGCCATCTCCCGATCGCTCCAAAGCATGCGGTGGAAATAGCTCAAGAGGCGCCGGTGGTAGCGGTCGTACAGCGCGGCGAAGGCCTTCTCATCGCCCTTCACCACGAGTTCCATCAGGCGCTCATCGCCCAGCTTGCCGTATTCGGTGCCGAAGAGCCGCATGCGTCAGTGTTGAAGGATGCCGCTCTTGACCAAGTTGCTCGTAACACCCAAGCTCTTGGCCATGGCCCGCAGTTCCAGTTCCACGCGTGCTGCGCGGGCCTCGTCGCCGATGTGGCGGTAGTGGGTGAGGAGCACCGCCCCAGGTACCAGGTAGTTCTTCGAGAGCGGGCCCGCATCCAGCGGCTTCCGCATCCGGTCCCAGCGGGCTTCGAGCAGTGGCATGTTGTCCACCGGTGTGCGGCTCCAGCGCATGGCCAATCCGGTCACGTAAAGCTGGTCCTTCAAGGGCGCCATGGCCTGCTGGCCCAAGGCGAGCGAGAGGTACACCGGTCGGCTGGTGGCATTGGCGAGACTGCCGATGAAACCCGCTTGCGCGGCCACGGCACCCTTGGCCTTGGTGCGCTCCCAGATGCGGGTGCGGTAGGCGGCATCGCCCAGCAGGCGCTCATCCACCACCAGCACATCCTTCTGCCGGCCATTGGCGAACTGCTCCACCCATAGCGGGAAGGCATCCATATCACCGGCGGCGAAGAGCACCGCTTCCGGTTCCAGCGAAGCCAGGATATCCTCGGCCACCGTGTACAACGCGGGGGCTATCCGGCCCTTCGCCTTCATTTCCTTCGCCCGCACGGTGAGTTCCACGGTGTTGTCTTGGCGTGCCGCGTTCACCAGGCGGGGAGCGAGCAACTCTTCACGGTCCGCCCCCTTCAAGGTGGCCAGCTCCAGCTCCTGGAAGGCCGAAGACGCGGGGAATTGGGCGTAGTAGTTGGCCATGTGGGCCTCGAAACTGTTCGGGGCCGTGGTGTTCAGGTCCACGGCCAGGTCCACCAAGCGGGCGTGGTCCACGCTGGGGATGGTTCCGGCGTTACGGGCCAGGGAGGCGTTGCGTTCCCAGCGGAGCAGATCGAGCTGCTGTTGTGCAGCGGGGGCCGGTGGAGCAAAGAACTGGCTCTCGTCCGCCTCCTCTTTGGCAGCCTGTGTCGGTACGTTCCAGCCGCCTTGGTAGGGTTCGGTCACCACCGCACGCTGCTGTTGGGGCGCGGCCTTCTCGGCACCCGCTTGGCTCAAGCCCAGCAGAGGCACCAAGCAGAATGGGATCAGGAGCGGTCGGCGAAGGGCCATGGTGTTCGTACTTCTTGTGTTCCTGTACACGGCGGTCGGGGAAAGGTTCGATCGTGCGGAGGTACCTTTGCAAAGATTACCATGTTGAGCGACGAAGCGAAGGATAAACTGCGGCAGACCTTGGAGAAGATCCAGGAGTGGCCCTCGGTGTACATGTACAAGTTCATCTTCGAACCCGACCCTGCTCGGGTGGACCGCGTGGTGGCCCTCTTCCCGCCCGAGAGTGAGATCCTGCGCAAGTACAGCAGCGGCGGCAAATACCTCAGCATCACGGTGAAAGAAGTGATGATGAGCGCCGACGACGTGGTGGCGCGTTATGAGAAGGCTTCGGAGATCCCCGGCATCATCACCCTATGATCAGCGAGAAGGACCTGCTCAACGTGCGCACCGCGCTGATCGTGAGCTTGAGCGTGCTGGTGCTCGTGATCCTCTGGAAGCGATTGCGCCAGCACATCCTCACCAAGGACACGCCCGCCCCGTTGCACGCCGAACTCGTGGGGTTGGAACTCGCATACCACCCGGCCCGGTTGCGCGTTGTGGTGAAAGTGCCCGGCGACCAACGCATCCAGACCCGCCTGCTCGATCAGGTGCATGCGCCCTTCCATGCGTGGGACGACGCCCAGCTGCAAGCCGGTGAACACACCTTGGAGCGCACCCTGCCACCATTGGCCGATGGCGTGTATTTCTTGGAAATGGCCACCGCCACACAACGGACCGTGCGGCAATTCCGTCTTCAGCAGGCATGATCCTCCGTGGCCTTCTGTCCTTCGCCCTCGCCGGCGGCCTGGCTGGCGCCCTCAGCGCGCAGAAAATGCCCGATGTCTCCAGCACCATCAAGGGTAACTTGATCCTGCCCGTGCCACTGGGAAATCCCTTGTTCGAGGCCGTGACCGAGAGCGTGGGACAGGTAGATGGGCTGATCCAGTTCCCCGTGTACAAGGGCCTGGGGCTGGGGGTGGGGGGCAAGATGACCTGGTTCGCCATCAACGAGCGGGCCCTGGCACCGGTGGTCACCTCCGGGGAGATCCGCAAACTCTCGCTCTACGGAAAGCTGTCCTACGAGCAGTACACCGGCGAACGCACGTTCTATGAGCTGAACGCTCGGGTGGGCAACACCACCTATTGGTTCGATTGCCCCACCTGTGGTGGAGCACAACGGTCCGGGTTGCATTGGGGCATTGGCACCGGCTACTACGTCCACGCCACGGACAACCTCGCCTTTGGCCTCACACTCGGCTACGAGCGCGACGGCATCACCTTCGGCTCCGCCGACCTGGGCTTGGAAGAAGGTTTTCCCGGCCGGCCCGAGCGTGTAGAGGCACGGCAGACGCAATACCTCGTCATCGGCATGGGGTTCAGCACTCGGCTGCGGAAGGCGCCGGATAGTGGGCCGGGGTGGTAAAGCCGAACGGCCCCTCTTCCGAAGGGCCGTTCGCGTAGTTGGTTGATCCGCCTTACTCCGTAGCGGGGGGCAGCTCCTTACCGTCGGTGCCGTCGGCTTTGGAGGTCTTCTTCTTGCCCTTGGTCACTTTGATGACCAGGTCGTTCTTCTCCTTGTTCAGGCCGATGGAGATCTTGTCGCCTTCCTCCACGCCTTGGTTGATGATCTCCTCGGCCATGGGGTCTTCGATGAACTTCTGGATGGCCCGCTTCAGCGGACGTGCACCGAATTTCTCGTCGTAGCCCTTTTCGCCCAGGAAGTCCTTGGCCTCGTCGGTGAGCTTCAGGTCGTAGCCCAGCTCGCTGATGCGCTTGTAGAGGTGGCCCAGCTCGATGTCGATGATCTTGTGGATGTCCTCCCGCTTCAGCGAGTTGAACATGATGATGTCATCGATGCGGTTGAGGAACTCGGGCGCGAAGGCTTTCTTCAAGGCCTTCTCGATCACGCCGCGGTTGCTGTCCTCCTGGCCGGCTGCTTTGGCGGCGGTGCCGAAGCCCACGCCTTTGCCGAAGTCGCTCAGGTCGCGCGCCCCGATGTTCGAGGTCATGATGATGATGGCGTTCTTGAAGTCGATGTGGCGGCCGAGGCTGTCGGTCATCTTGCCATCATCGAGGGCTTGCAACAAAAGGTTGAACACATCGGGGTGCGCCTTCTCGATCTCGTCCAGCAGGATGATGGAGTAGGGGCGGCGGCGCACTTTTTCGGTGAGCTGTCCACCTTCTTCATACCCCACATAGCCCGGAGGCGCACCGATCAAGCGGCTCACGGAGAATTTCTCCATGTACTCGCTCATGTCGATGCGTATCAAAGCGTCCTCGGTATCGAAAAGGTAACGTGCGAGCTCCTTGGCCAGCTGGGTCTTGCCCACGCCGGTAGGGCCCAGGAAGATGAACGAGCCGATCGGGCGGTTGGGGTCTTTCAGGCCAGCGCGGTTGCGCTGGATGGCCTTCACCACCTTGGCCACCGCTTCGTCCTGACCGATCACCTTACCCACCATTTCCTCCTTCATGCGGCGCAACTTGCCGCTTTCCTTTTCGGCGATGCGCGTTACGGGGATACCGCTCATCATGGCCACCACTTCGGCCACGTTCTCCTCGTTCACGGTGGTGCGGTTGCTCTTGCTCTCTTCTTCCCAGGCCTTTTTCGCCTTGTCGAGCTCTTCGAGCAGCTGACGTTCGCGGTCGCGCAATTTGGCGGCCTCTTCGTAGCGCTGGCTGCGTACTACTTTGTTCTTCTCTTCCTTGATGTCCTCGATCTTCTGCTCCACATCGAGGATGGCCTTGGGCACCACGATGTTGCTGATGTGCACGCGGCTGCCCGCCTCGTCCAGAGCGTCGATCGCCTTGTCGGGCAGGTGCCTGTCGGTGATGTAGCGGTTGGTGAGCTTCACACACGCTTCCACAGCCTCGGGGGTGAAGTTCACGTTGTGGTGGTCCTCGTACTTCTCCTTGATGTTGTTGAGGATCTGGATGGTCTCATCCACCGTGGTGGGCTCCACCAGCACTTTCTGGAAGCGGCGCTCCAAGGCTCCGTCCTTCTCGATGTATTGG
>JAEUTC010000127.1 GCA_016787985.1 Flavobacteriales bacterium | reverse complement strand
TCCACGGCAGCTTCGCTCACCCGCTGCACCACGGCGCGCATCTCAGTACCCGTTGCGCTGGAACCACTCCTCCATGCGTTGGAGCTTCTCGGCTTCGGAACCTTTGCCCTGGATGGCATCGCGGTAGGTACCGTACATGGGGTTGGGCAGCAGGATGAAGTACTTCGATAAGCTGTCGGCCATGGCATCCACTACCGCTTTCCCGTCGTTCATCGAACGGTCTTTGAAGCGCTCATCGAAGTCGCGCAATTGATCGCCCACCAGAAGCACCACGTCGTGGGTGGCGCGCACACGAGCGCGGCGTTCGGTCTTATCACTGGTGCCCTCCATGAGCAATAGGTGCGCCTCATCGGCATCGGGGAATCCAAGATCGGACAGGTTCTTCAGCGTGGTGGCTCGCTCGCGGATGTCGCGGTTGGTGATGTAGAAGACCTCGCAGGTGGCCTCCTTGGCCATGCGCAGGAATTCCAAGGCGCCGGGCGAGGCTTTGGCGCTGGCTTTGTCCGTCCAACCCTTCCATTCGTTCTGGTCGAAGGTGCGGCCATTCTTCACGGCGGTGATCTGGTAAGGACTGTTGTCCAATACGGTCTCATCGATGTCGACGATCACGGCAAGGGGGCGTTCCTTCTCGCCTTCACGGTAGGCCTTGGAGCGTTCCACGATGTTCCACATCATGCGCGTGGCAGCGACCTCGTACGCCTGCTTGTAGATCCAGTAGGCTTCGGCGCTGGTGTTCTGCCACAGCACGGCATCGGCCCCCATCTGCGAAAGTGATCGGGTCGGGTCTTTGGCACCCGTTGCCGGTGGCGCGGGAGGTTCTGCGACCGGGCGCGTCCCTGAACAAGCCAGGAGCGCGGTGAGAGGCACGAGGAATATCAGGTTTCGCATGGTCTGTGAATTCTATTCGGTGCGGTAAGGGCTATCCTCTTCCACCCCGTTCAACATGTCGATGTAGCTGCGGTAGCGGCTCTCGGCCACGTGGCCTTCCTCCACTGCCTTGCGCACCGCGCAGCCGGGCTCGTCCTTGTGCAGGCAATCGTTGAACCGGCAGTCGCCTTTCAACTTGAACATCTCGGGGAATTGGTCTCCGATATGGCTGGCATCCAGATCCACCAGCCCAAAGCCCTTGATGCCGGGGGTGTCGATGATGAACGTGGGGCGCTCGGCTTTGATGGCGGCCACCTCGTACATCTCCGCGTTGGTGGTCGTGTGCTGGCCTTTGCCGCTGGCCTCACTGATCTCCAAGGTGTGTAGATCCAGATCAGGGTCGATGGCATTGACAAGGGTGCTCTTTCCCACACCACTATGGCCCACCACTAGAGTGACCTTGCCCGCGAGCAGGTCCTTGATCTCCTTCAACCCTTTCCCTTGAAGGGCTGCCGTCATCACCACATCGTACCCCGCTTCCTGGTAGACGTCCACCAGTTCGAAGAGCCGGTCCTGTTCCTCTTCGTCGAGGTCGTCCACCTTGTTCACCACCACTACCACGGGCACCTGGTAGGTCTCGGCCGTGACGAGGATACGATCGATGAACCCGAAGGAAGTGCGCGGCCTTGCCACGGTGACCAACAACAACGCCTGGTCCAAGTTGGCGGCGATGACGTGCTTGTGGTGGGACAGGTTCACACTTTTCCGCACCAGGTAATTGGTACGGTCGTGCAGTTCCATGATGGAACCGACCTCTTCGTCGCTCAACTGCGGGAGATACTCCACTCGATCACCGACGGCCACTGGATTGGTGCTTTTCCAGCCCTTGATCCGCAGGTTACCCCGCGCGACGCATTCGTGCCGGGAGCCATCCTCCCCGCGCACGAGGTAGCGGCTACCCGTGGATCGCATCACCAGTCCGGTCGGCATCTTCTGCTAGCGCCGCAGAACGCGGCGATGCCACAAAGATGGCGCCTACCCGGCTGACGTACTTCGGCTCTGCTCAGTCACGTTACTTTCGCACCTCATCCACGGCCCGGCATGTCCATCACCGTCAACCACATCACCAAGCTGTATGGCGCCCAGAAAGCGTTGGACGATGTCTCCTTCTCGGTGGGCGCCGGCGAGGTGGTGGGCTTCCTCGGACCCAATGGTGCGGGCAAGAGCACGATGATGAAGATCCTAACGTGCTTCCTCCCTCCTTCCGATGGCACGGCCACCGTTTGCGACTTCGATACCGGTAAGGACAGCTTGAAGGTGCGCCGCCATGTGGGCTACCTGCCCGAGCATAACCCGCTTTACCTCGACCTGTACGTGAAGGAGTACCTCGACCTGGTCGCGGGGCTGCATGGTATGCGCAACCGTGCCCCACGGGTGAAGCAAATGATCGACCTAGTCGGCTTGGGGCTCGAACAACACAAGCGCATTGGTGCATTGAGCAAGGGATACAGGCAGCGTGTGGGGCTGGCGCAAGCCATGATCCACGACCCGGATGTGCTGATCCTGGACGAACCCACCAGCGGACTCGATCCGAACCAGCTCGTGGAAGTGCGTGCATTGATCAAACGGATCGGCGAACAGAAGACCGTGATGCTCAGCACCCACATCATGCAGGAGGTGGAAGCCATCTGCGACCGGGTGATCATCATCGACCGCGGCCGGTTGGTGGCCGATGACAAAGCGAGCACCCTGCGCAGCAACACCCAGCACCGTGATGCCTTGGAAGTGGAGTTCGACGGCGATGTGCACGCCAACAAGCTGACGAACATCGTGGGTATCCTTGGTGCCCATCGCAAGCAAGGGAACAGTTGGGTGCTTGAACACGATGCGGCCATCGATGTACGGCCGGCGGTCTTCCGGTTCGCGGTGGACAATGGCCTGCAGGTGCTCGGCATGCAGAAGAGCGAACGCGGCCTGGAGGAAGTGTTCAAAGAGCTTACCCGCAAAGGGAAGTAGGCATGAGCCCTGCGCGCACGGAACGCCTGCTCGCTTGGGCCATCGGTTCGCTGATGGCGCTGAACGCCGCATGGGTCCTATGGATCCCGGCCTTCCCCACGCTGGACGGTTGGACGCATCTGCACACCGCACGGATGCTCTTCGAAGGTGCACCCGAAGGTGTTTATTGCGAGAACCCCGGCTTGGTACCCAATCGTGTTGGGCACCTGATCCTTGGTGCGCTCCAGACCGTACTACCCGGCTTGATCGCCGAACGTGCACTTCTCGCCTTGATCATCCTTGGCACCGGACTCGGCACATGGGCCTTGGCCCGCTCGTTCGGGCAGGCCTCACCGCTGGTGCTGCTGGTGCTGCCCTTCACGGTGAACTTCATGCTCGTGCTCGGCTTCCACAATTTCCTCCTCGGGGTGGCGCTGGCGTTCGGGGCTGCAGCGTGGTGGATACGAACACCGCGGATCTCCTGGATAACCCTGCTGGTCTTGCTGGGTGCGAGTGTGCTGCTCTTCTACACGCACACGACCGCTCTGGCGCTCTTCTTCCTGCTCCTGGCGGCCCACGAACTCTTCGTGCTGCTCGGTAAGCAAGCCCGTACGAGTGCGTTGCCCGGTGCTCGCTGGGGTGCTTTGTTGGCCGTGTGCACCGCATGTCTGCCGGCCTTGTTGCTCTTCCTGGACTTCAATGCCTCGCAGCAGGCCAGTTGGGGTGAGGTGGACCGTACAGCCAACCTCCGCGACCTGTTCGATCTGCGCAGCCTGGTGTTGTACCACTACGGTGCCGAGGAGAAGTTCACCTACACCATCAAGCTTCTCCTTGTGGCCGCAGCGGTATTGGCCGCATTCGTACGGTGGCGGACCTCAGGCCCGCGCATCGTGCCGGGTGACTTGACCTTCGCCCTTGCGGTCCTTCTGCTCGTCCTGTACTTCGTCCTGCCCGACTCCTCCGGCTATGCGAGCTACATCACCGTTCGGCTACAATGGATGGCGCTGCTGTTGTTCATCGTCTGGGTGGCGGTACAGCGCATCCCACTTTTGGCCGCAGTACCGATCGTGGCGATGACATTGCTGGCGCACCAAGCCCGCAACGGCTACATCAGCGAGGCCATGACGCCCATGGCGGAACGGATCGAGCAGGTCAGTTCCATTGGGCGATCCATTCCCGAAGGCAGCGTCGTGCTTCCGATCAACCTGGAGGACAACTGGCTATTGGGGCATATCCCATCCTTGCTGGCCACCGAGCGCGATGTGGTGTTGTTGGACAACTACGAGTGTGGTACGGGATACTTCCCCTTTGTCTGGTGCAGTGCCCTCCCTGAACAGCTGGGCCGGCATCTGGGCGGTGGTGCGGGATGTCTAGAATGGCTGCCCGACCATGTCCTGCAGCAACGCTCGCCACGGATCGACAGGATCGTGGTGATCGGACAGCACGGTTCCTCAGACCATTGCCGCACACGCACTGTGCAGGATGTGCTGCTACGCCATTATCGGAAGAGCGCGACCAACCCTTACGCCACGGTGTACGAACTGGTCCGTTAACGTTCATAACCACATCTGCGATGATCTTGCCGGTCCCGCCGGAACTCTTTCCTTTGCAGCCTCGAACTCAACCACATGCCCTATCTCTTCACCTCTGAATCCGTAAGCGAAGGCCACCCCGACAAGGTCGCCGACCAGATCAGCGATGCCCTCATCGACCACT
>JAEUTC010000123.1 GCA_016787985.1 Flavobacteriales bacterium | reverse complement strand
AACTGGCCGCCGCTGCTGCTGTGGAGGCGCCTGCCGCTGAAGCTCCTGCCGAAGGCGAAGCGCCTGCTGAAGCCGCTGCCGAATAATTCAAGTACCACCACAAGGAACCCGCGTGCCGCAAGGTGTGCGGGTTTCTTCTTTGTGGTGGCGTCAGAAGTTCCCAGTTGGTCGTTCATCGGTAGCCGAGCGAACAGGTAGCCGTGGTGAATATCATGGCCCTGTTCCAACGAACAGCCTCCGAACGCTGAACCATTTCCCCCAAGGAGCCTCCGAACTACGCGCAGCATTACCTTCAACCCCATGGATCTGGAAAGCCTCCACCGCATCGGCAAACTGGGGAAGCCTTGGGGGCACCGCGGCGAACTCACCGTGCACCTGGAGGACTGCGAGTTGGAAGACCTGGTCCACGCAGGATCATTGTTCGTGGACATCGAAGGGCAGAAGGTACCGTTCTTCTTCACCCAACTCCACGACAAAGGCCGCGATATCCTCGTGAAGTTCGATGACTTCCACGATCCGCAAAGTGCATCGATCCTCGTGGGCCGCGATATCTACGCACCCCCGGGTCTATTGGCCGATGGTAGCGACGAAAGCTGGGACCCCGAAGAGTTCATCGGCATGATCGTGCGCGACGAGGAACACGGCGACCTGGGTGAAGTCACCGGTATCGAAGGGTCGGCGAAGAACCCCGTGCTGGTGATCCTGCATGGCGAGGAGGAGGTGATGGTGCCGCTCGCCGAAGAAATGATCCTGGGCATCGATCCCGAGACCAACACGTTGATGGTGCGCACGCCGCCGGGGCTGGTGGATATGTATCGCGGGTGAATCGTATGCCCAAACCATCCTTCCGTTTCAAACAGTTCACCATTCAGCAGGACCGCTGCGCCCTGAAGGTGGGCACCGATGGTGTGCTCTTCGGGGCTTGGGTGAATTACGACGGTGTGCAACGCATTTTGGACATCGGAACCGGAACGGGTGTCCTGGCCCTGATCGCGGCGCAGCGCCAAGCGACAGCCACGGTAGATGCCGTGGAGATCGACGATGCCGCCGCCGAACAAGCCGCCGAGAACGCAGCCGAGAGTCCATGGCAAGATCGCGTGCGCGTGCACCGCATGGACGTGCGCCGCATGACCACCAGCGAGCCCTTCGACCTGATCATCTGTAATCCGCCCTACTACGCCGGTTATTCCAGCGCTTCGGATGAACGGGTGGGCTTGGCCAAGCACAGCGACAAGTTGTTGTTCCCGGAGTTGGTCGCTGCCGTGGACCGACTCTTGTCCGAGGCCGGTCGCTTCGCCGTGATCATCCCCTTGAACCGGGAACAGGAACTGCTTGCTTTAGCCGATCAGGTGGGGTTGAAGCCGATCCGCCGATGCGTGGTGAAGTATGTCGCTCACCGTCCTGCCAAGCGCGTGCTGTTGGAGTTGAACAGACCGGGCGGCGCCATCCGCCAGGAAGAACTCACCATAGAGAACACGGGCCCCTTTGACTACACCCCGGAGTACCGCGCGCTCATCAGCGATCTGATGCTGAATTTCTAGAGCGCATCTCAAAAGAGCTTTTGGTAGCGAGTGAGAGGTATTTCGCGCCTAGGCTAGGCGTCGATCCCGCAGTACTGCGGGAGAGCATAGTCGGGTGCTCTGTGAGGTCTTCGACAATGACGCATGGGCGTGAAAGACCCGAGCGTAGCCCGAAGGGCTCTTTTGAGATGCGCTCTAGGCCTCCACCTCCTCTTCGGTGAACCTCACACCGAAGGTCTCCAACTCATTCAGGATCGGCTCATAGATCACTGGTTTCAGCGGTAACAGCACGCCTCGGTCGGTGATGGTGCCGTTCAACAAGAGCTTGCAGGCCATGGCGATCGGTAGCCCCACGGTGCGGGCCATCGCCGTATGCACGGTGTCTTCGCCGATCACACCCAACGAGGCATGGATGGTCTGGTGTTGCCCTTCCACCGCGTACCGGAACCGGTGCCACATCACCACCATGTCCTTGTCCTGCGGGCCGAGCTTCCACTTCTGCTCGAGCAGATGCTGAAGCGTGGCCGCCGGTGAACGACCGCTCACGCCGATCGGGTTGTTCTTGTCGAAGAGGCCGAGCCAGTCGAGCTTCTGCATTACTTCACTGCTCTCATCCAGGCCGAGGTAGTTGGCCAGATTGCCACGCGTGTCGCACTCCTGGCAATGGGGGAGGAAGGCATCCAGGTACTCGCTCCAGTCGGCTTTCGCCGGCAACTCCATGGCAAATCCATCCTCCGTGCAGCCCAATTGTACGAACGCATCCCAGGCTTCGCAGTAGCCCGCCTTCCGCAAGGTGCCGCGGAGCAAGGTCGGGATCTCATCCAAGCCATAATGCGAACGGTACTTCAACGAGTCGCGGTTGGCGTAACCATCGAACTCCCCGAAACCTTCCACCGCCACACGCACCGTTTGCTTGAAGAGTTTGTGGTACGGGATGTACTTCGTTTCGCCGTCGCGGATGTACTTCGCAGCGCCGCCTTGCCCGGCAAGGATGACGTTGCGCGGATTCCAACTGAATTTGTAGCCCCAGGGGTTGTCGTCACTTTCCGGGGCCACCAGACCGCCGCAGTAGCTCTCGAAGGCTTCCATGCGTCCACCTTCCGCCCGGATCCGGTCCAGAATGCGCATGGCGCTCATGTGGTCGATGCCTGGATCGAGGCCCATTTCGTTCAGCACCGTGAGCCCCGCCGCTTTGAAGTCCGCATGCATAGGCCAGAGTGCGTCCGGTACGTAGCTGGGCGTGATGACGTGTTTCTTCAGCGCCAGGCAGTCCTTCAGCACATCCATGTGCATGAAGGCCGGTAGCATGCTGATCACCAGGTCATGCTTGGCGATCAGCGCGCTTCGGGCCGCACCATCGGTGGCGTCCAGAGCGAAACCGGTGGCCACCGTTGGACCCTCCGCCACCAACATGGCTGCATGCGAGGGATCCTTGTCCGCCACGGTGATCCGCCATTGCTGGTCGCCCGCGTTCCGGATCAGGTAACGGATCAGGGAGGAGGCCGATCGGCCGGCGCCAAGGATCAGGATGCTGCGCATGGTTCTGGTGCTGGGCCCCAAAGATGCGAAGTGCGGACCAGCCAAGCGCCACGCGGGTTCCGCAACGGATGCCCGGGTTTGGCATAGCGCTTGCCTAGGAGGGTCCAACGTCTAACTTCGCAACCCATTCAACCCACCATGGAACGTTTATTCTCCCTCGCCCTCGCGGTGCTCTTCACCCTGGCAAGTTTCGCACAGACCGCCGACCTCGTGGTCTTCTCCGACGACGGCACCAAGTTCACCCTCATCGTTGACGGCGACGTGAAGAACGCTGCTCCTGCCACCCGCGTGGTCGCCACTGGCATCCGGACGGAAACGCCGGTGATGCTGGTGAAGTTCGAAGATGCCGCCATCCCTACCATCAAGCAGAACGGCTACCTTGAAATGGGCAAAGAGTACACCATGATGGTTACCTTGAACAAGAAGGGCGCTCGCGTGCTGCGCATGACCGGCCAAGCTGAATTGGGCACCGCTGCCAAGAGCGAACCGGTTAAGCCTGCACCCACCACCTTCACTGAGGATGCGCCTACCACCACCACCACGGTGACACAAGAAGTGGCTGTGCCTGCTGATGAGGTCATCACCACCACCACGGTCATCGAAGAGGGTGACCCCATGGACGGCGAGGACGTGAACATCAACATGGGTGTGAACGGCATCAACTTCAACATGAACGTGAAGGTGGATGACGGGACCAAGTCCACCACTTCCACGACCACCACGCGCACCACCACTACTACTACCCGCACCAGCACGCCTCCTGCTCCGGCCAAACCGATCATCGATACCAAACCGGCTCCCGTGGAACCCGCGGTGTACAGCATGCCCGGCTACTCTGGTCGCGTAGGCTGCGGATGGCCCATGAGCAACACCGAATTCGCCGATGTGAAGAAGAGCATCGAGGCCAAGAGCTTCGAGGATAGCAAGATGACCTTGGCCAAGCAGGTCGGCAGCAACCGCTGCTTCACCGTGGATCAGGTGAAAGGCCTCATGTCGCTCTTCAGCTTCGAGGACAGTAAATTGGACATCGCCAAGTACGCCTACGAGCGCACCTTCGACATCGACAACTATTACAAAGTGAACGACGCGTTCACCTTCGAGAGCTCCATAGACGACCTGAACGAGTACATCCAGGCCCGCTAAGCGCCACCACCCAACGGCCTCCCACCATGCGCCGGTATCCCAATATCCTCATCACCCTTGGCATAGCCGCTCTCCTCGGCGCATGCTCCGGCTCGAAGTCCTTCTCCAAGAAGGGCGACAAGCTCGATGCAGCCGGGATGTATGCGGAGGCTGCCGACATGTACCTGCAGGCGGCCCAGCGGAACACCAAGAACGTGGAGGCCAAGATCGGCCTGAAGAAGACTGGGCAGATGTTGTTGAACGACAAGCTCAGCACCTTCTTCAAGCACGTGGCCACCGGTGGTGCGCGCGGCGAAGCCGTAGCCGCCTACCTCGATGCCAAAGCCTATGTGGATCGTGTGGCATACACCGGTGTGGTGTTGGAGATCCCCGACCATTACAAGGCCGATTTCGAGAAAGTGAAGGCCGAACACCTGGTGGACCTCTACAATGAAGGTCAGGCGCACTTCGAGAAAGAGGAGTTCGCCGCGGCTGAGAAAGTGTTCGCGCGGATCGCCAAGCTCGAACCCAATTACAAGGACGCGAGCAGCTTGCAGAGCGTAGCCTACCTAGAACCGCTCTACCGCACAGGGAAGGGTGAACTGGAAAGCGGCAATTACCGCAAGGCTTATGCGGCCTTCACCAAGGTGATGGACAAGAACAGCGCGTACAAGGACACGAACACCCTGCGCCAGGAGTGCCTCACCAAGGGACGATTCACCGTGGCCGTGCTGCCCTTCACGTCCAGCGACAAGTACAGCGGCCTGGCCACCAAAGTGCAAGCCCACGCCATGACCGCGCTGATCGATGTCCAGGATCCATTCCTGAAAGTGGTGGACCGCGAGAACATGGACCGCATCCTGGAGGAGCAGCGCCTGGGGCTCAGCGGCGTGGTGGATGAACAGACAGCCGTGCGGGTCGGTAACCTCATCGGGGCCCAAGCGGTACTGATGGGTACGGTGGTGAGCTACCAGGAGATCCCCGGTCAGGTCAGGAAGAGCACCAAGGATGGCTACGAATCATACCGCGTGCAGCAGGTGAACAAGGAGACCAACGAGAAGTACTTCGTCACCAAGTACAAACCCGTGCGCTACACCGAATTCTACCAGGAGAACAAGGTGGTCCTGTCCTTCAACTACAGACTTGTCTCCTTGGAGACCGGTGAGGTGCTGGTGAGCAAAGTGGTGGAGCGTCAAGCCGAAGACCATGCCTACTATGCCGCCTATGATGGTAACAAGGACGCCTTGCTGCCTATGCTGAACGGTAATGTGGACCTGCGTGACAACGCCCGCCGCGAGATCCGCTCACTCTTGAACGCTCCGCGGGAGGTCAAGCCAGTGACCACCTTGATGAACGAGGTGCTTCAGGCCACCTCTTCGTCCATGGCCGCCACCATCGAACAGGAGATCAGCGCTAAGCTGCCATGATGAAACGACTGCTGCGGATCGCGCCTTTCTTGTTGCTGGTCGCTTGTGGTGGAAGCAAGAAGACGGTGGAGACCCCGGTGGTGACGCCGGTGGAGCAACGCCCCTCTTGGGTAGGTGCGCGCCCTTCCAGCGACGGCTACTATACCGGCATCGGCATGGCCAACAAGAGCCGCCCCGATGTGTT
This sequence comes from Flavobacteriales bacterium, assembly GCA_016787985.1. Classification (GTDB taxonomy): domain Bacteria; phylum Bacteroidota; class Bacteroidia; order Flavobacteriales_F; family PHOS-HE28; genus PHOS-HE28. The sequence goes on along the minus strand of JAEUTC010000123.1, from coordinate 2,520 downwards.
GGAGACCGCCAAGAAGAACGCGTTGAACGACCTGGCCAGCGAGATCAGTGTGCGGGTGGAGGGCAACAGCCTGTTGTACACGCTCGATCGCAAGAACCAGTTCGACGAGAGTTTCACCGGTACCATCAAGACCACTAGCAACGAACAGCTCGAAGGTTTCGAGTTGGTGGACTCCTGGGAGAACGCCACCGAATACTGGACCTACTACCGCCTGTCCAAAGCGGAACACGCTAGGATCAAGGCCGAAAAGAAGGCCGGCGCCATACGCAACGCCCTGGACCTGCATGCACGCAGCAGGCAGAGCATCGGCAATGGCGACCTGCGCACCGCGTTCGACCAGGAGTTGCGTGCTCTTCTGGCCATGAAGGAATATTGGGGGGAGAACGACGCCGTGGAACTCGACGGCCGCCAGGTACAATTGGTGAATGAACTGTACGCCGACTTGCAGAAGCTCACCAGCCAGGTGCGGCTGACCGCCTTACCTGAACGCGCCGAGCTCTCCTACGAGAACGGCTTCAAACGAGAGCTCCTGGTGAGCGCGGCTTACGCCAACGGTGGCGGCCTGCGTGATCTGGGCCAGTTGCCCCTTTTCATCACGTACCCGGGTACCGGTGGCAAGGTCACCGAGTTGAAGAATACCGATACCGAAGGGCGGGCCCGCACCACCGTCCAACGCGTGGACCCGGGCTCGAAACTTCAGGAAGTGCTCGTGAAACTGCACCTCGATGAGCTGATCAGCCGGGAATTGGACAGGGCCCTCGTGGGAGCCTTGCTGGCCAGCCTTACCGCGCCTGAAGTACATGTGCCCATCGTCATGCGCATGCCCCGGGTCTTCATGCGCTCCAAAGAGACCAACCTAGGCCAGCCCGTTGGTGATGCCGGGGTGGCTTCCGTCGTGCGCGAGGAACTCACCACTAAAGGCTTCCGTTTCGTGGAGCGCGAAGGGGAAGCGGATCTGGTCCTGGACCTGTCCGCGAACACCAGGCAAGGAGGCGAGTCCAACGGTTTCTTCACCGCCTTCGTGGATGTGACCTACACGTTCCGCGACCGCAAGACCCAAGAGGTGGTCTTTGAAGGGGGCAAGCAGGGCGTTAAAGGCGTACAACTCACCTACGAGAAGGCCGGTCTGGAAAGCTTCAAAAAGGCCATCCCCGACATCCGGAAAGAACTCGTGCCCGGCATCATGAACGCGTTCAATTGAGGAATGACGGGCTTTTCCGAAGTTTGGCACAGATCTGGCAAAACCCACAACAAGAGAAACCACCATCGGCGAAGCCGGTACAAGAACTCCCCAACCATGAAAACCACGAGCATGAACCGTTCCGTTACGGTGCTGATGACAGCCCTGATGCTGTCCGGCGCGATGACCGCCTGCAAGAAGAAGAAGGAAGTAGTGGCTACACCTCCACCCTCCGGCGAGACCGAAGTGAAGGTGGAATGCTCCGGTCCCGAATACTTCACCAACGACAAGGTGTTCCGCGCGAACAACCTGGGTGAGAGCATGGACCAGGCCACTTCGAAGAAGAAGGCTTTGGCCAACGCCCGCGCCGACCTCGCTAGCGCCATCAACACCCAGATCAAGGGCGTGATCGACAACTACGTGAACAGCCGCGAGATGAACAACAAGGAGGAAGTGGCTGAGCGTTTCGAAGGCCTCACCCGCGAAGTGGTGGACCAGAAGCTCACTGGCACCAAGACCATCTGCGAGAAGGTGATGAAGGTGAACGCCACCGGTAACTTCAAGACCTATGTGGCCATCGAGTTGAGCGCCCAGGACCTGCTCGCCGCTTACAACGAGCGCCTGAGCAACGACGAGCGCCTCCGCATCGATTACGACTACGAGAAGTTCAAGGAGACCTTCGAGGCCGAGATGAACAAGCTGAAGTGATCCAACGGTCAACTTCGGAAGACCCCGGGGAGTCCCCGGGGTCTTTCTTTTTTAGACCCGCCTACAGCGACCTTTGTACCATGGACAGACGTGCGCTCCTCCTCGGGTCGGCATTCCTTTTCCTCGCCGTGGCGCTCGGTGCGTTCGGGGCGCACGGGCTGAAGGCACATGTGGGCCCGGAGGGGTTGGCCCAATGGAGGACCGCCGTGGAATACCAGTTCTACCATGGTCTTGGGTTGCTGCTGCTTGCCGCCATGGCGACTACGCTGCCTGCGCGTTCGGTGCGACTGGTCAGGCTCTCGTTCACGTCCGGTATCCTTCTTTTCAGCGGGTCCATCTATCTTCTTGCGACGCGGGATGTGTCTGGTCTGCAGGGGCTTGCGTCGATCCTGGGACCCATCACGCCGTTGGGCGGCCTCTGCTTCATGGTGGGTTGGGCCACCCTGTTCATAACCGCTTGGCGCCGGGCTGACGATCGCTAGCATCGGGAACCCGCTTCCCCGTACTTTTGCCGTCCAATTCACAATTCCACAAGGAACATGAACGAATTCGGTCATAAACCGAAGAACGCCGACCTCGCGAAGGTGGGCCTGGGCAAAGTGGGCGAGATCTACTGGAACCTCGAACCCGCT
>JAEUTC010000107.1 GCA_016787985.1 Flavobacteriales bacterium | reverse complement strand
TCGATCTCGTCGATGAAGCGGCTGGGTTCGCTGGCGGTGAGGTTGCCCCACTTGTAGCGGCTGATGGCGTAGCTCAGGGTGGCGCGTTTCTCGGCCCGGGTGATGGCCACGTAGAAGAGGCGACGTTCCTCCTCCAGGTCGGCGCGCGTTTGCACGCTCATCAAGTTGGGGAAGAGGTCTTCCTCCAGACCCACGATGTGCACGTACGGGAACTCCAGGCCCTTCGCGCTGTGGATCGTCATCAGGCTCACGCGGTCGTTGTCGTTCGGGTCGGTGTTGTCCGCGTCCGTCAACAGTGCCACGTCGATGAGGAAGTCGCTCAGCGTGCGCGGCAGGTCGGTGCCTTCGGTGTTCGCTTCGCTGAATTCCTTCATACCGGCGAGCAATTCCTGGATGTTCTCGTAGCGGCTCACCCCCTCGGGTGTCTTGTCCACGAAGAGGTCGCGCAGGATGCCCGTCTTCTGGGCGATGTACTCCCCAAGGCCATGTGCCGTGTGCGTTTCCAGCATGGTGCGGAAACTCTCGATCATGGTGACGAAATCACCGAGGGCCTTGCGGGTTCCGCCATGCACATCCACCGCTTCGGGATGCTTCTGGATCACATCCCAGATGCTCATCTGCATGGCCGATGCTGTCACGATCAATTTGTCCATCGTGGTCTGGCCGATGCCGCGAGTGGGGTAGTTGATCACGCGTTTCAGCGCCTCTTCGTCGTTCGGGTTGCACACCAGGCGGAAGTAGCTGATCAGGTCCTTGATCTCCTTGCGCTGGTAGAAGCTGGTGCCGCCATAGATGCGGTAGGGGATGTTCTGCTTGCGCAACGCTTCCTCCATGCTCCTGCTCTGCGCGTTGGTGCGGTAGAGGATGGCGAAGCCCTTGTTGGGCACCTGGTTCTGCATCTTCGTCTCGAAGATGCTGTTGGCCACGAAGTGCCCTTCGTCGTTGTCGGTGAGCGAGCGGTGTACCTTGATCTTCTCACCTTCGCTGTTGTCCGTCCAGATCTCCTTCTTGATCTGGTCCTTGTTCTTCTCGATCAGCGAATTGGCCGCGCCTACGATGGTCTTCGTGCTGCGGTAGTTCTGCTCCAGCTTGAAGATCCTATGGTCCGGGTAATCGCTTCGGAAGTTGAGGATGTTCTGGATGTTGGCGCCGCGGAAGCTGTAGATGCTCTGGCTATCGTCGCCCACCACGGTCACGTTCTCGTGGCGCGCGGCGAGCGTCTTCACGATGTTGTACTGCGCCATGTTCGTGTCCTGGTACTCATCCACGAGCAGGTACTGGAAACGGCTCTGGTATTTCAGCATCACCTCCGGGTGGTCGCGGAAGAGGATGTTGGTGTTGAAGAGCAGGTCGTCGAAATCCATGGCGCCCGCGCGGAAGCAGCGCTCCGCATAGGCTTTGTAGAGTTCGCCCATCTTCTCGCGGCCCACGCTGGCATCACCGGCCATCAGTTCCGCATTGGCCAGGTATTCCAGCGGACCGATCAGGTTGTTCTTGGCGATGCTGATGCGCCCGTGCACCTGACTCGGCTTGTACAGCTTGTCGTCGAGCTTCCACTCCTTCACGATGCCCTTGATCACGCTACGGCTGTCGTCGGTGTCGTAGATGGTGAAGTCCTTCGGGTAGCCCAGTTTGTCGGCTTCGGCGCGGAGGATGCGGGCGAACACGCTATGGAAGGTGCCCATCCAGAGGTTGCGCGCTTCGGTGCTGAGGCCCGGCATGTCGGCCAGCAGGCGCGCGATCCGCTCCTTCATCTCCTTGGCCGCCTTGTTGGTGAAGGTGAGTGCGAGGATGCGGAAGGGGTCCACGCCCTTCGTCATCAGGTGTGCGATGCGCACGGTGAGCACCTTCGTCTTGCCGCTGCCCGCCCCGGCGATCACCATGGTGGGCCCATCGGTGTTCTCTACCGCGGCGCGCTGTGCGGGGTTCAGCCCTTTCAAATGGTCCATAGGAGGCGGCGAAGTTAGCCTTGGAGCTCAGGTATCGAGGGCGTGGGATATCAACAGGTGGGTAGGGTGGAGGAGCTGGAGGAAGTATGCCGCGCGCCCCTGCGCCTGCCCCTGCCCCTGCCCCTCCACTTGCCCCTGCTTATTGCCTCGCCTGCCGATGCCTTGGTTCCTGCCCTGCGCCTGCCCCTGAACCGTCCATCATAAACTATGAGATATAAAACATGTGACATAAAATATGTACGTTTGTCTTATGGCCGAAGAATTCAACCCCTTCTTGCTTCAGGGCTACGCCGGTGCGGATACCTTCTGCGACCGCGTGGATGAACTCGCCTTCCTGCGGGAAGCCATGGCCAACCAGCGCAACGTCACCATCATCTCCTTGCGGCGTTTGGGCAAGACGGCTTTGATCCGGCACTTCTTCGCCAGCCAGCGGAAGTTCACCCCGGTGTTCGTGGACCTGTACCGCACCACCGACCAGGAGGGCATGGTGCTGCGCATCGTGCAGGAGTCCTTGAAGCAGGTGGGTAAGCCGACCAATGCCTTGCTGAAGGAAGTGGCCCAGGCGATGCGTTCGCTGGAGTTCAGCCTCAATTTCGACCCGCTCACCGGACTGCCCGAGCTCGGTGTCTCCACACGTCCGGGTGTGAAGCAGGCCATGGCGTTGGATGAGCTCTTCCGCTACCTCGAGCGCCAGAAGAAGCCCGTGGTGATCGCGCTCGATGAATTCCAGCAGATCACCGAATACCCGGAGCGGAACACCGAAGCACTGTTGCGCGAGCAGGTGCAGAAGCTCCGCAACGTGCAGTTCATCTTCTGTGGCAGCGACCGCCGCATGATGCAGGCCATCTTCGCCGATGGCAAGCGACCGTTCTTCCAGGCCGCCGAGCCTTTGCACTTGGGTCCGATCGCCAACGAGGCGTACGCCGCGTTCATCACCCGGCACTTCGAAACGGCGCGCAAGCGCATCGCTGCGGAGGTGGTCCAAGAAGGCCTCGGGTGGTGCCGCCACCATACCTACTATGTGCAATACCTCTTCAACCGCCTCTTCGCGCTTGGGCGAAAGGAACTACACACCGCCGACCTGCTGCGCACCCAGGCCAGCATCCTCAAGGAGCGTGCGCCGGAGTACATGACGTTGCAACGCCTGCTCAGTCCGAACCAAGCCGCTTTGCTCACCGCCATCGCCAAAGAGGGCAGGGTAGCCACACCCACCGCCATGGAGTTCGTGGTGCGGCACCAACTAAGCGCTCTCAGTACGGTAAGGCAAAGCCTGGGTGTGTTGGTGGACAAGGAACTGGTACACCATGCGGAAGGCGGCTATGCAGTGACCGATGTGTTCTTGGGGCATTGGTTGGCCGAGGGGTGATCAGGGGCAGTCCGCAGGGCTGGAGACCTGGTGTAGGATCGAAGCCACGGACCAACTAACACTCGCAGCTGAGGTGGCACGCCTACGTGCACAAGGCTACACCGTGTATGCGCTACAAGATGGGGAGCCCGTGGAGCATTTTCCAGGAGGTGTTGAATTGATCTCGGATGGGGAGATACGTTTTCCGCGCTTGGGTCGGCCGGAATAGACCGCTACCTGATTCTTTGATAGTGCGCCTGCCGCTTCGTCCCACTCAATACCAACACCTTCGCCTCCACCGCCTCGGCCAGATCCCTGCTCGCCGTAGCCGTGCTCAGTTCGGGGAACATGTTGAGGTAATCCATCCGGCGAAAGGAGCGATCCAGTGCCTGCATCAGGATCAGGGAAGACTCACGAGAGAACCGGGTCCTGTATCATTCACGAAGGGCAAGCTCCGTCGTCGAATGACCTTGACTAGAACGAGCTTCATGTAAGTTTGATTTCAATGGAGACACGAAGGATCCGTTGTTTGCGTTGAAATGAATTGAACAGTGCATAACATGGTGATATCATGGCTCCGGTTTCAGGGATGTGTGAGCGCCTACAAGACCGCAGGGACGCATCTTTCCTCAGGAGTCTCTGTAGAGGTTTACAGATCAGATAGGATGATCATTCGTGTTGTGATCTTCGTGCTGTGCATCGGACCTTGGTGTGGAATGTACGGCCAGGAGTTCACCTTCTCGATGGCCGCTCGGTGTTCGCTTCCCCTGAACGATCCGCCACAACGGAGCTACCACCTTGATCTTGGTTATGCGGACACCACGTGGTTCATCGACTGGTTAAGGATCGACCATGCTGCGGCCCACTTATTCAGGACCATTGACGTGATCACGGTGGACGAACAGACAAGGAGCGTTGGGCTTGCTTGTGGTTGGCACCTGTTCCAAGGACATCGCATTGAAATGCGAACTGGTTTGCAATTGCGGTATGCAAGGATCCGTCGTTGGGTAGGTCTTGGGTTTTCAAACTATAATGCCGGGGCATTCGTTGCACAGTGCGTGGGTTCAGAAGTGCCGGTGCAGATCGCTTTGCGCTTGGGGCGATGCAGCCCATTCCATTTTTTCGTGGAGGCCGTTCCCGGCTATTCCCATGTCCTATCTCAAAGGAGCTTCGTTCGTCCCGATCATACCATGCGGGTACGGAGCACCTTGAACATGGCATTCCTTGTGGGTTTCAGGGTGCAGGTCGATACCCGTTAGATTTCATGTTCACCACACCTAGATGATTACATCAGCTGCATTGGTTAACTCGAAAGATCCGATCTACTCTGTTGTTTCGCAGCCTGTCCTGACCGGCAAACACCCACCGAAAATGGCGGAGCCATGTTCATCCTCATCCATCACTTTATGATCCATTTACCAGATTTGCTGATATCGTCGAATATGAATACCGGGTGTCGATCACTGCTGAAAAGGAACAAGCATCAACCCGATGCGTTGTCTCTTTGGGTGCATATGCTTCTGTCCATATTTATCCACATAGCCGCATTTGATGGCATGGCCCAACCGCCCATCGACACTACGGAATACGCGAAGACAACGATCTTCGCTTCGGGCCTCGGGAACGGTGGCATCTTCTCGTTCAATATAGACCGACGATGGCGTTTAACTGGAGAACGCAGTATGTCATTAAGCGCGGGGTTGACGTACTTCCCGTTGGCGAATGAGCCAATTTCAACGCACGTTTTCTCTTTGCCGTTGCAATGGAATTGGTTCAAAGGTCAGGTGCACCATCATGAGCACGGGGCCGGGTTGACCTTCGGAAGAGGATGGTTCACGGGTTCGACCAATTTTGGTGAGCGCCTTGTTTCCAACGGGATCTACTTTTTTGCCAAGCCTTTCGGCTATCGGTACCAGCGAGACCATGGAGGTTTCTTTTTCCGTGCTTATACGCTGGCATGGGTGCGGATCATTGAGTTGAACAGGCGGTACGTGGAGGAGTACGGCTTTTGGGAAACACCGCCGGTCTTTCCATGGGTGGGTTTTGATCTGGGGTACACATTCCGGCATCGCCACAATACTGACCGACCATGAGAATGCCATTGCTGCTTTGGACCGTCCTGGCGGCTTGTCCAAGCTTGTGCCAGTTCGATCATCTAAGCCTCTCCAAAGTCTTACGTAGTGGACCCAGTACCCAAGGTACAGTTACCATGCGTCCTCCGGCATCGGTCAGTGCATCCATTCGTCATGGATCATGCTACTTTGGATCGGGTGCATGGACGCAGGGTCCAGTGCGTGAGACCCAGCACAGATTAGGTAAGGATAGTATTCATGATCTTCCCAAGGCGGTTCGGAACACCATCTATGCAGGGGTGGGCGGCTTTGGTCCTCCGTTCTCACTTAACTACGAACGCTCTTGGGGTGCTGGGAAGAAGGCCTGGGGTGTTGCTGCTGGTGGGTTTTATATGAGCGTTTCCCAAGGCTCGCGCGCGCCAATGTCCTCGATCCACAATTGGCAAGTGCAGTTGAACAGGATGCCTATATCGCGTGCGGGCTTCGAATACGGCGCCGGGTTCATCTACTCATCAGGTAAGGAGGCCTCAGAGGATGACAAGGGCTATCCGCAACGGTTGTTCCTCGGGGTAAAGCCCGCGTGTCTGCGCATCCAATTCAACCCGCGGGGTGTGATGGTCCGTTTATATGGCATCGGATTGATCACCCTGCATGAATTCAATGCCGAATGGCGGAAGAAGATCGAAGAACGTGATGATCCACGGGTGTTTGGCAGCGCCTGGAAGTTTCCCCTTAGCGCGTTGTGGGCTCTTGAGGTCGGCTACACGTTCTGACCAACTTGTATCGCAAATGCAGCCCATCCAGGTCGTCGTCCTTTGCCTCCTTTACCTTCTACCGGCGCTCGGTTCCAGGCAGCTCGATCAAACCCATGTAAAGGAAACATAGGACTACATGGCCGAAAAAGACCCATATGGTACCAAAAGATAGGATGTCGGTGTGTAAGCTTCCCCCAAGTTCATCCATTCATTAACTGGAGGTGAAGCGGTCCCTAGCGGAGCGTCGCCCCAACGATCACACCCGCCGATACGTCGCCTGCCGCTTCGTCCCACTCAATACCAACACCTTCGCGTCCACCGCCTCGGCCAGATCCCTGCTCGCCGTAGCCGTGCTCAGTTCGGGGAACATGTTGAGGTAATCCTTCCGGCGAAAGGAGCGGTCGGGGCTTTGTTTCAGGAAGAGGGCCACGCGATCGGCGCCGGTGAGCACCGGGTTGGGCGCGGCGAGTAGCTCGGCCAGGGCCTCGTCGATGCGCTCCAGCAGGTAGTTGATGAATTCGCCGCAGTCCCCGCGGCGGTCGGCGTATTCCAATGCGGCGTAGTAGGCGGGCTGGGTGCGTTGGATGAAGGCTTCCACCGGCAGGTAACTGAAGACCGGCCAGTAGCGCATGAGCATCCGTTTCTGCCAAAGCCGGGCCAGGCGGCCGTTGCCTGCCGTGAAGGGGCGTAGGTAGACAAGGCCGAAGTGGAGCACACAGCTCGTGACCAGGGGTGGGAAGTCATCCTCCTCAGCGAAACGCAGCAGTTCCTGCACGTTCGCCGGCAGGTCGTAGGCGTTGGCGGTGCGCAAGGGCTCGGGGTCGCCATAGAGCACGTCCATGGGGCCGGTGCGGAAATGGCCGGCATCGAGGGCCAGTCCGTGCATGAGCACGCTATGGGCATGTCGGAGGTCGTGCTCCACGAAGGGGTCCAGGTCTTCGATCAAGGCATGGGCCCGGTGGGTGTTCACGGCCTCTAGTGCGCTGGGGCCTTCGGTAACGGCGCCGGGTTTATCCAGGATATCGGCTACGGGCAGTGCATCCAGCGTGCTGCCTTCGATGGCCAAGGTGCTGTGGACCGCACTGATGTGGTAGGCCTTCTCCAGGTGGACGGGGGGCCTGTGGAGGTGGCGTGCATGCACCTCGCCCAGCCGGTGGTGGATGGTGGCCAGGAGGTTCAGCATGCGGGGGCTGATGGAGTAGTAGGTGATGTTGCCAACGTCCATTTATAGTATCATATGGTACTAACAAAGGTAGATCATCCGAATGAGCGGAAAGGCCAGGACGGATGAAAAAAACCTGATCCGGCGCGGGATCCCGCGTGGGAGGAGGTTCGGTATCCGCTTGGATCGCAGCGTTTTAAGGTGGGTGCTTGCGCAAACCCGGATCGATCGTGGGATCCTGAAGCGGGACCAGCCGCAGCATTTTTCCATGAACACCAATTGGTTGGAAAGTGGAAAGCGCTACATTTGCAGCCCGTTTTTAGCCGAGGAATGGCTAAAGACGCTGAAAGCCAACCGAAAGGAGCTCATGCCAACCATTCAACAGCTCATCCGCAAGGGTCGCGAGAACCCTGTGTACAAGAGCAAGTCCATTGCCCTGAAGTCGTGCCCGCAGCGCCGCGGCGT
>JAEUTC010000090.1 GCA_016787985.1 Flavobacteriales bacterium | reverse complement strand
CATCACCATCAACGACCTGGTGCCGCGCGAACATCGGCAGAGCGGCCTTGACAGCTACTACCGCCGGGATCACGGGTGGAACGCGATCGAGAAGGCATGGGCCGAGGACGAGTTCGCCGTGGACCCGACGAAGATCAACCTGTTCACCGGAAAAACGGGGATCGATGGCGACACCTTCAAGAACAAATTCTTGATGGACAAGCACCAGATCCAGGTGAACAAGACCTCGCGGAATTCCGTGCTGTTCATGACCAACATCGGCACCACGCGCGGATCATTGGCCTACCTCACCAAAGTGTTGTTGAGCATCGCGGAGGAACTGGAGCACCGCAACGCGGGCTTCGAGATGGTGGACAAACAGGCGCACCTCGGGGTGTTGCGCGAACTGCGCGGCGAAGAGACACCGTTGCCGGACTTCACCAACTTCCACCGCAGCTTCCAAGGGCAACCCGGTGTGCCGGGCGGTGATCTACGCGCGGCCTATTTCCTGGCTTACGACGAACGGAGGTGCCGGAACGTGCATCTCGAAAAGGCCCTGAAGGAACTTGAAGAAGGCAAGGAGCTCGTATCCGCCAGCTTCGTCATCCCCTATCCACCTGGATTCCCAGTGCTGGTCCCTGGTCAGGTGATCAACCGCAAGATCATCGACTTCCTGATCGCCATCGACGTGAAGGAGATCCACGGTTACAGACCCGAACTGGGTCTGCGTGTGTTCACCGATGCGGCCTTGGGAAGACAACGCACCGTGACCGCGATGGGTGGTATGCGCCCTGCCAGCGTGCCCGCACCCGCCGTCGTGAAGAAAGCGGCGAAGAAGAAACCATCACCCGCCCCGAAAACCCGAAAGCGTCGCTGACGGTCAACACCGCCATCGCCTCCTCAACTTACCTTGCCCGCACCCATGGCCAAGAAGACCGCAAAGTCCCGCAAGAGCGGGAAACCCACCGACACCAAGAAGGTGACCAGAACGGCATCGTCCCGGAAGACCGCACGGCCCGCCGCGAAAAAGACCGCTGTGAAGCGCACACCTGTGCGCAAGGCAGCCAAAAAAGGTGCGGTGAAAAAGAAAGCGGTCACGACCGCCGCCGCACCGAACACGAAGAAGGCGACCGCCAAAAAAGCACCCGCACGCCGCATCAAGAAGTCCATGGCACCGGTCGTGAACAGCCTCAAGGGCATCAGCGACATCCGTCGGTTCTTCCACCGCAACGAGGTGCCGCTGTATTTCATCAGCGCCACGAACTTCAACCTGCTGGGGGCCGATGAATGGATCAAGGGATTCAAGTTCATCACCTACATCGATTGTTTCGATGGGCTGCATCCGAACCTGATGAGCCCGAAAACGGAGGAACCGCACGAGGAGTTCCAGAGCATCGAGGACATCAACAACTACCTGCTCACGCACAGCGAAGTGCGCGACTTCATCGAGAGCCGACGCATGAGCAGCAAGTCCGCTGGCAAGGCGCTGTTCCTGATGTTCGATGAGAAGACGGAGGCCCTGGCGAAAAAGGCCGGGCTGGACGTCATCTTCCCACCGGCGAAACTGCGCAGTTGGTTGGACAACAAAGTGAACACCAACCGTGTGGCCGAGAAAGCAGGCGTGCCCTGTGTGCCTTATGTGCTGAGCCCGGTGAAACACTATGAGCATTTGCTGGCCGTAGCGCAGAAAGGAAAGCTCGGCACCGACCTCGTGGTACAAACGCCTTACGGTGACAGTGGCCACACCACCTTCTTCATCAACAGTGCCGCAGACTACGACAAGTACGCGAAGGAGATCGAGGCGGAGAAGGAGTGCAAGATCATGAAACGCATCAACTGTCGCGGTGCGGCCATGGAAGCGTGCGTGACGCGGCATGGCACCATCGTGGCACCGTTGATGACGGAGCTTGTCGGTTTCAAGGAGCTCACCCCCTACAAAGGCGGCTGGTGCGGCAACGAGATCTTCGCCGACACCTTCACCCCGGAGATCCGCGCCAAGGCCAGGCGTTACGCCAAGAAGTTCGGTGATCAGCTGCTGAAGGAAGGCTACAAGGGTTACTTCGAACTGGACTACCTGATCGACAAGGACAGCGGCGAGATCTACCTTGGCGAGTTGAACCCGCGCGTGACGGGCGCGAGCTCCATCACCAATCACGCCGTGTTCGCTTTGAGCGATGCGCCGCTTCACCTGTTCCACACGTTGGAATGGATGAACGAACCGTACGAGTTGAACGTGAACGCGCTGAACCGCCGTTGGGCCAAGGAAGAGAACATCGACTCTTGGGGCCAGATGGTGATCAAGTACACCACGGACGATGTACAACGCGTGACCGAAGCACCGCGCAGCGGCATTTGGCGGATGCGTGAAGATGGCAGCATCTACTTCTGGCGCATGGACACACACCGCCGTTACGTGGAGAAGGACAACGAAGCCTTCTTCCTGCGCATTACGCGCCCCGGCGATTGGTTCTACGAGGGCGCCGACATGGGCATCCTGGTGATGCGCGGCCGCATGATGACCGACGATTTCCAGCTGACCGAACGCGCCAAGAAGTGGCTGGCGGCGATCCGCACACAATTCAAGAGCGTGGCACCGGGCGCACACGGCAGCAACGGGCACGAGCACTTGTTGGAGATCGGGGGGTTCAAGATGATGTAATGAGAGTGGCGAGTAGCGAGTGCCTTCGCACGAAGCCCGCACGCCGAGTGGCGAGTCTGCAGCCGAAGGGTTCGGCAGCAGCGACTCGCCGCTCGCTACTCGTCACTCGCCACTCTTTCGATTGATATGTACGTACACCTGAAACTCGTCAATGAACCCTGGCCCAGCGATCGCTGGCAGACCTTCTTCGACCGCGCGTGGCCGTTGTTCAAGATCTGGTACGAGAGCGAGGGCATTGAAAAGAGACCCGATGCGGTGACTTGCAGGAGCCTGTTGGAGCTGCACATGCCGGAGCTGATCCCCGTCTACAACAGCTTGTGCCGGTTGTCCAACAACGACGATGTGGCCGCGCGCTTCTTGAGCATGTGGTGCCCACCGCCGTACATGGCAGGCTGCTCACAGGTGGCTTGGACGAAAGGCGCACCCACCTTGATCCGCAACTACGACTTCGACCCGCGCTACTTCGATGGGCGCATGCGGTACACGGAGTACGTGAAACCCGTGATCGGCATACAGGACAGTGGCTGGGGGCTGTTGGACGGCATGAACGCCGATGGACTTGCCGTAGCACTGGCTTTCGGAGGAAGGAAGGTGACCGGCGTGGGCTTCGGCATACCGTTGGTGATCCGCTACGTGCTGGAAACATGCAGTAACGTCGATGAGGCCTGCACGACCCTGGCGCGCATTCCGGTCCACATGGGGTACAACGTCACCGTAGTGGACAAGACCGGCAAGTTCGCCACGGTGTACATGAACCCCGATCGTCCGGCACAAGTGGTGTATCAAGCGGTGGCGTGCAACCACCAGCACCAAGTGGAATGGGACGAGTACGCGGCCTTCACGCACACCATCGAGCGGAAACACTTCTTGGAGCAAAGCATCGCCGAGCCCAAGCAGACCCATGCGAACGTGATCAAGCAGTTCATGCGCCCGCCGCTCTATAGCCAGCAATACCTGCGCGGGTTCGGCACGCTGTACACCGCGGCTTACGATGTCGCGAAAGGTCGTGTCCAGATCATCTGGCCGGAGAAACAGGTGGAAGCGAGCTTCAAGCGTTTCGAGGAACAGGAAGTGCAGGTGGTCTTGCTGAAGCCGGTGGGGCGGTATTTGGCGAAGTGAGATGTGAACGTTAATAATGCAGGAACCGCAGAGGGGCAGAGTGCGCAGAGGAATACGAAAGCAATGAGGCGCAGTTGGACCTACAACGAGTTGACCGAAGCCGTCATTGGATCGGCGATCGAGGTACACCGGCACCTGGGTCCTGGGTTATTGGAGAAAGTATATGAGGAAGCACTCTGCCACGAATTGAGCGTGCGCGGCATTCCTTACAAGCGCCAGGTCTTGGTCCCGATCGTCTACAAGGGCGTCAAACTCTCCACACCCTACAGATGTGATCTCTGGGTCGCGGATATGATCATCGTGGAGAACAAGTCCACTTCAGGCTTCACCCCGATCGATATGGCGCAGCTTTTGGGTTACTTGAAGCTCACGGATCAACGGCTGGGACTACTCATCAACTTCAATGTGAAGTTCTTGAAACATGGGGTGAAACGAGTGGCCAACGGGATGGTGGAATAGGTCCGCACCGCAACTACCATCAAGGAGCAGCGCTTGCCCTCTGCGATCTCTGCACCTCTGCGGTTGCAAAGCGCCGCATCAGCGGCACCCGTACAGTGGACCACCGGGGGTGCGTAATGATGCCAATGAATGCTGAATGCAGGAACCGCAGAGGTGCAGAGAGCGCAGAGGAATGCCAATGCCTTGGCCGCAATAGTAAAGTCCATGAAGGAGCAATACCACCAAGGAGCCGCGCGCGCAACTCTGCGTCCTCTGCTCCTCTGCGGTCCTTAATAAGCCGCGCCAGCGGCACCACTGCGTGAACGCACAACACAGCCTTGGTCGTGGACCGAAGCGCATACGCGCTAAATGCAGGAACCGCAGAGGTGCAGAGAGCGCAGAGGAATGCCAATGCCTTGGCCGCAATAGTAAAGTCCATGAAGGAGCAATACCACCAAGGAGCAGCGCGTACAACTCTGTGTTCTCTGCTCCTCTGCGGTCCCAAATAAGCCGCGCCAGCGGCACCACTGCGTGAACGCACAACACAGCCTTGGTCGCGGACTGAAGCGCATACGCGCTAGATGCAGGAACCGCAGAGGGGCGGAGAGCGCAGAGGAATACCAATGCCTTGACCGCGATAGTAAAGTCCATGAAGGAGCAATACCACCAAGGAGCAGCGCGCGCAACTCTGCGTCCTCAGCTCCTCTGCGGTCCTTAATAAGCCGCGCCAGCGGCACCACTGCGTGAACGCACAACACAGCCTTGGTCGTGGACCGAAGCGCATACGCGCCGAATACAGGAACCGCAGAGGGGCAGAGCGCGCATGAGGAGTACAAATGCTTCAGCCGCGTTAGTTAAGCCCATGAAAGAGCAATACCACCAAGGAGCAGCACGTGCAACTCTGCGTCCTCTGCTCCTCTGCGGTCCTAAACCCACGCCAGCGGTCCGTAAATTCGCACCATGGCCACTACTCTCGCAGCATCTGCACTCTTTCCGTCCGCCAACCTGATCAACGGCTCTTGGTCCAGTGAAGGTGACGGCACCTTCAACACCGTGGTGGACAAATACCACGGCACCGAACTGGTGCGGATCCCGCATGGATCAGAGGCCCAGATGGAAGAGGCGATCGCCGCCGCGTATGCGAGCCGCGAAGTGTTGCGGAAGATGAGCGCGGGTGAGCGCAGCGCGAAACTGGAAGCACTGGCCGCATTGATCGCGAAGAATGAACTGGAGCTCGCGCAGTTGATCGTGCAGGAAGGCGGCAAGCCGATCGGGTATGCGAAGACCGAGATCGCACGGTGCATCACCACGGTGCGGACAGCAGCTGCGGAAGCACTGCGCTTCGGCGGTGAAGTGACACCTCTGGACTTCGGTGCAGGGGTCGGCAAAACGGCCTTCACCAAACGCTTTCCGATCGGTGTCATCGCGGCGATCACACCGTTCAACTTCCCGCTGAACCTGGTGTTGCACAAAGTGGCACCGGCCATGGCAGTGGGTTGTCCGGTCGTGTTGAAGCCCGCGCCCCAAGCGCCCCTCAGTTCCTTGGTGCTCGGTCGTTTCCTAGAAGAGATCGGATGGCCCAAAGGGGCGTTCAGCGTGCTGATGGCGAGCGTGCCTGTTTCCGAGAAGTTGGTGAAGGACGACCGTGTGGCCATGCTCAGCTTCACCGGAAGCGACAAGGTGGGCTGGCACTTGAAGAACATCTGCGGCAAGAAGAAACTGGCACTGGAGCTCGGCGGCAATGCGAGCGTGATCGTGGACGAAGGCGTGGACCTAACCGCTACTGCGAAAAGCGTGGCGATGGGCGCGAACCTCTACGCAGGGCAGACCTGCATCAGCACGCAACGGATCTATGTGGTTAAGTCCGCCTTCGCGGAGTTCCGCGATCTGCTGGTGAAGGAATTCAATGCGTTGAAGGCCGGTGATCCGAACGACCCTGCTGTGACGGTGGGACCGATCATCGACAAGACCCACTTCCAGCGCATCAGCACCTGGGTGGAAGAGGCGGTGAACGGCGGTGCCCAAGTACTCGCTGGCGGAAAACCAGTGGATGCAGGTCGCAACGTGTACGCGGCGACCTTGCTCACGGGAACCAAGAACAGCATGAAGGTGAGTTGCGCCGAGGTCTTCGGCCCGGTCACGATCATCGAAAAGGTGGACGACTTCGCGGAGGCTATCGCCTGCGTGAACGACTCCACGTACGGGCTTCAGGCGGGTGTGTTCACGCCGAGCATCGCGCACATGAAGATGGCGCATGACGAATTGGAGGTAGGTGGCATCATCATGAACAACGTGCCGGGATTCCGCATCGACAGCATGCCCTACGGGGGGATCAAGGACAGCGGATTGGGCCGCGAGGGCGTGAAATACGCCATGGAAGAGATGAGCGAGCCGCGGTTGCTGGTCTATTGATCGACCGGGCGTGCACCGCACCACTTGCATCCGGTGCCGTTCGGATGTAGTTTAGCCCTTCGCTCTGAGGGTCTTACCCATCGCATTCAACCCATCGATGGGATAAGTCGCTCCTATTGCTGCTGTCCATGGCAAGAACATTCCACCGCACCGCGATCGCACTCGTCACCATCGGCGCCATCGTTGGCTTATCCGCTACCATCGAGCCCGAACGAACGGCTTCCGTCGGCGGAGCCAAATCGGCCGTTCCACTGAGCGACTTCGTCAACTTCGAATCGGCCCATGTGCATCCGATCGAAAAGACACCGGACGGCACGAAGTTGCTCGCTGTGAACACCGCGAACAACACACTCGAAGTCTTCACCATCACGGCTACTGGGCTCTTGCACAGCGCGAGCATTCCGGTGGGTATCGACCCGATCACCGTGCGCGCGCGCACCAACAATGAGGCGTGGGTGGTGAACGCCATCAGCGACGATATCAGCATCGTCGACCTTACGTTGAAAGCCACCGTTCGTAGTGTGACCACTGAGAACGAACCCTCGGACGTGGTCTTCGCAGGATCGCCGACCAGGGCCTTCGTGAGCTGCGCGGAGCAGGAGATGATCCAAGTCTTCGATCCGGCGAACCTGGCCACAGCACCCGTACAAGTCCTGCTGAAGGGTGAGCAACCACGCGCCTTGGCCGTGAGCCCCGATGGCAGCACGGTCTATTGTGCCTTCTTCGAAAGTGGCAACCAGACCACGGTGATCCCCGGCAACCAATTCCATGCCGGTGGATTCTGCTCCGTCCAAGGTGGCGCCTGCACCACCATACCGAACGTGGTGGCCAACCCGGCCGGCCCATATGGCGGCATCGTACCGGTGCCGAATTCAGGTGCCACGGGATTCAACCCACCGATCAATCCCAACAATCCGGCCCCACCGGGCAACAACAGCTTGGTGGTGCGCAAGAACGCCGCCGGCCAATGGATGGATGCGAACGGCCGCAACTGGACCAACCTCGTGAGCGGTGGCTTGCCGAACACCGCGCGGATCGCAGGATGGGATATGCCGGACCGGGACGTGGCCATGATCAACGCCAACAACCCGACCACGGCAGGCGTGACCTACAAGCAGACGCTGGGCAACATCCTGATGAGCATGGCCGTGCACCCCACCGGTGAGGTGTACGTGATCGGCACCGACGCCACCAACGAGATCCGATTCGAACCCAACCTCCGCGGCAAATTCCTCACGGTGAACGTATCGCGCTTCCTTGGTGCGGGCAGCGTGACACGCACGGACCTCAACCCGCACATCAACTACAGCACACACTCCTCGCCTCCGGCGGATCGTAAACGTTCCGTGGGCGATCCACGCGGCATCGCTTGGAAGGCGGATGGGACCAAAGCCTACATCACAGGCATGGGCTCCAACAACGTGATCACCATCGGCACCACCGGTGCGCGCACTTCACCGGAGCCGATCGAGGTAGGCGAAGGGCCTACGGGGATCGTCATCCACGATGCGCAGAACAAGGCCTACGTCCTGAACAAGTTCGATGGCTCCATCTCCACCATCGACCTGACAACGGACAAGGAAGTGTCCCGGACGGCCTTCTTCGATCCCACGCCGCAGGTGATCAAGACCGGACGCAAGCACCTGTACAACACGCATACGGGCAGCGGCCATGGGCAGATCTCCTGCGGATCATGCCATGTGGACGGTAAATGGGACCGGTTGGCTTGGGACCTCGGCAACCCTGCTGGCGAAATGGTCACCGTGACCGATGCGGCAGGCAATAAAACCTTCCACCCGATGAAGGGGTTGAAGACGACGCAGTTCCTAATCGACATCATCAACCGCGGTACCGGCAAACTGCATTGGCGTGGTGACAAGCAGACCTTCCACGACTTCGCTGGCGCCTTCCGTGATCTGCAAGGCACCGAAGCGCCATTGGATGCTGTGGGCATGCAGGAGTTCTCGGATTTCCTGGCAGCGACCTGGTATGTTCCGAACCCGTACCGCACCTTCCGCCCGGAATCCAGCGTAGCGGCCACGGTGGAGCGGATGAACAATCCGAACCGTGTGCGT
>JAEUTC010000082.1 GCA_016787985.1 Flavobacteriales bacterium | reverse complement strand
ACCGATCACCTTCGTATGCGATGCGGATGGCGACGGTGTAGGCGACGAAGCGGACGATGGGGCGTGGATCGCGGCCAACTACGTGAACGCGCCGAACGCGCTCGCGTACCTCGATTGGTGCGGGTTGCGCCCCATGTCGGAGATGGAGTTTGAGAAGGCGTGCCGCGGGCCTGGGTTGCCAGTGGCGAACGACGTGCCTACCGGCGGCAACACCTCCAGCGTGATCGCGCCTACCGGACAAACCGGCTTGAATACGGCCACGGAAGGCGTGGACGCTGCCGCGAACGGATCCTTTGGTTCAACGTTCCCCGGTCCGTTCCGTTGTGGTGTGTTCGCCGAAGCAGGTGCGACCAGAGCCTCGGCCGGCGCATCGTACTACGGCATCATGGACCTCGGTGGCAACGTGGCCGAATACACCATTTCTGCCGGCTACTTATCCCTGTCCTTCCAACGTCGCTTCCACGGTAATGGTACGCTCACCTTCCTCGGCACGCACGATGTGCTGTCGTGGCCGTTCGATGGGTTCACGGGCTACGCTCCACGCGGCGGCAGTTGGTCTTCCATCGTGCAGGACCAGCGCGTCTCGGATCGTCGTCTCATGGTGCCCTTCAATACCACGCGATTCGCCGATCGCGGTTTCCGTGGCGTGCGCCGCGCCCCTTGACGCATGCGCCAACAGCGTACATATCCGGTTCGCTCATGGATCACCTGTATGCTGGTCTGGTGTATCGCGATAAGCGGCTCCGTGCGCCGCGCGGCTGCTCAGTTCAGTGGTGGGCCCGGTGCGGGGGGTGCCAATGGATGCCTGCCCGCCATGATCGTGCTTCCGGTGGACTTGTTGCATATGGCCGCCACCTGCGAGAACGGGAAACCCACCATCACCTGGGCCACCGCCAGCGAACGCAACAGCAGCCACTTCGCCGTAGAGCGCAGTTCCGATGCGTTCACGTGGCAAGTCGTGGGTGAAGTGCGCGCCGCGGGTCACAGCCAACAGGTGATGGAGTACGCGTGGCGTGATGACGATGTGCTGTTCACCACCGAACGCTACTACCGTTTGCGCCAGGTGGATCGTGATGGGGCGGAGGAGCTGTTCCGAACGCTCGCCGTATCACGGTGCGGAGGATCGCAAGCGGAGCTCCTGGTCCAGCCCAATCCGGCCACCGATGCATGTTCGGTCCGCTTTCAGGCCCAACGGGAAGAGGATGGACCGCTGGTGCTCCACGTGGCTGATGCCTACGGGCGCGAGCTCCAGCGAAAGACGCTATCGGCAATGGACCTACACCTTCCACATCGCATCGGATTGGATCACCTCGCGGCGGGCACCTACCACATCACCATCCGCAGCGCCATGGGCGAAGTGATCGCGCACACCACGTTGATCCACCTCTGACATGGAAGCATCACCTGCGCGCTACACCACGCGCAAGTGTTCCTGCTCACGGCATCACCATGCGCCACGTGGTGCGGCCACGCTCACCGTTCAGGCTGACGAGCAGCACGCCGGTGGCTTTATCATCGCGCACGATCGGTACGACCGCACCCGCAGGCAGCGGTGGCAGGTTCTTTTCGGAAATGCACTTGCCATCGGCAGCGTGTATCATGAACGTGGTCGGCGTTGTCGTGGGAGTGGCGAAGAACAAGGCTGGTCCATCACCGTACACGAGTCGGATATCGCTCAAGTCACCTTCGGTGATGCCCGCAGTGGTGGGCACAACGATCGGCTGCGCCAGCACGCTACCGCCGAAGCGGCTGTCCTGCCACACGACCACGGCTTGATCGCCTTGGAACGGCAGTAGCACGGCGTCGTCGATGCTGCTCGGTGTGGAGGCGACGGAAATAGGGTATACATCGCCAGCTCCAGCCACGATCACCGCACCGATGGTCTCGCCGTTGAAGCCACCGCTGCTGTAGGCGAAGCACGCACCGTCGATAGCGGGCACGGTGCCGAACGGTTCTGGTAAGGCTGTGCTGGACGCTACCACGCTCGCGCCATTCGCACCCAGCAAGGCGGTGCCCGCTGTATCGAAACGTTGCACATGGATGGCGCCTTCGCTCTGGCTGGTGTTCTTGCGGCTGTAGGCGATCATGAGGCCCTCATCATCGCCGATCAAGGCAGGTGCGGTGTTGTTGGCGTAGCGGTTGGTGGTGGCGCCCGTCTCCACCGCGGTGCCGGTCTCGCTCCACGTGCTACCATCATCGCGCAGGCGTTGCAGGTACACATCGGTGAGGCTCGCGTTGGCCGCGTTGCCCGAATTGAAGGCGATGTAAAGGCCATCGTGTCCATCGCTGATCGGTGCCGGGAAATAGAAACCGCTGATGGTGCGCGTGCTCACTTGGGAATTCAGCAGCGGCGTACCGTCCGAAGCGAACCGGGTGGCATACATCGTGGCGGGGTTGAGGAAGGAGCCTTGTTGTTCGGCGTATTGGATCCAGAAGCCACCATCGCTGTTCGGCACCACCTTCGGCCTTCCGCAGTTGCCCACGCTGCTGATCTCTTCGGGATCCTCTTGTGCGGGCAGGCCCGTGGCAGGCAGGATCCGGTAGGCTACGGTGGAAGGTGATCGATCGGTGGTCCAGGCGATCACCACGCGGTCGTCGTTCAACACCCCGATCACGGGAGCGAGACCGCTGCTGCCTGGCGTAGGCAGTTCGATGCCATCGCCCCAGAGCATGGAGCCGTCGGGTGCCACGCGATAGGCCACCACATCGAGGCTTCCGCTGCGTTCATCCTGAAAGGCCACGATGGCGTTGCCCGCGTTGTCGCTGGTGAAGTCGAAGCGGAAGAGCGCGCTGTTCTGTGGCTCGTCGCTCACCACGATGCCGCCGGCATCCCACAAGGCCACGCCATCGGCATCGAGCCTTTGCATCATCAAGCGATAGCCCGAAGCGCCCTCGAACCAAGTGATGTAGGTGCTGCCATCGGGGCCGGGTGCGCTCATCGGCGTGGCGGCTTCCACCGATCCGGCACCGCTCACGCGGGTGTTCACGGTGGGCGTGGTCCATTGTGCCGTGGCGGCGGTACAGGCGAAGCAGAGAAGAGCGAGTAGGGTTGAGCGCATGGTCGGGGGCATTGGAAGCGGTGATTGGGCTGTACGGCCCGAGGTCTGAACGAAGGTATCGAACGGGTCCAACGCCACATCCCCCAGGGCTATCGCCTCTTCATTCTCTGCGACCCCGATGGGGTCGAAGACATTGCTTTTCAGATCTTTTCTACGTTCTGTGACCCCTCTGGGGTCATGACAAAAGGATCTTACCTGACCCCAGAGGGGTCACAGAACTTGGCTTTCAACAGTAGCAGATCGCATTCGACCCGCCGTACACCGGGTCGCAGAGCAGGTCCATCTATTTGCGTTCGAAAGAAGACGCGATAGCGCTGGCACGTCCCCGGTGCGCAATGTTCAATGCACTACCTTCGCCCCGCTGATGATCCCCGCGTAACGAACGGGGTTAAAAGGGAACCGGGTGCGAATCCCGGGCTTTTCCTGAAGCTGTAAGCCTGTGTACGAACCGGCACGAAGCCACTGTCCGCCATCAAGCGGATGGGAAGGCGCCGGGGAGAATGGGTGAGCCAGAAGACCTGTCACCAGCCTTTGTGGGAGTTTGCTTTCAGGACAAAAGGCAAGCCCGTTGCACATGGTGGCATGTGCGATCGGCTCTTTTTTCATCCTGAAGGCTGTTGTTGAACAGCGAATTCAAACCAAGGATGAAAAAGACGGTACACGCCCTTCCATTGATCGCACTGCTCGCCTCAGCGCCGCTGCAGGCACAGACCTTCGACATCAGCCAGGTGAAGTACTGGGTGGGTTCCGGCCCCGACAGTTCGGTTCTGGTGGTCGATTTCCAGGATGGGACCGATGATCCCAGTTACGCCTGGGGATTCCTGCACGATGGCACCGCCACCGGTGAGGACATGGTGAACGCCATCGCCGCCGCCGATCCCAACATCACGGTGGACATCCCCGGCGGTTTCCTCAACTCCTTCACCTACGGCGATCATGCGGGCATCGGTGGTGCACCGAACTATTGGAGCACGTGGAGCGGTACCAGCATCGCCGACATGGAGATGAACCTCGGGCTGGCCGAAGTGCTGAGCAACGGCAGTTGGTTCGGTTGCTCGTACACCGACTTCGAGCCGGCGCTGAACCCACGCGAACCCATCTCGGCTTATGATCCGTTCGCGTTCACCGCGGACGATGTGCAGTTCTGGGTGGGTAGTGGTGCGAACACGGCCATCCTGGTGATCGATTTCCAAGATGGATCGGCAACACCGTCGTATGCCTGGGGCTACCGCTTCGATGGAAGCACCACGGGCGATGCGATGCTGGCCGCAGTGCTGGCCGCAGATGCATCACTGGAGGCGGTGATCAACACGGGTTTCCTCAGCGACCTCACCTATGGCGCACAATCCGGCATCGGTGGTGCGCCGGACTATTGGAGCACGTGGAGCGCGACCAATTTGGGCAACTGGAGCATGAATCTCGGGCTGGCCACAGCAGTGAACGATGGCGGCTTCTTCGGCTGCTCGTACACCGACTTCATGCCGGCCATTCGACCTACACCTCCCGTGGCTGCAGGTGTGAGCACGTCCATCGCGGCGGTGGAGAACGAAGTCTTCTCCGTGTATCCGCAACCCGCGAGCGAAGTGATCACGATCCGCCGCGAAGCGGACACGAACGAAGTGCTGCTCATCACCGATGGTGCTGGCCGGCTGGTGCACGCAGGTCGCACGGATGGAACCTTCACCACGCTCGACGTGAATGCGTTCGCCCCGGGTCTCTATGTGCTGCAGGTGGGTGGTACGAAGCGCACCATCGCGGTGCAATAGCACATGTGGAACGCACTGGTCATGAATGATCGTGTGTACGGCGCAGCAGCGTCCGTGCGGCGCGTCATCGTGTCCAGCGTGCTCGTGTCGATGTGGTGTTCACTTCACGCGCAAAGCACGGCGGACACCTTGCGGTTGAACGAAGTCGTGGTGGTGGCGCCACGGTTGGTCGGGCTGAACATAGGGGCCCGATCGCAGGTGGTGGACAGTGCCGCCTTCGCGCGCCACCGCACGGCTGACCTCGGCGCTCTGCTCACCAACGAAAGCAGCATCTTCATCAAGAGCTATGGCTTGGGGAGCTTGGCCACCACGGCGTTCAGAGGAGGCAGCGCCAACCACACCGCGGTGTTGTGGAACGGCTTCAACATCGGCAGCCCGATGAACGGCCTACTCGATCTGTCGTTGGTGCCGGTGCTCGCAGCGAACGATATGCGCATCGAGCACGGCGGTGCCACGGCCTTGTGGGGCAGTGGTGCGGTAGGCGGCACCATCCACTTGAACAACTTGCCACGTTTCGGACGTGGACCCTACGTGGAGGTGGGTACATCGGTGGGCAGCTTCGGTGATCGACGTCAACAGGTGAGCGCCTCGTTGGGCCATGCGCGGTGGTCCGCTTCGGTCGCACTGTACCACACTGCCGCACGCAACGACTTCGGCTATGCGGTGGATGGGCGCGATGCGGTGCGCAGGCAGGAGAACGCCCAGCTGGAGCAGCGCGGCGCTCTGATGCAAGTCCATCATCAGTTGAACGCAGCGCAGCGCGTCTCGATCGGTTATTGGTATCAGTTCAGCGACCGCGGGATACCGCCAACGCTGCAACAGGTCAGCAGCACGGCCGAACAGCGGGATGAGAGCCATCGCCTCACGGCCGCATGGCAGTATACGGCGCGCCGGAGCATGGTGCACGTCCGCAGCGCGTGGTTCCAAGAGGGGCTACAGTGGCTCCCCTTCGGCGATACGGCTGTGGACAGTCGCTCCCGCACGGCGATCGGCGAAGCGGAATGGCGCTTTCGTCCGGGGCGTGGACATCTCTTCATCGCGGGCTTGAACGCCACACACGCTGCGGCGCGTTCCGGTGGGTATACCGATGCACCACAGCAGCTGCGCACTGCGCTGTTCGGTGCCTACACGTACACGGCTCGCAACGAGCGTTGGAGCGCATCCGCCTCGGCCCGACAGGAGCGTATGGACATGCGTTTCGTGCCCTTCACCGCCAACATCGGCGCACAAATTCGTTTGCTGCCGGGCACGCAGTTGAAGGCCAGCGCCTCGAAGCTCTATCGTGTACCCACCTTCAACGAACTGTACTGGGTGCCCGGTGGTGTGCGCGATCTATTGCCCGAAAGCGGTCATGGCGCCGAGGTCGGTCTGGCGTTGGATCGCAAGATCGGCCGGGCCTCCGTGAAGGGTGAGGTGACGACCTATTCACGTACCATGGACCAGTGGATCATCTGGTTGCCGGGACCCGCGTATTGGAGTCCACAGAACGTATTGCAGGTGTGGAGCCGTGGGGTGGAAGCCGGTGCGGAGGTCGGGGTGCCGGTGGGTCGATCGAAGATCACTTGCGCGGTGAACACCGACCACGTCGTGAGCACCAACCAGCGCGCGAAGAGCAGCGATGATGCTTCCGTGGACAAGCAGTTGATCTATACGCCGATGTACAGCGGCCGCGGTCGCATCGGTGTCCAGCACGGGCGCTTCAGTGCCGCCTGCATCGCCATGTACACCGGTTATCGGTATACGAGCACCGACAACCGATCCTTTCTGGAGCCGTTCACCGTAGCGAATGCCTGGCTCGCCTACGCGTTGCGTACCGGCAAGCGTGGCAGCTTAACCGTAGATGTGCAATGCAACAACCTGTTCGATGCGCGGTATCAGGTGATCGCCGATCGGCCGATGCCGTTGCGCCATTACCGCGTCGGTGTGCGCTACCAATTCGGCGAACGATGAACCTGATGTGCTCGAGAACGTACGGGGTGACGGCGATGGTGCTCTTGGCACTTGCGCTACAGGGTTGTCGGAAGGATCGCCCTGAGGCACCGGCCGATGAGCCGAACGCGCCGGTGGAGCGCGGTGTGTACGTGATCAACGAAGGCAACTTCCAATGGGGCAATGCTTCGGTGGGTCATTACGATGCCACCACGGGTGAAGTGATCGAGGACCTCTATGCACCCGCCAACGGTGAAGCGCTTGGTGATGTTTTGCAGAGCATGACCTTGCACGAGGGGAGTGCCTACCTGGTGGTGAACAACAGCGGCAAAGTGGAGGTGGTGGATCCGGCCACCTTCGTTTCCACGGCCACGATCACCGGGCTTGCATCACCGCGCTACCTCCTGCCGGTGGGCGGCGCGAAGGCGTACGTATCCGACCTGCAGTCGGGCGCGATCGCGGTGGTCGATCTTCAAGCGAACGTCATCACCGGTTCCATCGCTTGTGCGGGTTGGACGGAGATGATGGTGTTGGTGGGTTCGGAGGTTTTCGTCACGAACCAGAGCCGGCGTTACGTTTACGTGATCGACACGGCCACCGATGCCATCGTGGACAGCATCGCGGTGAGCCGCGGGGGCAACAGCGCGGTGGTGGATGCCGATGGTGCTGTGTGGGTGGCCTGTAGCGGGGGTGGCGGCACGGCCCCCGCCCTCTACCGGATCGATCCGGTGACGCATACGGTCGACGCCTCCTTTCCAATGCCGAATTCAACGGACAGTCCTTGGCGCTTGACCATCAATGGCGAGGGCACGGTCCTCTATTTCCTAAACACCGATGTCTTCCGCATGGCCATCACGGACGATGCGCTCCCGACTGTGCCTTTCGTGGCAGGGGGGGAACGCAACTTCTACGGCCTGGGCGTGGACCCTTCATCCGGCGAGGTGTTCGCAGCGGATGCGTTGGACTTCACCCAGCGTGGTATCGTACACCGCTATGGTGCCGATGGCACGAGCCGTGGCACGTTCTATGCCGGGCGCATTCCCTCGGGATTCATCTTCCACTGACCGCACCGCTGGTGGTCTTCTCCTGTTCCTCGCGCAAACAGCCGTTGCAGAGGCAAGCAGTGTAGCACTGCGCTATACGGTCACGTGTCGCCGCATCGATGTGCACCTCGGTGCAGGCACAGGAAGCGATAGCGTTCGGGGAACAGGTCATCGCCGCGCCACAGCGTGCACAGTGCACGTTGGGCGCGGCGATGATCGGCGCGGTCACGGCAGCTGCGCGGCGCGGATGGTGGTGGGCACGAAGCCGCCGATGGCTTGCAGGATGCGGTCGCGGTCGTTGTCACCGCCGGTGTAGCGCGTGATGCCGTCCATGTTCACATCCGAATCGTTGTAGCCGTTGGTCTCGTTGGTGGGCACAGCGCCGCCGATATCCACCAGGATGATGTCGCGGTCGTTGCCATCACCGGTGTACATCACATCGCCATCGAAGTTCACGTCACCGGCCCAAAGGGCTTGGGTGGGGAATGCCCCCGTGACACTGCGGCGCGCCTCGGTGCCGAAGGTGGCGGTGCCGCTTGCGGTGAGGTCGACGGTCGCTGCCACGCTGGAAAGTGCCACACCATTGAGCGTCATCGCTCCGAGGTGGTTGCGGTGGCGGATGGCCACGCGGTAGGTGGCCGCTGGCAGACCGAAGGAAAGTGCGGAAGTGCCGTTGGTGGCCACCACATCACCATCGCGCTGGAGCAAGGCGGCTTTCGACGCGAGCACGGTGGTCGGGTTGGTGTTGTCGCGCAGTTCCACCACCACCCAGTCCACGATGGCGTTGTTACCGGTCACGGCGAGCACTGGTGCCGCCACCGTTTCACCACCACCACCCACGAAGGAGTAGCCCAATGCGGTGTAAGGCTCTGTGGAGGGGATGAGGCTCGCGCTGCGCAGGCCATCGGCCATAAGTCCGGTGGTGGCGTTGTAGGGTCCTTCCAAGAAGGCCTTCGCCGCGAGGGCGATGCCCGCCGGTGCGCTGATCACGATGCCGTACTCTTCCACTTGGCCGTATTGCACCGGTGTGGTGCAGGGCCCTGGCGCGGTGTTGAGGAAATCGGTGATCACCCGCATGCGCAGCAGGGTGTTGGTGGAAGGTGGTGCCGCGAGCACGGTGAACGTACCGCTGCGCACGCCGGTGCCATTGGCGGGCGCGAAGATCTGTTCGTTCAGATCGACGAAGTCGCCGTCGCCATTGTAGTCGATGTAGGCGCGCACCCATTGGCTGTTCGCGGCTCCCACAGTCACCGAGATGGTGTAGGTGGTATTGGGCTGTAGGGTGGTGATCTGCGAACACACGTAGTTGTTCATCGCGGCACCGTCATAGGCTGTGGTGTTGTTGATCGTGTTCAGCGTGACGTTGGTGATGCCGATGCCCGCGGCCGGTGCGGTAGAGCGGGTCACGGTGCATCCGCTGGTGGGTGCGGCGTACACGGTGATGTATCCGGTCTTGGTCATGGTGGTGCCGGTGCCGTTGGCGTTGCTCGCCACGAGTGTCACGGCGTAAGTGCCCGCTGTGGAGTAGGTCACCGTGGGGTTCTGCGCCGTGGAGGTCCCCGGCGTGCCACCTGGGAAGGTCCAACTCCAACTCGTGGGCGCAAGAAGGGACTTGTCCGAGAACGTGGTGGAGCCGCCGGCGCAGAAGGCGGTGACCGCAGCGGAGAAGTCGGAGAGCGGTGGTCCGGTCACCACCATGCTGATGGTGTTGGACAAGGCGGGTGAAGCGATGACCCCGGCCAGGTTGGAGGTCATCTCGCAACGGATGGTCTCACCGGGGAGCAGGTTATTGGAGGAGTAGGTATTACCGGTGCCCACGTTCACGCCGTTCCGCAACCACACGTAGCTAGGTGAACCACCACCGTTCACCGGTGTGGGGGTGAAGGTGACGTTGGTGCCGTAGGTGATGGTGTTGCTCGGCGAAGCGGTGATGCTGACGGCGGCGATGTTGTTGGTGATGTACACGCCATAGTCCTCCACGTCGCCGATGAAGAACGCTGCGCCGCAGGTGCGCTCGGTCGCGCTCAACGTGCCCGCTTCGCCGTAGAGGCGCATGCGGAGCAGTGTGTTCGTCACCGCCGTGCCGGGGATGGTCACGTTGGCCGTGAGGGCGGTGCTGGTGCTGGTCGGTGTGCTACCCGTGATGATGCGTTCGCTGGGGTCCTCGAAGGTGCCGCTGTTGTTGTAGTCGATGTACCCGTTGAGCGATTCGGCCGCGCTACCACCGGCACGGATACCCACGGCGAGCGTGTAGGTGCCACCTACGGCAAGTGTCGTGTTCTGCGTGCAGGAGAAGTCCGTGTAGGCTACGTTGTTGATGCTGCTGGTGGAGTTGGAGATGGTGTTGAACGTGACGCTGTTCACCGTTTGTCCGAAGTTTCCGACGTTGCTTGATGTTGGCGTGCAGGCGACCACGGGAGGAGGCACCACCACCACCATGCCTTGTTCGCTGCGGGTGAAGGTGCCGAGTCCGGTGGTGATGCTGAGCGTGGCATTGTACACCCCGGCCGATCCCAAGGTGATCACGGGGTTCTGTTGGTCGCTGGTGTAGGTGTTGACGCCGTTGGTCACCGTCCACGCGAAGGTGAGTCCGGGCAGATCCGGATCGGCGAGGAAAGTGTTGGGGATGCAGCTGGAGCGATCGAAGAACTGCACCGACTGGCCTGCACCACAGAGCAAGCTAGAGCTCACCCCCATATCCATGGACGGTGCGGCCGGTGGTACCAGCGAGAGGTTGCCGTTGCTGGCGAGGAAGCTGGCGCGGTCGATGGTGAGGGCGGCTTGGATGCGCACGTTCTGCCCGGCGGTGAACATGTTCTGGCACGCATCGCTGGAGTAATCCATGTAGTTCTGTACGAACAAGGAGTTGGATGATCCGCCGTCGCAGCTGTTGGTGCCGCCGATGTTGCAATTGCTGGCGCTGCGGATGTGAGGAGGGGTGTCGCAGACCAGATCACCCGAGGAGGCGCAGGGTCCGCTGGAAGGGCAGGCGGTACCATCAGCATCGCCTTCGAAGGTGTGGTACACGTTGAAGGCATGGCCCAGTTCGTGGGCCAGTGTGGTGCTGCTCGGATTCTTGAAGGCATTCACCAGGATGATCGTGCCATCCACGGAGGTGCCATGGCTGCTGCTGAAATAGGCGAACCCTTGCAGACCGGCTCCTCCACCGTTGCCATCGAATTCGCTCACCAACCACATGTTGTAGTACTTGGTCTGGTCCCATACCGAAACCGCGCGCACCTGCGATTCGGTGATGCCATTGGCGCCGAAGTACTGCACGCCGTCGTTCATGTACGCCGTGTTCCCGGTCATGTTGTGGCGCGTGATGCCGTTGGTGCAATTGCCTTGTGGATCGCGAACGGCGAGAGCGAACTCGATCTGGGTATCCACGCCACTACCCGCGCCCAAGGAGCCCGGCACCTTGCGGTAACGCTGATTGAGGACCTTGATGGCATCTTGCACCTGCGCATCGCTGATGGTCCCGATATCGGTACCGGTCTCCAACACATGCACCACCACGGGCACGAAGAGGGTACCGGCATCGCGTTGGGATAGGTCGAAGGAGGCCAGGCGCTCTTCGAAGCGTTGCGCGTTCTCCTGATAGCTCCGATCGGAAACGAGCTTGCGGCGGTGCGCAGCGTCGAAGCCACAGGCCTCGTGGCTCGATGGTGTCCGCTGTTGTGCTAGCGCGACGGAGCCCACGACGCAGAGGGAGAACAGCGTGGATAAGGTGCGTTGGATGGCGTAGGGAAAGCGATGCATGGTCGGGTGGTTTTGGTACGGCCCATCGGTCGGCCGCCGTGTAAATGTAGAAGAGGTAAGGCAGCCTCGATGGACGTTCGACGAAGGGGTCATTGTTCAAAAGGGAGGCCCCCCGGGGATCGAGGAACAAGGCCGTCACCGGTCCATACACCGCTGCGTTGATATCCTCTCCTGGGGCAGGAGGGCAAGTGGTGAAGCTCCCGGTAAGTTCGCGCCATGCGTTCAGCCCGCCTCTTGTTGATCGGTTGGTCCGGATCGCTCGCCTTGGCGGCATCGGCGCAGACCACCGGTAGCTTGCGGGGTCATGTGGTCGATGAGGTGACCAATGCCTCCTTGCCGGGCGCCACGGTGCAGGTGCTGCTGACCGATACGGTCTTCGGCGTCGCCACCGATGCGAGCGGAGCATTCCACTTCGATGCCCTGCCCACCGGCATCCATCGGGTGGTCGTGCGCTATGTGGGGTATTCCCCCGCTGAGCGGGAGGAGGTATGGGTGCGTGCAGGGAAGACCGAAGTGTTGGAACTGGGTTTGGTGCAGTCCATCCAGTCGATCCCGACGGTGGAAGTGCGCGCCATAGGCCCACAGCGATTGGACGCCATCAGCACCGAACCGCTAACGGTGGAGCGCAGCCTGAGGTTCCCAGCCACCTTCTTCGATCCGGCACGGTTGGCGATGAGCTATGTCGGCGTAGCCTCTACGAATGACCAAGCGAACCACTTCAGCGTACGCGGCAACGGACCGGCGAGTAATGCGTGGCTGTTGGAAGGCGTGGAGATCGTAACGCCGAACCACTTGACGAATGCCGGCACACAGAGCGACCTGCCTACGCTCACCGGTGGCGGCACCACGATACTCAGCGCACAGATGCTCGGCTCCTCGCAACTGCTGATGGGACCCATGTCCGCACCATATGGGAATGCACTTGGTGGCATCATGGACCTGCGCCTGCGGCCGGGCAACACAGAGCGAAGGGCATTCACCGTGCAAGCCGGTCTCATCGGCATCGACCTCAGTGCCGAGGGCCCGTTCCGAAGAGGTG
>JAEUTC010000038.1 GCA_016787985.1 Flavobacteriales bacterium | reverse complement strand
GACCCACTCGTTGGTGGTGATCTGCACCATGTAGTTGCCCTGTTGCAGGCCGCGCAGGTCGATCGTATTCCGCTCGCTACCCACCATGGTGAGGGGCTGGTCGAGCACCGTACGTCCGCTCATGTCGATGATCCGCACGTTGGCGCCGCCGCTGATGGCTTCGGCGAAGGCTACATTGAGCAAGCCGTTCGTTGGGTTCGGGAAAAGGGAGAACGCGTTGGCAGCGATCTCTTCGATCCCTACACCACCGCACGCAACCGTCCATGTAAGCGGCGTGGATACGATGCCATCGTCGCAGGAACCGGCTTCGTTCGAGCGGATGCGGAGGGTCAGCTGGTTCTCTGCGTTACCGCTTGGAACCGCGAAGCCCGTTAGGCTGCCGCCGTTGTTGCCGGAGTAGATCTCGGCAGCGGTCTCATCCGCTCCATTGTACACGGTGATCAGGTCGCCCGCGATCATCTGGCCCGAGAGGAAGGCCAAGGTCAGCGGAACGTTCTGAGCGGACTGGAAGGTGTACCAACGGTCCTCGTTATTGCCGTAGCAGTAGGTGTAGTTGTCGAAACCGCATGTGACGCTGATGCAGTCCTCTGCAGCGAAGGTGAGCGTATCGGAGGTGGTGCGGCACTGCTCGTACGCTTCGTTGAACACGCGGAACACGTTGGGCGAATCCACTGGATATGGGCCAAAGGTGTGTACGCCCACGCCAAGACCAGTGAGTGAGGTGCCTGTGGTGAGGTTGGTGGCGGTCACCGGATCATCGGCACCGGTTTCGGTGATGATCACCTCGGTGGAGTACTCGCGGCTCGTGCAGTTCTCCACGATGTTGAAGGTCGCCGTCGGGTTCACGCAATCCAAGCAGTAGACTTCCCACTCCCAAGCATCGTATGTCGGGCCGCATGCTGCTGATACATCGGAGGTCATTTCCATGTACAGGTTATTGCCTGTCGCAGCGACATCCACACCGTAGTAGATGCCTCCGGTGCTCAGGATAGCGCTTCCATCAGGACC
Source organism: Flavobacteriales bacterium (assembly GCA_016787985.1). Taxonomy (GTDB): domain Bacteria; phylum Bacteroidota; class Bacteroidia; order Flavobacteriales_F; family PHOS-HE28; genus PHOS-HE28. Next base: position 1,177 of record JAEUTC010000038.1, on the reverse strand, counting down.
GAGCTCATAGGGAACGACTTCGGTTCCAGTATGCTCGAACAGCAGCGGCGCCGTGTTGTCCGCTCCGTCGTAGATGCGCAGCTTGTCGTACACGCTGCGCTCGATGGTGCCGCGCAAGAAGGTCAACCGCAAGGTGCCGGTGGCTCCTACCAGTTCGTACGCCCAAGCCGTGGTGTCGTAGTTCGTGTAGCAATAGGTCTGCTCCAACGTAGGACCGGGGCAGTCGATGAACAAGGGGCAAACCGGATTGACCAGGTTGCCAGAGTACACGTTGCAGAGCGAATTGGCGTCATTCACTACGGTGACCTCCAGTTCGGTTCCGGTCACGAAGGGGCCGATCTGGTAGGTGCCTGTTGCGGTCACATCCAACGTATCCTGGCTGGCCGTGGTGGTGATGCCGGGCATTTCATCGGATCCGAGGTCACTGATGACCACATCGATGAAATACTGGGAATTCTCGCAGTCCTGCACGATCTCGAAGTCCGCTGTCGCGGGCACACAGTCCAGGCAGGCCACACGCCAGCTCACCGGTCCATCGGTGGACTCGTCTCCGCAGGACGTGAACGCATTGGCCGTGATCTGGATGGTCAATAGGTGACCAGGGTTCGTGGAGGTGATGAAGAGGTCGGTCAGATCCTGCTCCGTGCCCTCGTACAGCACAGCGGCATCCAGGTTCCCACCATCGTAGATGCGGATGGTGTCTCCGAAAAAGAGTTCGCCACCATCGAAGAAGACCGCGATCGGGAAGGTGCCGGTTCCCTGGTAGTAGAAGCGCTGGTCGCTATAGTTGTCGTAGCAGGTGGAATCCTGCAGTTCGGTTCCACAGTCGATCAGGATCGGGCAGGTGCCGCTGTCGGTCACCCCGTTGAATTCGATGTTGCACAAGCTGCTTCCTGGGTGCAATACCGACATGTCCACAATGGCGTCCTGAGCGAATGGACCGAGTTCTGCGATGCCGAGCCCCACGTTGGGGATCGTGTTCGGCTCACTTCCATCCACGGTGTACTCGATGGTCAGGTTCGCCGCATCGCCCAGGTCGGTGACGTCCACCAGGATGGAGAACTGGTCGTTGGCACAATCGTCACTGATCGTGTAAGAAACCTCTGGAAGCGTGCAGTCGAGACAGACCACCTCCCATTGCCAGGCGTCATAGTCTTCCGAGGGGTTAGCGCCTCCG
>JAEUTC010000248.1 GCA_016787985.1 Flavobacteriales bacterium | reverse complement strand
TTGGTCCACCTCAGGCGTATATCGGATGAACGCGCCCGAGCCATCAGGGTCGTTGCCGTAGCAGAGCCTACTTGTCGACAGGTTATCGAATAAGGTGAGTTCTGAATCGATATCACTGTCACCACCATCCTCGATGCGTGTCGACCATTCGTAGGTTTCTCCGGCTAGAACGAGGAAGCGTCCCGTCTTCGTGGTGGTCACCAAGGTGGACACTGGCCAGAAGATGGTGTGCGTGCCGATCTGATGGACATTGGTCTCTGCCGAGATCTGAAAGGTGCATCCCACATCGGGTTCGCAATCTTGGGCGTTGCTTACCGTTGGACCCAGAAGAAAGAGCACAAGGATCGGATAGGTGAGTTCCGTGATGGATGGCATATGCGTGTCGGTTTCTACGCAAGATGCGTCGAGAACTTACCATCCATCTCCGTGGATCCAGCAACGCACATGGTATAGCGAGGAACGGTCCAGTACGGAGGTCCACAACTCACAACCCGATCGTCACCCGCGCCACGTTGGCGCCACCCCAGATCCCCAAGCCGCCTTCCACATTGCTGTGTACCTGCACCGGCTCCGCGAAGGGATCTCCTTCGGCGTAGTTGTAACGCTCCAGTGTGCGGTAGTAACGGTACGCCGTCGCTGAAATACTCACCCACCGCAGTTCGAAGCGGCTCGGGCGTATGACATTCTCCAGTCTGACCGTGATCGTGCGCGTGGTGCCATTGAAGAGATCGTCGCGCAGCACCGCACGCGTGAAGAAGGTGCGCGTATCACCCACGCCCACATCGGTACCGGCGATCAATACCTGATCCGTGGAGGAGAAGCTCATGGGCGTGAAGAGCGGGTTCTGCATCGGTACCGTGTCCACGACCCAATCACCGAGTTGTTCATCCCAGGTCACGATGATCGAATCGCTCTGAACGAGGAAACCTTCTAAGAGGTAGTGGTTCTCCTGGCCCCCTGGATCATTGAAGGTGAACTCCATTTCCAGCGCAGGGAACTCGAAGCCCTGGCCTTCCGATACGTTGACGGTGGTGGTGTCCCATTGAAGTACCGGGACGGGGAAAGGTACCTGGTCCGAAGCGCTTGCCGTACCATACCCTGGTGCATCGGCCTGCACGGTGATCGTGGCTCCGGCGGCGACGGTGGTGTTGCCGCGGTAGCGCCCATCGCCTAGATGTACAAGCGTTTCTAAGATGTTGCCTTCGCCATCGAGCAGCCTGACCTGGCCATCGGTGATCGCCGCTAACGGTGCGGGATCGATCACCCCTCGGCTGTTGGAGAGGTGGAGGGTCACGGTGGAATCGGCCGTGGCGATGCCGTTCAGCACCAACCGGAGCGGCATGTCCTCGCCTTCGAAATCGATGTACTTGCGACAACCTGGGCCGGCGATCGTGATCACGACCAGACCAAGCAAGAGTCCAAAGCGGTTGAGCGGGCCCATCAGAACGTGAAGTTGTAGGTGGCCGAAGGGACGATCGGGAACAAGCTGATCTGCGTGAGGCGCGGACGGCCTGCATCGTCCACCGAGAAGTACAGGTAGAACGGGTTCTGACGGCTGTACGCATTGTAGAGGCCAAGGCTCCACGTACGCTCGCCCCACCGTGTCTTCTTGTGCATGTTCACCCCCAGGTCCAACCGGTGGTAGGCCGGTGTGCGGTAGTTGTTGCGCTCTTCGATGTGCTCCACTTCGGTGGGGCCGAAGAAGATGTTCTGCTGCCCTAAGGTCTGGTAGCGCTCGAGCGGAAGGGTCACTGCACTGCCGGTGCCATACACCCACACCAGTCCTACATCCACGCGCTCGTTGAAGTGGTGGGTGAGGGCTACGGAAACATCATGGCGGCGATCGTACCGATAAGGGAACACACGACCTTCATTCAGTTCTTCGAATTCGCGCTGCGTCCACGAAAGCGTGTAGCCGATCCAGCCCGTGGTCTTGCCTTCCTTCTTCTCCAGAAGCCACTCGCCCCCATAGCTCCAGCCATTGCCTACGGCCACATTGTTCTGCCAGTCGGTGCCCGTGGCGAGGAAGGTGGCGCCATCCTTGTACTCGATCAGGTTGCGCATGTACTTGTAGTACGCCTCGAAGGTGCCCATGTAACTGTCACTGAACGAACGTGTGTAGCCCGCCGCCACCTGGTCCGCGAACTGGGGTTTGACCCTGTCGGTGGGTGGTACCCACAGATCGGTGGGTAGTCCGATACCCGCATTCGTCAGCAGGTGCAGGAATTGCGCCATGTTCGCGTAGGAGAGTTTCACCGATGAGAACTCGTTCAACAAGTAGCGACCCGAAACCCTCGGCTGAAGCGAGAGGTAGGTGGTGCCGTTCACCAGGAACCCGGAGCCATGCAGGCCCGCATTCACCTTCACCCTGCCACCGAGCGCGAATTCATCCTGGGCATACACGAAGAATTCCTGGGCCTTGGTGGGTGCCGAGCCGAAGGTGGTGTCCTGGCTGGCCTGATCGCCTTCCTGCACAGCGCGGCTCACACCCGGTGTGAAGGTGTGTAGTATGGCACCGCCGCCGAATTTGATGTAATGCTCCGGCACCGGCATGTAGTTGAAGTCCGTGCGCACGCTCCAGTCCTCGATGCCGGACCGGTACGTGATCCCCCAGAACTCTTCCGTGGTGGTGCCATTCACGGTGCGGGTGCTCTCCTGTTCGTTGTTCACCCGGAACCGGTAGTTGCTGTAGGTGAGCGTGGTGTTGCTGAACAAGCGCGGGTTGAAGACGTAGTTCCAGCGCAGCGCGCCGATCGCGTTGCCCCAATCGAGCCCTGTCTCGTTCTTGTCCTCGTACGTATCACCCGCGCTGTTCCACGAGTAGCGGTCCCGCGCATAGAACCGGTCCCGCCCGAAGTAACCGCTCAAGTACAAGCGGCTCTTGTCGGAGAAGCGGTGGTTCACCTTCGTATTGAGGTCATAGAAGTAGTAGCCACCGGTGGAGTTGCCGTCGGTGGAGGCGCGGATCAGTGGCCGAGCGAGCACATCCAGATAAGTGCGCCGCGCCGAGATCATGAACGAGGTGCTTTCCTTGCGCAGCGGCCCTTCCAAGGTGATCCGCGACGCGATGAGGCCGATGCCGCCTTCGCCATGCAGCTTCTGGTTGTTGCCCTCCTTCATCCGCAGGTCGATCACAGAGCTGAGCCTGCCACCGTATTCCGCCGGGAATCCGCCCTTGGTCAAGGTGGCCGATCGGATGGCATCGGTGTTGAAGACGGAGAAGAAGCCGAACAAGTGGTTGGCGTTGTATACCGGCACGCCATCCAAGAGGATCAGGTTCTGGTCCGGACCGCCGCCGCGTACATACAGTCCCGAGCTGCCTTCCGACCCGCTTTGCACCCCTGGCAACAATTGCAAGGTCTTGATCACGTCGCGTTCGCCCAACAGCACGGGCAGGCTGCGCACCTTCTCCATCGGAAGTTCGATGGTGCCCATGCGCGTGCTCTCCACTTCGTCGCCGGTGCGTCGCCCCACCACTTCCACTTCACGCAATTCCAGGGATGGACCAAGCTTCACATGGTGGGTCATGGTCCCGGTGAGCAGCGTACGGAGCTGCGCCGGTTGGTAGCCCACGAAGGTGAATCGGAGCGCCACACTATCCGACGGCAAGGTCAGGCTGTAGAAGCCGTACACATTGGAGATGGTGCCTTTACCCGACCGTAGATCGTACACCGTGGCTCCGATCAAGGCCTCGCCGGAGCGTTCGTCGGTGATGTAGCCCGAGATGGTTCCCGTCGCGGGTTGAGCGATCGACATGCCGGCCGTTGCCCACATGGCAAGCAATACGATGAGCCGCGAACCGAAGGACAAGGATGGTGGGGTGCGCGCGGACATGGTGCGGAAGCACTGCAAATAAAGCGATAGCACCATGGGGCGCATGTTCGTTGCTGTCCGCTTCGAGGAACGGCGACGGTCGGTCGGAATTGTGCAGGTGCCACTGGGTGAAAGGTCACCGTTCGTCACTGCCGGACAAAAGCGTGCTCGCAGTCATGCGGGAAGGGTGCGATCGTCACGATCGATGCGGCTCCGCACGTAGTGAGGAATTCGCTTCAATTCTGAATATCATGCCGGATAATGATGATGCTCATCGCCACTGTATGCGATTCCCTTGGCCTGTCGGTGTAAGTCGTGCGTTGATTGACTTAAAGGTCATACAAAGAACAGGTGGGCTCCTTAGTGATCAGCATAGGGGTGACAGCAGGGATCGATCATCGTTTGATGAAGCGGGCTCGCTGAACCCCATCCAGGCCGTGAGCTTCCAAGATGTAGGTGCCCGGGGGAAGGTGCTCCACATTCAGCTTTTGCCCATCCCCGATCCTTCCTTCCGATCCGGATGCACGGTATCGGACCGCACCGGAAATGTCGAACACCACGAATTCACGGAACCCCGTCGCGTCGACGAGGAGGATGTCCTCCACCGGGTTTGGTCGCATGGGCAGGCGCGCTTGATCCTCCGCAAGGCCCGTCACCAGCGAGACCTCGATCATATCGAAGTAGGACGATCCACCATCCTGCAGTGCGAAGCCCCCACCAAGTGCCAGCGCGGCCTGCTGACCCGGGCCAACCTGGATCTCTTCATCCATGGTGAACATCGCCCAGTTGTTGGCCGAGGTGGTGAATGAGTATTGGCTTGTGAACACACCGTTCTCCACGGTGCCGAGCCATGCGATGGCGTATTCATTCGGACTCCCCTTATGCCACCACCATTGTAGGCGAAGCAGATCACCGTCGTTCACCCACGGAAGCACTTGTACCAGCCGATTGCTGTCCACGGCGTAGTTGCACACATTCACGCTGGAAGAGGCCATCACCAGCGCATGGTCGCCATCCGGCGCATCGGTCGTGGATCCTATCACCGCGCAAGAGGTCGGTGTCCATCCGTTCGTATTAAAAGCGCCACCGCTCTCGAAACTCCCGTTCTGGATCTGAGCTGAAGTAGAGATCGCGATGACCAACATCCCGAGTGTGATGTTCCCTTTCATGGCCTCTGTTTGTGCTAAGCTAATGATCCTGGCTAAGTTTGGAACTCCACTTGTTCCGGCCTCTGGAAACCTTCATCACCATCGCCGACTTCACCTGGCCCACCGATGCCGTGGTGCCGCGCGGCCTGTTGGAGGATGCCGGCATCGAGACGCATTTGAAGGATGAACTCACCGTGCAGGTGTACAACCTGTACTCCAACGCGGTCGGCGGCGTGAAGCTGCAAGTGCGTGCCGCCGATGTGGAACAAGCACGGAACATCCTGCGCGAAGCGGGTTATTTGCAGGAGGGACCACCGGAAGATGCCGGGGTCTGGTTGGAGCTGGACCGCATCACGCGCTCCATCCCGCTCCTTGGTCGCATCGAACTCTTGGCGGCGCGCTTGCTGGTGCTCATCGCCATCGTACTCATCATCGTCATCGTGCCCATCGCCATCAGCGCACAACCCACCTTGGCCGAGCGCATCACCGCGCATGACTGGTGCGTGCAGCGCGTGCAGCACAACGGCAAGGACCTGGAGGTAAGAAGCACCAGCGATGGGGGCCTTGTGGTGCTCTATATGGATTGCCCTGAACGCATCTCCTTCAACAAGAACGGTGCGGTGGTCTTACCCGGCTTGGATACCGAGCGCCAGTCCGCCAGTTGGTCGATCCAAGACGGTAAGCTGCTCCTCGAGGAATTGGTGGCTCACGAAGCCGTGTACGGTGCGCCCTTCCTGATCACCGTGGACAATGAGTTCCTTACCCTGCGATCGGGTACCACCACTATCTTCTGCAAACGTTATTTCTGGGGATGGTGAACCCAAAGGGAACCTCGCCCGTGGTGACCTGCCCGCACTGCGGCTCCACCGACATCTCCGAACCCTACTTCTCACGCAAACTCTTCGCGTGGGGCTTGCTCTTGCTGGGTTTCCCGTTCATCTGGTTCAAAAGGGAGCGGTGGTGTTTTGGGTGTAGTAGGGTGGTGGACTTGAGACGTTCAGGGTATACTTCGGAAGGCGCTGGCAAGGTCTAGTGGCTGAAGTGCATGATCGAAGCAGGAAGGGTGGATCTTCTCTAAAGGATCCTACCTCTGACAAGCCCAGGTGTACCCGGGTGTCTGGTACTTCATCCTAGGCTTCTCTAACCCAAGTACACCCTATGAAAAGGTGAGTTGACCGATATTCCTTAGTATTGGGTCACTGCCACATGAGTACTCAATATCAACCTCCGCCGATAAAGGGATCGGTCCGGTTTTGCCTCATTCTAGTTGTGGTGCTTCCGCTCGGTCTTGCTGCCCAAACTGCTGTGACAGAGCGTACACTGGAAGATCGGCTACCGGAACGTTTTTTCATCGATGTGGAGGCTTTGCGTGGCGAGATCCTTGCCAGGGTTCCTCCTTCACCGCATATCCCCGGATTCCCGATGGAAAAACGGAATGCACGACGCAACATGCGCTTCGCGGATCGTGAAGCATTCGGGATATCCGAACGCCTCACCAGCGGTTATGTGTACAGTGATTGGAATGAACTGGAAGAACATGTCAATTCGGTATTGCAAAAGGTCATACCACCAGATCTTCCCGATGGGAACAAAGTGCATGCCTATCTCGTTCGTGATGCTTCATTCAACGCGAGTATGACGAGTTCAGGATATATGTTCATCAATATCGGAGTGTTCAGTGAGTTGTACGACGAATCATCGCTGGCGGCAGTGATGTGCCATGAGCTGGCCCATTTCCACCTTGATCATGGTTTCAAGAAGTTTTATAGATATGATGTGGGAGCCTACTCCGGTGATGTCGGAGAGGTACAAGCCAGCAAAGAATCGGTCCGGATGGAAGTGCAAGCCGATTCACTCGCCCTTCACTGGATGCTTGCTTCGGACTACGACTTGCTGGGTATGCATGAGCTGTTGAACGTGCTGGATCGGCTCGAAAGACAACGTCAGCGGATGCGCGGCGATCATCGTAGCCGGTATCGGCCAACGCATCCGGGTGCAGAAGACCGTCTAGAGGCCTTTCGTTCGTTCTACGAGAATCATAAGGAGGATGGAGGTGCGAGTTTCTTGGTGGACAAGGAGGCATTCGCCCGTCTGCGCATGGCATGTTGGCCCGAGATCCTTCGTGTCCAGTTGCAGGGTATGGACTATTCCGAGTGCATACGGACCGCATTCAATTACCACATTTTCCAGCCAGACGAACCACTGTACATCTGGTACCTGATGGAGGCCGTCCGTCGAGCCTGCTATTTGGATGTCGATATGTGGGATAAGCGTTTCATCATGGACGACTTTTATGCAGCCAGCCCAGAGCCTGGAAAGCTTTACGTGGAACGATCGACCGCACATTTGTTCGAAAGCTTCGATACGGAGGTCATGTGTATCGCTCCCCAGATGTACAAGCACATCCAGGCTCGGTTCTATTGGAAAGAAGAACTGAAGTTCATCACATATCGCGAAGCCTATGAGTTCTTCCAGCAACTGGGCGAACTGCTCGGATGCAACGAATGTCGACTTTCGATGGCTTTGCTGAATTACAATGATCGGATGGTGAGGGATTCGATCTTGACAGTTTATCTCCAAAGTCCGGCGCGGCACGAAGCGTTCGCGTTGGATATGCTGAAGAACAAGGTCCGATCAGGCTTTGGACCGAAGAAACTGCTGGTCTTCAGCGGCCTTCGTGCGTACATCCGGCAGGGTCGTGACCGCGTTCCCGTTCGAGTGGGCGATGATGTTGAGCACTCACAATTCGCGCGGTTCGCCGATTCGCTCTCCGTGAAGGTGCCCGGGCGTCGTGTCGTCTCCTTGCCTGATGAGAAGAACCGTTCGCTGGACCGGTATCTTAAGCTGACTGAACTGGAGTATTTCGCTGCATTTCCAACGTTCGCCAAGGGGGAGCGCACGGAACTACATGTGCTTGACCCGCGATACTATGAGTTGTTCAAGGACGAGCAGGTGGACGAGATCGAATTCGTCTATTGTGACTATGGTGAATTGCGGGAACAAGAACGCACGGCCGAAGCGTATGAAGAAACTGCGACCACTGACCTGAAGTCGATCTTCGATCAGACCAATGGCCTACGCTATTTAGACGTGTTCGTGAGCAGCTTACGTGAAATACCCAAGAGTCCCATGAAGCTGCGTTACAGCAGTGGTGAGTATTCCATGAAGAACAAGCGCACTGGGCTTGAAGAAATGCTCACCGTCATCAAGCAGAGTATTGCCGGCAAAGAGGAACGGTTGCGACTGATGCAGATCTACACCTCTGAGCAATAGCAACAAGTCGCAGCGGTGGTGATAGGTTTCTAAACGGGTGCCAAGCGCACATGGACATGGAGTACAGGAAGATGTGATGCCCATCCTCTTAGAACGGAGTATTCCACCTACAGTGGAGTAGGGAAGCTGCTCAGGATCTTCCACCTCCCAGCCACGCCTACATAAAGCCTCCCCCAACCCCCGGCCCAGCAGGCACACCACCATTCAGATGCGCTCAGTGCCATCTCGTTCGGGTTCACTTTGGCCCAAGTGCCAGTAACGACCGTTCCTCATCCCGTTCAAAATCTCCGATGTCCGAATGATGTCGGTCCAACAAGCCGAGCACTTGAAGGGTCGTGCAATTGCCGATACGAAGCCAGATCACTTTGGGCGGTGCACCGCGCAGTAAGCTCAATTGCTCGAAGTCCGTGTCTTTGGTGAGTATGCTGAAACCATTGTCACGGGCATAGTGCCACAACGCATGATCCGCGGTACGGTCGAAGCCAAGGTCCATGGTATGCACTGAACCCGGATAGCGGTCCTTGAGATGAAGCGCGAGGGTAGGAGAGAGGTTGTGGTCGATCAGGAACTTCACGCTGCAGGCGGGATCGTATGCAGCCTGCGTTCACGATCGCCCGCGTAAGCCAAGCATGCTCGGATGTCCTCTTCCGTGAGGTAAGGGAAATCTGCAAGGATCTCGGAAATGGACATACCACCACCCAGGTATTCGAGCACATCACCCACCGTGATGCGCATTCCCCGGATGCAGGGCTTACCACTTCGGATCGCAGGGTCTATCGTGATGATCTTGGAGTAGTCCATGACCTTTCAAAGATAGTGGTTCAGGATCGTCCTACGCCAAGCCCAGCCGGCAAATACACCCCTATTCAAGTGCGCAACAATGCCTCTTAGTTCGGGATGAATTAGGTCCAGGTGCCCCTTAGCTCCCCTAGCAAGTACTATGTACAGGCACGGAACTACCTGTCTCGGCGGAAGACTGCATCGAAATGGACTTGTTCTCCCTCCAAATAGTAATCAAAATCCTCTGGAAATCCTTCTGCTGATGAACGAAATCGTGCACTACGAACAGAACTTCTACAACGGACCTCGGAAAAGTACAGACGCTTGAATCCATTCTCCTCGAACCACCTAAAGTCTTCTTGGCTGAAAAAGTGCTTTACATAGTCTCCAACCTCCGGAGCGTGCGGGTCATTGGAAGAGTGTCCCCGGAAAAATAGTATCCCTCCAAGAGCAAGTGCTTGCTTGATTTTGCTCAGCACGACTGGGATAGCATTGAAGTGTAGAAAATGAAGCACATGAGATACGGATACGAGTGAGTAGACAGACTCACCCAACTCGGCTGTCACGATGTCTGCCTTTGTAATCTTCAGCGAATCGGACGGTACTTGATACTTCACAAGATTCGTGACAAGGGCATCAAGCACTTCTTGACTGTGGTCAAGAACATCGACAGTAAGACCTTGCTCCAACAAGTACGTTACAGTACGACCATTACCAGGTCCTACCTCGAGCACTTTGTTTCCTACCAACGTCGCATCCTCCAAATACTCGTGTATGAGATCGCACTCCGGTGGAATATGGACTGACAGGTCCGTTCTCTGATACTCTAAATGGTTCAGTTCTTCGGCAGTCATTTCCATCTTCCTCGGATTTCCATTAGAGTTGGGGAACCCTCAAAATCCCCCCACCCCAGGCCCAGCCGGCACACCTCCATTCAGGTGCGCATGCAGTGCCGCCTCGTTCGGGATCAAGACACGACGGGCTTTACTGCCTTCGAAAGCACCCAGCACACCGGCGCTTTCCAGTTGATCCACGATACGGCCCGCGCGGTTGTAGCCGAGCTTCAGTTTGCGCTGGATCAACGACGTGGAACCTTGCTGCGTCTGCACCACCAAACGAGCGGCTTCCTCGAACATGCTGTCGCGGTCGCCGTCGTCCAGGTCCACGCCGCCTTCGCCATCTTCGGTGGGTACCTCGGGTAGGAGCAGGGCATCGGGGTAGCCGCGCTGGTTGCCGATGAAGTCGCAGATCTTATCCACTTCGGGCGTGTCCACGAAGGCGCACTGGATGCGGATGAGGTCGTTGCCGGTGCTCAGGAGCATGTCGCCACGGCCGATGAGCTGATCGGCTCCACCGGCATCGAGGATGGTGCGGCTGTCGATCTTGCTGGTGACCCGGAAGGCGATACGCGCCGGGAAGTTGGCCTTGATGGTACCGGTGATGATGTTGACGCTCGGACGCTGCGTGGCGATGATCAGGTGGATGCCGATGGCACGGGCCAGCTGGGCCAGGCGGGCGATGGGCGTTTCCACCTCGCGACCGGCCGTCATGATCAGATCGGCGAACTCGTCCACCACCAACACGATATAGGGGAGGTACCGGTGCCCGTTCTCCGGGTTCAGGCGACGGCTGATGAACTTGGCGTTGTACTCCTTGATGTTGCGGACCTGCGCATCCTTGAGCAGCTCGTAGCGCTCGTCCATCTCGATGCACAGGCTGTTGAGCGTGGCCACCACCTTCTTGGTATCGGTGATGATGGCGTCGCTGTCGCCCGGCAGTTTGGCCAGGAAGTGGCGCTCGATCTTGTTGAAGAGCGTCAGTTCCACCTTCTTCGGATCCACCAGCACGAACTTGATCTGGCTGGGGTGCTTCTTGTACAGCAGCGAGACGAGGATCGCGTTCAAGCCCACCGACTTACCCTGACCCGTGGCACCGGCCATGAGCAGGTGGGGCATCTTGGTGAGGTCGGTGACGAAGATCTCGTTGCTGATGGTCTTGCCCAGCACCAACGGCAGGTCCATGCTGCTGTTCTGGAACTTCTCACTGGCGATCACGCCGCGCATGCCCACCACTTGCGGTTTGCTGTTGGGCACTTCGATACCGATGGTGCCTTTGCCGGGGATCGGCGCGATGATGCGGATGCCCAGTGCGGCGAGGCTCAGCGCGATGTCGTCCTCCAGGTTCTTGATCTTGCTGATACGCACCCCGGCCTGCGGGATGATCTCGTACAAGGTGACCGTGGGCCCGATGGTGGCCTTGATCTTGTCGATGCCGATGTTGTAGTGGCCCAGCGTTTGCACGATGCGGTCCTTGTTGGCCTCCAGCTCTTCGCGCGTCACGGTGAGCTCGCCGGTGCCGTGGTCCACCAGCAGGTCGATCGGCGGCAACTCGTAGCTGCTGAGGTCCAGGGTGGGGTCGTACTCGCCGAATTCCTTCAGCTTCTCTTCGATCTGATCTTCGCTCAACACCTTATCGGCTGCCCCAGCGGTTACGCTCATGCCATCCACCTCGGTCTCCAAGCCGTCGGATGTGCTCATCACCGGCGAAGCCACGGGCGTGAGCACTTCCATGGGCGCACTTTCCAACTCGAGCGCGACCGGCTCTTCGGTCATCGCCCGGCTTGGCGATGTCATCTCCTCCTCTTCAGCGTCATCGGTCATCGCGAGGCTTTGCGAAGCGATCTCTTCCTCCTCTTCCACCTCCTCTTCCTCCTCAAACGAGTCCTCCTCCGCCAGCACTTGTTCGGCGGCGGCCAGTTCCTCGGCGGTGGGCTTCACGGCACGCACGCGCACACCGGCCACAGCGGCCACCGCAGCGGCTTCAGCAACTTCCTCTGCTTCCTGCTCTTCTTTCGGGGCCGGTTTGAACCGATCAAGCACATCGCCCAACCAACCGAAGCTGGTGTTGAAGGTGAAGGTGATGAAGGCGCCAAGCGCGAACACGATCAAAGCACCTGTGCCGAAATTGCCGAGCAGGCCGGTCAGGTGTTTGGTGATGGCGAAGCCGATGCCGCCACCCAGGAAGATGTACTCACCACGGAAGAGGAAACCGAGCACCGTAGGGAACCAGAGCATGGCCATGGCGGTCCAGCCCAAGGTGCGTTTCACCGGAAGAAGCCACTTGCCCAGCAGGATGCGCACCCCAGCCAAGAAGCTCCACAACACCAAGCCGAAGGCCGCGATGCCGAACCATTTGTAGATGAATTGGTTCGCGGTGAGCGCACCAAGTTTGCCCAGCCAATTCTCGGCCTGCACCTCGGGGCTGAAGATCTCGCGCCACGAACGACCGATCAGATCTTGATCGATCCGCCAGGTGAAGAGGAAGGAAGTGAAGGCGACGAGCAGGTAGGCCGAACCGAGCACAAGGAAGAGCCCGCCCACCTTGTGCGTGCGCTCATCGGTGAAAAAGGCTTTGAAGCGCGCGAAGCGGCCTTCACCAGCTGCGGCGGTCGTCTCCTTGCGTTTGCGTCCCGCAGTACTGCGGGAGGGCGCTACGGTCTCCGCGTCTTCGCGCGGGGTGTTCCTCTTCGTGTTGGCCAAGGCGGTAAGGCTTGTGGACGCGGATGCCCATGCGGAATGCAGGCTCACGCGCGACCCGGATCAAAACTACCGGGGTGCCTTAGCGTAACGGGCCG